>NZ_JAGPYD010000029.1:0-54881 GCF_018070255.1 Streptomyces sp. RK62 | reverse complement strand
GACCCGGCGTTCGCCCCCGAACTCACCGGCAGCGCAGACCCCTTCACGGTCCACACCCGCTGGATCGAGACCGAGTTCGTCAACGACATCAAGCCCTTCACCTCCCCCACCGACACCGACACCGACGTCGACGAGGTGGGGCGCGACACCGTGGTGGTCGAGGTCGGCGGGCGGCGCCTGGAGGTGTCGCTGCCCGCGTCCCTCGGGATGGCCCTCGCCCGCACCGGCCTCGCCGCCGGGGCCCGGCCCAAGCGCCGGGCGGCGCGAAGCTCGGGTCCCGCGGTCTCCGGCGACACCCTCGCCTCGCCCATGCAGGGCACCGTCGTCAAGGTCGCCGTGGAGGAGGGGCAGCGGGTCGAGGAGGGCGACCTGGTCGTCGTCCTGGAGGCCATGAAGATGGAGCAGCCCCTCACCGCGCACCGGTCCGGCACCGTCAAGGACCTGGCCGCCGAGGTCGGCGCCTCCCTCACCTCCGGCGCCCCGATCTGCGAGATCAAGGACTGAGGACGTCCGAGGAGGTGCGAACCGTGACATACGACGACGGGCGCGAGACGCCCGCTCCCCAGCCGCCGGCCTGGCTCCTGGCCGGCGAGGACGACGAGAACGAGCGCGAACAGCCGCACATCTGCCGGGGCATCGACTGACGGAAACGCGCCCGCGTATTCCGCGTGAGCGCCGCGTCTTTCGCCCGCCTGCCCTTCGTTTCCCCACGCACCCTTTCCGAGGAGAGAGTTCATGCACAGCACTTTGATCGTGGCCCGGATGGAACCGGGTTCCGCGGCCGATGTCGCCTCGTTGTTCGGCGCGTTCGACGACACCGAGATGCCGCATCTGATGGGCACCCGGCGCCGGCAGCTCTTCCAGTACCGGGGCCTGTATTTCCACCTCCAGGACTTCGACGCGGACAACGGCGGCGAGCTCATCGAGAAGGCCAAGTCCGACGAGCGTTTCGTGCGCATCAGCGAGGACCTGAAGCCCTTCATCGAGGCGTACGACCCTGCCACCTGGCGGTCCCCGGCGGACGCCATGGCCCAGCGCTTCTACTCCTGGGAGGCGTCCCGATGAGCGGTCGTCGTGTCGTCATCACCGGGATCGAGGTGCTCGCCCCCGGCGGCGTCGGCAAGGACGGCTTCTGGGACATGCTGAGCGAGGGCCGTACCGCCACCCGCGGCATCACCTTCTTCGACCCGAGCCCGTTCCGCTCCCAGGTGGCGGCGGAGATGGACTTCGACCCGGACCGGCACGGGCTCACCCCGCAGGAGGTCCGCCGGATGGACCGGGCCGCCCAGTTCGCGGTGGTCGCGGCGCGCGGCGCGGTCGCGGACAGCGGCATCGACCTCGCGGCCCACGAGCCGCACCGGGTGGGCGTCACCATCGGCAGCGCGGTCGGCGCCACCACGGGCCTCGACGAGGAGTACCGGACCGTCAGCGACGGCGGCCGGCTGCACCTGGTGGACCACACCTACGCCGTACCGCACCTGTACAACTACCTCGTCCCGAGCTCCTTCTCGGCCGAGGTCGCCTGGACGGTCGGCGCGGAAGGCCCCAACACCGTGGTCTCCACGGGCTGCACCTCCGGCATCGACTCGGTCGGCTACGCGGTCGAGCTGATCCGGGAGGGCTCGGCGGACGTGATGATCGCCGGGTCGTCGGACGCGCCGATCTCCCCGATCACCATGGCCTGCTTCGACGCCATCAAGGCGACGACCCCGCGCCGGGAGGACCCCGAGCAGGCGTCCCGGCCGTTCGACGGCACCCGCAACGGCTTCGTGCTCGGCGAGGGCTGCGCCGTCTTCGTACTGGAGGAGCTGGAGAGCGCCCGGCGCCGCGGGGCGCACGTCTACGCCGAGATCGCGGGCTACGCCACCCGCAGTAACGCGTACCACATGACCGGTCTGCGGCCGGACGGCGCCGAGATGGCGGAGGCCATCACGGTGGCGCTCGACGAGGCCCGGATGAACGTGGACCAGATCGACTACATCAACGCGCACGGCTCCGGCACCAAGCAGAACGACCGGCACGAGACGGCCGCGTTCAAGAAGAGCCTCGGCGAGCACGCCTACCGGACCCCGGTCAGCTCCATCAAGTCGATGGTGGGCCACTCGCTCGGCGCGATCGGCTCCATCGAGATCGCCGCGTCGGCGCTGGCCATGGAGCACCACGTGGTCCCGCCGACTGCGAACCTGCACACCCCGGACCCCGAGTGCGACCTCGACTACGTGCCGGTCACCGCCCGCGAGCAGCTGACCGACGCGGTGCTGACGGTCGGCAGCGGGTTCGGCGGCTTCCAGAGCGCGATGGTGCTCGCCCGTCCCGAGAGGAGCATGGCATGAGCGCGGTGGTGGTGACGGGCCTGGGCGTCACGGCACCCAACGGCCTGGGCGTCCAGGACTACTGGGAGGCGACCCTCGCCGGGAAGAGCGGCATCGGGCGGATTACCCGCTTCGACCCGTCCCAGTACCCGGCGCGGCTGGCCGGGGAGATACCCGGCTTCGCGGCCGAGGAGCATCTGCCGAGCCGGCTGCTGCCGCAGACCGACCGGATGACCCGCCTCGCGCTGGTCGCCGCCGACTGGGCGCTGGAGGACGCCGGGATACGGCCGCAGGATCTGCCCGACTCCAGCATGGGCGTGGTCACCGCCAGTTCGTCGGGCGGCTTCGAGTTCGGTCAGGGCGAGCTGCAGGCGCTGTGGAGCCGGGGCAGCCAGTACGTCAGCGCGTACCAGTCGTTCGCCTGGTTCTACGCCGTCAACAGCGGCCAGATCTCCATCCGGCACGGCATGAAGGGCCCCAGCAGTGTGGTCGTCAGCGACCAGGCCGGCGGTCTGGACGCGGTCGCGCAGGCCCGCCGGCAGATCCGCAAGGGCACGGCCGTCGTCGTCTCCGGAGCCGTGGACGCCTCCATCTGCCCGTGGGGCTGGGTCGCCCAGCTCGCCGCGCAGCGGCTCACCACCCGGGACGAGCCGAGCCAGGCGTATCTGCCCTTCGACGCCGCCGCCGACGGCTACGTCCCCGGCGAGGGCGGCGCGCTGCTCGTCCTGGAGTCCGAGGAGTCGGCGCGCTCCCGCGACGCCCGGGTCTACGGCGAGGTCGCCGGGTACGCGGCCACCTTCGACCCGGCGCCGGGCAGCGGACGCCCGCCGGGGCTGCGCCGGGCGATCGAACTCGCCCTGGCCGACGCCCGGATGGACGCCGAGGACATCGACGTCGTGTTCTGCGACGCCGCCGCCGACCCCGAGCTGGACCGGATCGAGTCGGAGGCGATCACCGCGGTCTTCGGCCCGTACGGCGTCCCCGTCACCGCGCCGAAGACGATGACCGGCCGCCTCTACTCGGGTGCGGCCCCCCTGGATCTGGCCACCGCGCTGCTGTCCCTGCGGGACGGGGTGATCCCGCCGACGGTGCACGTCACCCCGGCGCCGGAGCACACCCTCGATCTGGTGGCCGACCGCCCGCGCGAGACCGGACCGCGCTCGGCGCTGGTCCTGGCCCGCGGCCACGGCGGCTTCAACTCGGCGGCGATCGTCCGGGCGTCCGCCTGACCGACCCGCCACGACCCACGCGAACGAACGAGAGGAACCCCACGTGTCCACACAGCAGTTCACCCTCGACGACCTCAAGCGCATCCTTATCGAGGGCGCCGGCGCGGAGGAGACCGTCGACCTCGACGGCGACATCCTCGACGCGGACTTCGAGCACCTCGGCTACGAGTCACTGGCCCTGCTCGAGACCGGCGGCCGGATCGAGCGCGAGTACGGCATCACCCTCGACGACGACGTCCTGTCCGAGTCCAACACGCCGCGCGCCCTGATCGACGCCGTCAACGGACAGCTGAAGGGCGGGTCGTCGCAGGCCGCCGCCTGACGCCCCGCGCCCCCGACCCCACCTGAACCGCCGCCGTCGGCGACCCCTTCGGCCGACGGCGGCGCCCCCTCGCAGCCATCACCTCCAAAGGAGTTGGAACAGACATGCCGCAGCAGCAGACGCAGCGGGTCGCAGTGATCACCGGGGCCACCAGTGGCATCGGACTGGCGGCGGCCCGGCAGCTGGGCTCCACCGGGCACCGGGTGTTCATCGGCGCCCGCAACGCCGACAACGTGGCCGCGACGGTCAAGCAGCTCCAGGAGGAGGGCTTCGAGGCCGACGGCGCCGCCGTGGACGTCCGCTCCCGGGACGCCGTACGGGCCTTCGTGCAGGCCGCCGTCGACCGGTTCGGCGGCGTCGACGTCCTCGTCAACAACGCCGGCCGCAGCGGCGGCGGTGTCACCGCCGACCTCACGGACGAGCTGTGGGAGGACGTCGTCGACACCAACCTCAACAGCGTCTTCCGGATGACCCGCGAGGTCCTCACCACCGGCGGCATGCGCGACCGGGGCTGGGGCCGGATCATCAACATCGCCTCCACGGCCGGCAAGCAGGGCGTCGTCCTCGGCGCCCCCTACTCGGCCTCCAAGCACGGTGTCGTCGGCTTCACCAAGGCGCTCGGCAACGAGCTGGCGCCCACCGGGGTCACCGTCAACGCCGTCTGCCCCGGCTATGTCGAGACCCCCATGGCCCAGCGGGTCCGCCAGGGCTACGCCGACGCCTACGGCACCACCGAGGACGCGATCCTCGAGAAGTTCCAGGCCAAGATCCCGCTCGGCCGCTACTCCACCCCGCAGGAGGTCGCCGGGATGGTCGGCTACCTCGCCTCCGACCCCGCCGCCTCCGTCACCTCCCAGGCGATCAACGTCTGCGGTGGCCTCGGCAACTTCTGACCCCCGACCACCGAGAAGAAGAGGACGAGGACGTGACCACGACGAACGCGACGACCCGCGAGGTGGCGCACGAGATCACCGTCTCGGCCCCCGCCGACGCCGTCTACCGGCTGATCGCGGAGGTGGAGAACTGGCCGCGGATCTTCCCGCCCACCATCCACGTCGACCATCTGGAGAGGGGCGCCCGCGAGGAGCGCATCCGGATCTGGGCCACCGCCAACGGAGCCCCCAAGAGCTGGACCTCGCGCCGCACCCTGGACCCGGACAACCGCCGGATCACCTTCCGCCAGGAGGTCTCCACGCCCCCCGTCGCCGCGATGGGCGGCGCCTGGGTCATCGAGGAGCGGCCCGGCGGCGAGTCGCTGGTGCGGCTGCTGCACGACTACCGGGCCGTCGACGACGACCCGGCCGGCCTGGCCTGGATCGACGAGGCCGTCGACCGCAACTCCCGCTCCGAGCTGGCCGCCCTGAAGGAGAACGTCGAACGGGCTCACGCCACCCGCGAGCTGACGTTCTCCTTCGAGGACACCGTGCTCATCGAGGGCGCGGCCAAGGACGTCTACGACTTCATCGACCAGGCCGACCGCTGGGTCGACCGGCTGCCGCACGTGGCCCGCGTCCGCTTCGAGGAGCCCACGCCCGGCCTGCAGGTGCTGGAGATGGACACCCGGGCCAAGGACGGCTCGACGCACACCACCAAGTCGTACCGGGTGACGTTCCCGCACCGCGCGATCGCCTACAAGCAGGTGACCCTGCCGGCGCTCATGACCCTGCACACCGGCCTGTGGACGTTCGAGGAGTACCCGCGCGGGGTCGCCGCGACCTCCCAGCACACGGTCGTGCTCAACCCCGACAACATCCAGCGGATCCTCGGGCCCGACGCGACCGTGGAGGACGCCCGCGAGTACGTGCAGGGCGCCCTGAGCACCAACAGCCGGGCCACGCTGGGCCACGCCCGGGACCACGCGGAGAAGAGCCGCTGACCATGGCCACCGACACCTCCCCGGGCAGCCGGGTCGTCGTGGTGGGGGCGGGCCCGGTCGGCCTGTTCCTCGCCGGGGAGCTCCGCCTGGGCGGCGCCGACGTCGTCGTCCTGGAACGGCTGCGCACCCCCACCACGGAGTCCCGCGCCTCCACGCTGCACGCCCGCACGGCCGAGCTGTTCGACTGCCGGGGCCTGCTGGACGCGCTCGGCGACCCGCCGCGGGAGCCGCGCGGCCACTTCGGCGGCGTCCCCATGGACCTGACCGTGCCCGGGCCGTACGCGGGGCAGTGGAAGGTGCCGCAGACCCGGACCGAGGAGCTGCTCCAGGACTGGGCCCGCGCCCTCGGCGCGGACGTCCGGCGCGGCTGGGAGGTCACCGGACTCGACCAGTCCGACGCGCACGTGGAGCTGACGGTGGCGGCCCCGGACGGCGAACGGCGGCTGCGGGCGGCGTACGTCGTCGCCTGCGACGGCGAGGACAGCACCGTGCGCGCCCTGACCGGGGCGGCCTTCCCGGGCTCCCCGGCGGGCCGCGAGCTGCTGCGGGCCGACATCGCCGGCATCGACATCCCGAACCGGCGCTTCGAACGCCGGGAGCACGGGCTGGCGATCGCCGCCAAGATGCCCGGCGGCACCACCCGGGTGATGGTGCACGCCTTCGGCCGGCCCGCCCGGCCGCGCACCGGACCGCCCGCGTTCACGGAGGTCGTCGACGTCTGGCGGCACGTGACCGGCGAGGACCTGGGCGCCGGGCGCCCGGTGTGGCTCAACGCGTTCGGCGACGCCAACCAGCAGCTGGTGCGGTACCGGCACGGCCGGGTGCTGTTCGCCGGGGACGCCGCCCACCGGCAGATGCCCAGCGGCGGCCAGGCGCTCAACCTCGGGCTGCAGGACGCGGCCAACCTGGGCTGGAAGCTCGCCGCCGTGGCCCGCGGCCGGGCCCCCGAGGCGCTGCTCGACACCTACCACGACGAGCGGCACGCCGTCGGGCGCCGCGTGCTCGCCAACATCCGCGCCCAGGCGCAGCTGCTGCTCGGCGGGCCCGAGGTGGAACCGGCCCGCGCCCTGCTCGCCGAACTCATCGAGGCGGGCCCCACCCGGGACCACCTCGCGGCGATGATCACCGGGCTCGACATCCGCTACCCGGTGGGCGGCGGCACCCATCCGCTGCTCGGCGCCCGGCTGCCGCTCGGCACGCTCCCCACCCCGGACGGCCCGGTCGGGGTCGCCGAGGCGCTGCGGGACGGGCGCGGCTTGCTGCTGGTCGCCGACTCGGCCCGGGCGGAGCTGCGCTGGCTCGGCAAGATCTGGGCCGACCGCGTCACCCCGGTGGCGGTACGGGCCGGCGCGGACGCGCCGCTGCACGGCGCCGAGGGGCTGCTGGTGCGCCCGGACGGCCATGTCGCCTGGGCCGGCGCGGACCCATGGGCGGCCACGGCGGCGATCCGGCACTGGTTCGGACGGCCGGACCCCGGGCTGTGATCCCACGCGAGGCCGAACACCGCAAGTCATGGCAAGTCGTACATGTTCCTATCGATTCGGGCGTGCAGAGAGGGAAGCACTGTGGACACGGATGTGATCGTCGTCGGTGCGGGGCCGACCGGCCTCATGCTGGCCGGAGAACTGCGGCTGGGCGGAGCCCGGGTCGTGGTCGTGGAGAGGCTGGCCGAGCCGACCGGGCAGTCCCGCGGACTCGGCTTCACCGCCCGCGCCATGGAGGTGTTCGACCAGCGGGGCCTGCTCCCGCGCTTCGGAACGCTGGAGAAGAGCCCGATGGGCCACTTCGGCGGCATCCAGTTCGACTACACCGTCCTGGAGGACGCCCACTTCGGCGCGCGGGGCGTCCCGCAGTCGCAGACCGAGGCCGTTCTGGAGGAGTGGGCCGGTGAGCTGGGCGCCGACATCCGCCGGGGCTGGGAGCTGACCAAGCTGTCCGAGGACGGCCACGGTGTCGAGATCGTCGCCGCGACCCCCGACGGCGAACAGCGGCTGCGCGCCGCCTATCTGGTCGGCTGCGACGGCGGCCAGAGCGTCGTACGCCGGGCCGCCGGCTTCGACTTCCCCGGGCTGCCCGCCACCCGCCGGATGTATCTGGCCGACGTCACCGGCTGCGCCATCCGCCCCCGCTTCCTGGGCGAGCGGCTGGAGCACGGCATGGTGATGGCCGCCCCGCTCGCACCCGGCGTCGACCGCATCATCGTCTGCGAGCACGGCACCCCCGCCGGGGACCGCCCGCAGGCCGTGGAGTTCGAGGAGGTCGCCGCCGCCTGGGAACGCATCACCGGCGAGTCCCTCGCGGGCGGCGGCGCCGACTGGGTCAGCTCCTTCACGGACGCCACCCGGCAGGTCTCCGCCTACCGCAAGGGCCGCGTCCTGCTCGCGGGGGACGCCGCGCACGTCCACCTCCCGGCCGGCGGCCAGGGGCTTAGCACCGGCGTGCAGGACGCCGTCAACCTGGGCTGGAAGCTCGCCGCGGTGGCCCGCGGCCGGGCCCCCGAGGCGCTGCTCGACACCTACCACGACGAACGGCACCCCGTCGGCGCCCGTCTGCTGATGAACACCCGCGCCCAGGGCATGATCTTCCTCGGCGGCCCCGAGGCCGACCCCGCCCGCGCCGTCTTCGGCGAGCTGATGGAACTGGAGGACGTCCGCCGCCGCCTCGCCGGGATCGTCAGCCACCTCGACATCACCTACGACCTCGGCCCCGGCACCCACCCCCTGCTCGGCCGCCGCCTCCCGCCGCGCCCGCTGGAGCTGCCCGACGGCACCCGCACCGGCACCGCCGACCTGCTCCACCCGGCCCGCGGCGTCCTGCTCGACCTGGGCGGCGACCCCGCCCCGCGCGAGTCCGCGGCCCGCTGGTCCGACAGCGTCACCGTGGTCACAGCCCGCCCCGAGGACCCCGACGCCTTCGCCGGGGCCACCGCCCTCCTCGTCCGCCCCGACGGCCATGTGGCCTGGGCGGCCGGCGGCGACGGCGCCCGGGACGACGTGGCCGCCGGCATCGACCGTCTCGTCCAGTCCCTGCACCACTGGTTCGGCAGCCCGGAGGTGGCGTAACGCCATGACCACCGCGTCCCTGTCCGTCGGCCCCCGCGTACGGCGGATCACCCTGAACGCCGCCGGGCACACCCTGTCCGCCCTGCTGAGCGCCCCGGACACGCCACCGCGTGCCACCGTCGTCGCGCTGCACGGGGCCGGGATGAGCGCGGGGTACTTCGACGGCGGGGCCCAGCCCGACGCCTCCCTGTGCGCGCTGGGAGCGCATCTGGGCTTCCAGGTCCTCGCCGTCGACCGGCCCGGCTACGGCGACTCCGCCGCCGGGCTCCCCGAGGGCCTGGACCTCGCCGGGCAGGCCCGCGTCCTGCGGGCCGCGCTCGACGACTTCCGCGCCGGATACGACACCGGCGTCGGCACCTTCCTGCTCGCGCACTCCTTCGGCGGCAAACTCGCCCTCACCCTGGCCGCCGAGACCCCGCCGCCCGGACTGCTCGGCCTGGACGTCTCCGGCTGCGGGCACCGCTACGCCCCCCGCTCCGAGGAGTTGCTCACCAGCACCGACCGGGCCCGCTGGAAGCACAACTGGGGCCGGCTCGCCCTGTACCCGCCGGCCACCTTCCGGCACAGCGCCGACTTCGTCCGCCCGGTGCCCGAACGGGAACTGCGGGCCGCGTCCGCCTGGCCCGACGTCTTCGACGCGCTCGCCCCGCGCGTCCGCGTCCCCGTACGGCTGACGTTCGCCGAGCACGAACTGTGGTGGCGGCACGACGCCGACGCCCTCGACGACCTGCGGGCCCGGCTCAGCTCCGCCCCGCGCGTGGTCGTCGACCGGCAGCCCGACGCCGGGCACAACATCAGCCTGGGCCGCACCGCCCGCGCCTACCATCTGCGCGCGCTCGCCTTCTTCGAGGAGTGCCTGCCCGAGCGGGACGGTCCATGACCGGGTCCCACGCCGGGAAACGGGGGCCGCGGGGGCTGCTGGCCGCGGGGACGCGGTCGCTGGGCGTACGCAACTTCCGGCTCTTCGCCGGCGGGCAGATCGCCTCCGTCACCGGCACCTGGATGATGGTCGTCGCCCAGGACTGGCTCGTCCTCGACCTCACCGGCGACTCCGGCACCGCCCTCGCGACCGTCACCGCGCTGCAGTTCACCCCGATGCTGCTGCTCACCCTGTATGGCGGCCGGATCGCCGACCGGTACGACAAGCGGGCCCTGCTGACCGGGGCCAACATCGCCTCCGGGCTGCTCGCGCTGCTGCTGGGCCTGCTCGTCACCGGCGACGCCGCCCGGCTGTGGCACGTGTACGCGTTCGCGCTGGCCCTCGGCGTCGCCAACGCCGTCGAGGTGCCGGCCAGGCTGTCCTTCATCGCCGAGCTCGTCGGACCGGAGCTGGTGCCCAACGCCTCCGCGCTCAGCGGCGCCTACTTCAACATCGCGCGCGTCGTCGGCCCCTCGCTCGCCGGGCTGCTGATCGAGGCCGCCGGCACCGGCACCGTGATGCTCCTCAACGCGGCGAGCTACGCGGCCACCGTCGCCGGGCTGCGCGCCATGCGGCCCGGCGAACTGCACCGGCCGCCACGCCCCGCCGCCCACGACACCCGGGTCGTGGAGGGACTGGCCCATCTGCGGTCCCGGCCCGACCTGGTGGCCACCCTGTCCCTGCTCGCCGCCGTCTCGCTGTTCGGCCTCAATCTGCAACTGACCCTGCCGCTCATGGCCCGGACCGTCTTCCACACCGACGCCGCCGCGTTCGGCCTGCTCACCGCCGCGCTCGCGGCCGGCTCCCTGCTGGCCGCCTTCACCAGCACCCTGCGCCGGGGCCGCCCCCCGGCCCGCCTGGTCATCGGCTGGGCCTGCGCGTTCGGCGCGCTCGCCGCGGCCACCGGCTGGGCGCCGAACCTGACGGTCGCCCTGCTCCTGCTCGTCCCGACCGGCTTCGCGTCCCTGTACTTCGCGCAGGCCGCCAACCACCGCGTCCAGCTCGGCAGCGACGCCGCCCACCGGGGCCGTGTCATGGCCCTTTACACCCTGATCCTGCAAGGCAGCGCCCCGCTCGGCGCCCTGTTCGTCGGCGCCGTCACCCACTACCTGGGCACCCGCTCCGCGCTGTGGGCCGGGGGACTGATCTCCCTGGCGGCCGCGCTCGTGGCGGCCGTCGCCGACCGCCGCGCCCCGCGCACCGACGCCACCGGGACCGAGCGGACGCCCCACCCCACCACCGGAACCGGGAGCCGCCCGTGAACCACCCCCTCGACCCGCACCCCGCCCGCGGCACCCGGCACCTGGGCCCGTCGGACCTGCACCTGTGGCTGCTGCCCGCCCCGGCCTCACCGCGCGACGCGCCCGTCCGCGAACTCGACGAGGACGAGCGCCGGCGCGCCGCCGCCTACCGCCGGCACGCCGACCGGCAGATGTACGTCGCCGCCCATGTGGGCCTGCGCCGGGTGCTGTCCGTCTACACCGGCGTCGCGCCCCGGCGCCTCGTCATCGGCCGGGAGTGGTGCGAGGAGTGCGGGGAACGGCACGGCCGGCCCGTCCTCGTCGACCTGCCGGGCGCCCCCGAGTTCTCCCTCTCGCACAGCCACGGCCTCGCCCTGGTCGCCATCGCCCGCAGCCGGGTCGGCGTCGACGTACAGGCGCTGCCGACGCCCGCGACCGTCGACGCCTGTCTGCCCCTGCTGCACCCGGCCGAACGGCAGGAGATCACCCGCGTCCCGGCCGAGCGCCGGCCGACCGCCTTCGCCCGGCTGTGGTCCCGCAAGGAGGCGTATCTGAAGGGCCTCGGCACCGGGCTCGCCCGCGCCGCCGACCTCGACTACCTGGGCGAGGGCGCCGAGTCCTGGCGCCCGGCCGGCTGGACCGTACGCAACATCCCGCTGTGCGACGGGCACGTCGGCGCCGCCGCGCTGGCCGGCGCCGGCGACCGGAAGGCCGCCCTGCACCCGGTGCCCGCCGACTGGCTGCACGCCCGCGACGCCGTGGACCGGATCCTCGCCGTCGAACCGGGCCTGCGCACGGTGCTGCGCGCCCACGACCCGTCGTCCGTCCGCCCGCACGACCTCATCGACACCCGGAACAGGAAGGAAAGGGCCCAGGCATCATGACCGTCGTCGAACCCGAGACGCTGCTGCCCGACACCGACGCCCCCGAGGCGGACCGGTTCACCGAACTGGCGGCCATCAAGGAGCTCGCCCGCACCGGCCCCGACCCGAGGGCCACCGAACGCCAGCACGCCAAGGGCAAGCTGACCGCCCGCGAACGCATCGAACTGCTCCTGGACCCCGGGTCGTTCACCGAGGTGGAGACCCTGCGCCGGCATCGCGCCCAGGGCTTCGGACTGGAGGCCAAACGGCCGTACACGGACGGCGTGATCACCGGCTGGGGCACCGTCGAGGGCCGTACGGTCTTCGTCTACGCCCATGACTTCCGGATCTTCGGCGGCGCCCTCGGCGAGGCCCACGCGCAGAAGATCCACAAGCTGATGGACCTCGCCCTGATCGCGGCCGGCGCCCCGCTCGTGTCCCTCAACGACGGCGCGGGCGCCCGGATCCAGGAGGGCGTCTCCGCCCTCGCCGGGTACGGCGGCATCTTCCGGCGCAACACCAAGGCGTCCGGCGTCATCCCGCAGATCAGCGTGATGCTCGGCCCGTGCGCGGGTGGCGCCGCGTACAGCCCGGCGCTCACCGACTTCGTGTTCGCGGTGCGGGACATCTCGCAGATGTTCATCACCGGGCCCGACGTCGTGAAGGCGGTGACGGGGGAGGAGATCACCCAGAACGGCCTCGGCGGCGCCGACGTCCACGGCGGCACCTCCGGCGTCGCCCACTTCGTCTACGACGACGAGCGCACCTGCCTGGAGGAGGTCCGCTATCTGCTGACCCTCCTGCCCTCCAACAACCGCGAACTGCCGCCGGCCCAGCCCTCCGGCGACCCGGCGGACCGCCCCGGCGACGCCCTGCTCGACCTGGTCCCCGCCGACGGCAACCGCTCCTACGACATCCGCAAGGTCATCGAGGAGATCGTCGACGACGGCGACCACCTGGAGGTGCACGCCGCGTTCGCCACCAACCTCGTGTGCACCCTCGCCCGGATCGACGGCCACGTCGTCGGTGTCGTCGCCAACCAGCCCGCGTCCATGGCCGGCGTCCTCGACATCAAAGCCAGCGAGAAGGGTGCCCGGTTCGTCCAGTTCTGCGACGCCTTCAACATCCCGCTGGTCACCCTCGTCGACGTGCCCGGCTTCCTGCCCGGCGTCGACCAGGAGCACGAGGGCATCATCCGGCGCGGCGCGAAACTCCTGTACGCCTACTGCAACGCCACCGTGCCCCGCGTCTCCGTCGTCCTGCGCAAGGCGTACGGCGGCGCCTACATCGTCATGGACTCCCGGTCCATCGGCGCCGACATCGCCCTGGCCTGGCCGACCAACGAGATCGCCGTGATGGGTGCCGAGGGTGCCGCCAACGTCGTCTTCCGCCGTGAGATCGCCGCCGCCGACGACCCCGAGGCGATGCGCCGCCAGAAGATCGAGGAGTACCGCGGCGAACTCGTGCACCCCTACTACGCGGCCGAGCGCGGCCTCGTCGACGACGTCATCGACCCCCGCGAGACCCGCCTCGCCCTCAGCCGCGCGCTGGCGATGCTCGCCACCAAGTCCGAGTCCCTGCCCACCCGCAAGCACGGCAACCCGCCCCAGTGAGGAGGAGCACCCCATGACCACCATGACCCCGACCGACCTGCTCGCCGCCACCTCGGTCCGCGTCCTGCGCGGCGCCCCGAGCCCCGAGGAACTGGCCGCCTTCACCGCGGTCCTGACCCTGCGCCTCGCCCCGGCCCCGGCCCCGGACCCGGCGCCGGCCCGCCCCGCCACGGCCGCCTGGTCCCGCCCCGACCGCACCCGCCCCTACACCAGCCCCCGCGCCTGGCACACCTGATCCGCGGGGCCGCTCCGGGTGCCGGCGGGGTCCGAAAACCCGCTTCGTCCTACGCGTCCCGCCCGCCCCGCCGCCCCAGGACCGGTGCCAGAGCCGCCACCACCAGGGCGACCCCCGCCGCCACGACCGGCACCGCGTACCCGGCGGACGGGGACAGGTGGTCCGTCGTGAAGCCGCCGGCCGCGCTGCCGCAGGCGATGCCGCTGAGCAGGGCCGTCACCGCCAGGGTCATGCCCTCGTTGAGACGGCCCGGCGGGGTGCGCCGCTGCACCAGGGCCATGTTGGTGATCATCGTCGGCGCGGTGGCCATCCCGGCGAGCAGCAGGGCGCCGGCCAGGAACACGAGCGAGCCGGTGCCGGCGGCCACCGCGGGCAGGACCAGCAGCGCGGTCATCGCCGCCACGCACCACGGGTAGCGGCGCTCGGGGGACCCGGTGAGCCGCAGCCGCCCGTACAGCAGGCCCGCCGCGCAGGACCCGGCGGCCTGGAGCCCCAGCACCGCGCCCGCGGCCGCCCGATGCCCCTGCTCGTCGGCGAACGCGAGCGTCACGACCTCCGTCGCCCCGAACACCGCGCCCAGCGCGAGGCAGACGGCGAGCAGCGCGGGCATGCCGGGCGCGCGCAGCGGCGCGGGGCCGGACGTCGAGGCCGGGCCGTGCGCGGGCGGCTCGGTGGACCGCTGGGCGGCGAAGGCCAGCACCCCCGTCACGAGCAGCGTCACGGCGACCAGCGTGCCCGCCTCCGGGAAGACGGCCCCGCACAGGAAGGCCGCGAGCACAGGGCCGAGCATGAAGCACAGTTCGTCGACGGCCTGCTCGAAGGAGTTCGCGGTGTGCAGCGCCCCCGCGTCGTCCTTCAGCAGATGCGCCCACCGCGCCCGGGACATACCGCCGGTGTTGGGCGTGGTCGCGGTGGCGGCGTACGACGCGAACAGCGTCCAGGCGGGGGCGCCGTACCGCACGCACAGCACCAAGGAGATGCTGCCCAGCGCCGCGAGGAGCGTGGCCGGGACGGCGACCCGGGCCTGCCCGTACCGGTCGACGAGCCGCGCGATCCAGGGCGCGACGACCGCGGTGGCCGCGAGCCCGGTCGCGGTGACGGCCCCGGCGAGGGCGTACGACCCGCGTGTGCCGGCGATCATCACGACCGCGCTCACGCTGAGCATGCCCATGGGCAGCCGGGCCGCCAGATTGGCGGCGGTGAAGGCGAGCGCGCCGGGCCGGGCGAACAGCCGCCGGTAGGGCCCGGGCGGCCGGCTCCGCCCCGGAGGCAAAGGGGCCTGCCGGGCATTCGGTATGTTCCGGACTTCCCCGGCATCAGAGGCACTTGGTGTGGTCGACTGCGGCATGCGCCCAGCCTCACCCGGCGCCGATCACCGGGTCCAACACCTGCTCCGCGCGGATTCACGCACCCCTGTTGTAAGTTCACCGCATGCCGGCCCCCGCCCACCTCGACCCCCGTCTGCTGCGCTCCTTCCTGGCCGTCGCGGAGGAACTGCACTTCACCCGCGCCGCCGCCCGTCTGTACGTCGCCCAGCAGGCGCTCAGCCGGGACGTGCGCCGCCTGGAGCGCGAACTCGGCGCCGAGCTGTTCGTCCGCACGACCCGGCAGGTCACCCTCACCCCCGACGGCGAGCGGCTCGTGCCGTACGCCCGCCGTGCCCTCCAGGCCCAGGACGACCTGCTCGCCGCCTTCGGGCAAGCCCGCCCGCTGCTCGTGGACCTGAACTCGCCCGGCCTGCGCACCACCCGCGCGGTCCTGCACCGGGCCCGCGAACTCGCCCCGGAGCTGGAGCTGATGGCCCGCTACGAGAGCGGTCTGACGGGTGCCGCCGCCGATCTCCTCGCCGGGCGCCTCGACGCCTCGTTCGGCCGGTTCGCCGGCCTGGACCCGGCGCTGCGGGCCGGCCTCGACCACCAGCCGGTCCGCCTGGAGCCGATGGCCGTCGTCCTCCCCGAGGACCACCCCCTGGCCACCCGGGACGCGGTGCCGCTGGCCGCGCTCGCCGGGGAGACCGTCTACGCCGGTGCCGGCAATCCCCGTACGCCCGAGTGGACCGCCCTGGCGCGCACCCTGTTCGAGGGGCGGGGTGTCGAGATCGCCGCCCCGGCGCCGCTGGCCGTCGGCGACGAGGAATTCCAGCGGCTCATGGCGAAGACGCGTAACCCGGTGCTCGCCGTGGTCGGCTTCCCCCCGATGCCGGGCACCGTCCTCCGTCCGCTGACGGACCCGGTCCCACTGTCGCCAGTATCACTTGTATGGAGAAACGGTCTCGAACATCCCGGACTTATCGCCCTTCGGCAGGCGGCGGCGCAGGTCACAAGGGAGGAAGGGTGGCTGAATCGACCCCTTGAGGGATGGATTCCGGCCACCGACGCATGCGTCATGGGCGTCCATTAATTGGCACGTGGCAACCACGAAACCTCCGCGTGCGCTACATTCTTCGCCTGAGCACAGTGTGGTAAGGGGGGCGCTCGGACCGGGTGGGGGCTCGGTACGACGACGAGTGCTCGGAGTCGTGTGCGCACCCGGAACGGTCCCGTGGGGGGATGTGGGTGCGCGTGAAGAAGTGGCGAGAAGACGCCCAACCGGAGTGGCCCCAGGCCGCGTACCGGTCTGTGGGCGATTCTTCCGCGGGGGGAGCCGGGGTGCACACCCAGGCATTCCCGGCGACCGGGGAGACCGGGCTCCCGGGTCGGGGGCCGCGCTCCCGGACCGAGGCAAGGGAGACGGACATACTCCAGGGTGGCAGGCGTGCCTCGACGGACGCCGACAAGACGGAGATCCTGCGCGGCGGCCCCGCCGCGCACGGCGACGAGACCGCGGTCCTGCCCAGCGTCGGAAGACCGGCGGAACCGCCCCGGCACGGCCGTCACGCGGCCCCCGGCACCGACCCGTTCGCGGCGTCCGGCGGTCCGCGCACCGCACCCGTGCGCGACCCGTGGGCCGAGCACGAACAGACGGCGGGCACCGGCGCGACCCACGACCCGCACGAGGTCACCGTCCAGCTCGACGGCGTCGGCCTCCAGCTGGACGGCATGCTGCGCGCCGCCAAGGACGCCCCCGGCGGCCCCGAGGGCTCCGACGGACCGGTGTTCGTCGACGAGACGGGCCGCCGCAGCCGTCGCTGGCGCCGGCTCGGCATGGCCGTCGCGCTCGCCTGCGCCGTCTACGCCGTCGTCATCGTGACCACCCTGCTGTCCGGCAACTCCGACGCGCCCTGGCTGCCCGTCGAGGGCCCCAAGGAGAAGCCGGCCGGCCAGGTCGACACCTCGCCGCAGCCCGCCGAGTCCGCGACCGCGCCCTCCGAGACCTCCGATGTCGCCCCGGGCGCCTCCCCGTCCGCCTCGGACGGCGAGAGCGTCCTGCCCGGCGCCGGCAGCACCGCGCCCGGCGCGTCCGCCGACGCCCAGGACCCGGCCGCGACCGGCGCCGCGAAGCCGACCGGCACCAAGGGCCCGGCCAACCCCGGCGGCGGCAACCCGACACCCGACCGGGAGCCGTCCACGGACCCGGTCACCGACCCCACCGCACCGAGCCCGACGGACGGCGGCGGCACCACCACGGAGCCGACCGACCCCACGACCACCGAAGACCCCGGCACGGGGACGGTCGCCAACGGCCCGAGCAACCCTGAGCCCGTCGCGCAGGAGCCCGGAGGCACGCCCTCCGCTCCCGCCGCCCCGTTCCCGGAGAACAACTTCTGATGGCATCCCGCACCCGCCGCCGTGGGGCAGAGCACGGAGCCCGCGGCGGCTCCTCGCGTCGCCACGCACCCGAACACCGGGCCCGCGCCGCCGCCCCGCGCCGCCGCCGCGTCCCCATGCGCCTGCTGCTGCCCTGTCTGGTCCTCGTCGCCCTGATGGCGATGCTGATGCTGCGGGGCTATGTCCACAGCGAGATCCTGGCCGACCACCGGGTGCGGCCCGCGGCCGCCTCCGACAAGGTCCCGGAGAAGATCCTCGAGGGCGGCCCCGTCATCGACACCCGCGGCGGCCGCACCGAGAGCCTGAGCCTGAGCGACCACCGCCTGGTCCTCACCTTCGACGACGGCCCGGACCCGGAGTGGACCCCGAAGGTCCTCGACGTGCTCAAGAAGCACAACGCCCACGCCGTCTTCTTCGTCACCGGCACCATGACCTCCCGCCACCCGGACCTGGTCAAGCGCATGGTCGACGAGGGCCACGAGGTCGGCCTGCACACCTTCAACCACCCCGACCTCTCCTACCAGTCGAAGAAGCGCATCGACTGGGAGCTGTCCCAGAACCAGCTCGCGATCACGGGCGCGGCGGGCATCCGCACGTCCCTGTTCCGGCCGCCGTACTCGTCGTTCGCCGACGCCATGGACAACGAGTCCTGGCCGATCACCCGGTACATCGGCCAGCGCGGCTACCTCACCGTCGTCAACAACACCGACAGCGAGGACTGGCAGAGGCCGGGCGTCGACGAGATCATCCGCCGCGCCACCCCCAAGGGCGGCAAGGGCGCCATCGTCCTGATGCACGACTCCGGCGGCGACCGCAGCCAGACGGTGGAGGCGCTCGACCGGTTCCTGCCCGATCTGCAGGCCGAGGGCTACAAGTTCGAGAACCTGACCGAGGCGCTCGACGCGCCCAGCGCCCACAGCCAGGTCACCGGAGCCGACCTGTGGAAGGGCAAGGCCTGGGTCTTCCTCGTCCGGGCGTCGGACAACATCACGTCCGTCCTCGTGGTCGGCCTCGCGGTGATCGGCTTCCTGGTCATCAGCCGCTTCGTGCTGATGCTGCTCCTGTCGGGCATCCACGCCCGACGCGTGCGCCGCAAGAACTTCCGCTGGGGGCCGCCCGTCACCGAACCGGTGTCGGTGCTCGTCCCGGCGTACAACGAGGCCAAGTGCATCGAGAACACGGTGCGTTCCCTCATGGCGAGCGAGCACCCCATCGAGGTGATCGTCGTCGACGACGGCTCCAGCGACGGCACCGCCCGCATCGTCGAGGCCATGGGCCTGCCCAACGTCCGGGTCGTGCGCCAGCTCAACGCCGGCAAGCCCGCCGCGCTCAACCGCGGTCTGGCCAACGCCAGCTACGACATCATCGTGATGATGGACGGCGACACCGTCTTCGAGCCGGCCACGGTCCGCGAGCTCGTCCAGCCCTTCGGCGACCCGCGCGTCGGCGCCGTCGCCGGCAACGCCAAGGTCGGCAACCGCGACTCGCTCATCGGCGCCTGGCAGCACATCGAGTACGTGATGGGCTTCAACCTCGACCGCCGGATGTACGACATGCTGCGCTGCATGCCGACCATCCCGGGCGCCGTCGGCGCCTTTAGGCGGTCGGCGCTGGAGCGGGTCGGCGGCATGAGCGACGACACGCTCGCCGAGGACACCGACATCACCATGGCGATGCACCGCGACGGCTGGCGCGTCGTCTACGCCGAGAACGCCCGCGCCTGGACCGAGGCACCGGAGTCCGTCCAGCAGCTGTGGTCCCAGCGCTACCGCTGGTCGTACGGCACGATGCAGGCGATCTGGAAGCACCGCCGCGCCCTCGTGGAGAAGGGTCCCTCCGGCCGCTTCGGCCGGGTCGGCCTGCCCCTGGTGTCGCTCTTCATGGTCCTGGCGCCGCTGCTCGCGCCGCTCATCGACGTCTTCCTGATCTACGGCCTGATCTTCGGCCCGACCCAGAAGACCGTCGTCGCCTGGCTGGGCGTCCTCGCGATCCAGCTGGTCTGCGCCGCCTACGCCTTCCGCCTGGACAAGGAGCGCATGACCCATCTGATCTCGCTCCCGCTCCAGCAGATCCTCTACCGCCAGCTGATGTACGTCGTCCTGCTCCAGTCGTGGATCACGGCCCTCACCGGTGGCCGCCTGCGCTGGCAGAAGCTGCGCCGCACCGGCGTGGTGGAGGCACCCGGCGGCCCCGTGCCGTCGCAGCGCTCGGCAGGCACACGTGACGGCGATCGGAGGCCGGTGGGATGACGCACGGATACCAGCCCACGGGCCAGGGAGCCTCCGGGCCCGGGGCACCGGAGCCCTCGTGGCAGAACGACCCGGCCTGGCGGACCGAGCCGTACCCCGGCGCGTACGGGCACCCGGCCGGACCGGAGCCGACGGCCACCGCGGTCGCACCGGAACCCGCCGTACCCGAACCCGCCGCGCCCGCACCGGCCGCCGCCGCGCCGAAGAAGCCCGGCCGCGACCGCTATCTGGACCTGCTGCGCTCCATCGCGCTCGTCCGCGTGGTCGCGTACCACCTCTTCGGCTGGGCCTGGCTGACGGTGCTGTTCCCGTCCATGGGCGTGATGTTCGCGCTGGCCGGCTCGCTGATGGCCCGCTCCCTGAACCGTCCCGCGTGGGGCGTGATCAAGAGCCGCGTCCGGCGTCTGCTGCCGCCTCTGTGGGTGTTCAGCGCGGTCGTGCTGTCGATGATGTTCCTCGGCGGCTGGAACCCGACGAAGGACCCGGACCTCGGCGGCGGCTTCCAGGCCGTCCTCCATCTGTTCAACTACCTGGTCCCGGTGGGCGCGCCGCCGTTTCCCTGGCAGATCGGCTCCAAGTCCGGTCTGCTGGAGCAGACCTGGGCGGTGCAGGCGGCCGGTGTGCTCTGGTACCTGCGGGCCTACCTGTGGTTCGTCGTGGCGTCCCCGCTGCTGCTGTGGGCGTTCCGCCGGGCCCCCTGGCCGACGCTGCTGGCCCCGCTCGCCCTGACGGCCGTCGTCGGCACCGGCGTCGTGAAGATCCCCGGCGAGACCGGCAACGCCGTCTCCGACTTCGCCGTCTACGGCGGCTGCTGGGTCCTGGGCTTCGCCCACCACGAGGGCCTGCTCGCCCGGATCCCGCGCTATGTGGCCGTCTCCGGCGCCTCGCTCGTGATGGCGTTCGGACTGTGGTGGGCCTCGGGCCACCTCGGCCCGGACGGCTGGGACCTCAACGACATCCCACTCGCCCAGGCCACCTGGTCCTTCGGATTCGTCGTGATCCTGCTGCTGTACTCGCCCTCCTGGCAGGAGCTGCCCGGCCGGCTCGCCCGCTGGGACAAGCTGGTCACGCTGTCCAACAACCGCGCGGTCACGATCTACCTGTGGCACAACCTCCTGATCATGGCCACGGTGCCGATCCTGGACCAGCTCTACAACCTGCCCTTCATGGAGAGCGAACGGGCCTCGGCCGCGCTCGACTCCACGTACATGATCTGGATGTTCTTCCTGGTCTGGCCGCTGATAGGGCTGGCCGTCGTGTCCGTCGGCTGGGTCGAGGACATCGCCGCCAAGCGCAGCCCGCGCCTGTGGCCGAACGGCACGAAGAAGAACGGCACGAAGAAGAAGGCCGCCGCGTCGGGCGGCGGCGGCCGGCGCCGGGGATGACGTCGTCCCCGTCCGCCACCGCGCCCGCCCGGCGGCGCGGGTCCGTTGTCCTCGACGGCGGATTCGCATGGAAGACTGGCCGGGTCGCGGTGGTGAACGGGGTCGCCGGGTGGTCCGGTGGGGGAGTGGGTGACGCGTGAGCAAGCGGCAGGTCCAGAAGATGCTGCGGTTGATCGCGAGCGGTCAGCCCGTGGAGCTCACGAGCCCGATGGCCTCGGTGAAGAAGCTCGCCCATCTCGCCTTCATCGCCCAGCAGTTCGGCTACGAGTATCTGGACGTGAAGCAGGGCGGGCGCAACAACGCCCTCGTGATGCTGATCGCGCCCGACCCCAGCCCCCAGGCCCGCGCCCGGGCCGCGCAGAACTGGGCGCAGTACCCGGACGCCGGTGACGGTGTCTCGGTGCCGCCGCTCGTGCCCGACGCGCACGAGCTGCTCAAGGCGCGCATCAACTTCGACCTCACCGGCCGGCATGTCGAGAAGCGCCTGTACTGGGCGGCCGCCGGTATCACCGGTGGCTTCTTCTTCTCCGCCCTGAAGGCGGACATGGAGGGCGACTCCGCCTTCTTCGCCGTCCTCAGCTGGCTGGGGCTCATGGCGCTGCTCGCCGTCGGTGTCGTCGTCACCCGCAAGCGGAACGCCAAGTTCGCCGCGCGGCTCACGGCCGCCGGGTTCACACCCGTGCGGGACGAGACGGGCCGGCTGCGGTATCTGCCGGCGAGCGGGAGCGGACCGTACGGGCGACAGGCTCCGGCAGCGGCGCCGGGCGTCCCCGGTGGGTACGGGCAGCAGGCACCGGCAGCTCCCGGTGGGTACGGGCAGCAGGCTCCGGCGCCCTACGCGCAGCCCGCCGCGCCGGTCTCGTACGGCCATCAGCCCGCCCCGGGCCCGTACTCCGCGCCCCAGGTGCCTCAGCAGCCGTACCAGCCGCAGCAGCCCCAGCCGCCCCAGAGTCCCTACGCGGCGCCCCCGCAGCAGCCGTACGGGCAGGCATACGGGCAGCCGCAGCAGCCGTACGGGCAGCCGCCGCAGGGCTACGGGCAGGCGCAGCCGCCGTATCCGCAGCAGAACCCGCACTGGCAGCCCCCGCAGCAGCCTTGACCGGCCCGTACGGGCCGGGCTCGCGGGACCTCTCATCCGCCCCGCCCGGCGGGTGAGAGCAACGTTCCTTGCCGGTCACCGGGTGCCACAGCCCGGAAACGCGCCCTCCCTACCTTCGGGATCAGCCACTCGCAGGCGACCGAGCCCGAAGACCGTGGAGGCGCCATGACAGCCCCGAGCACTGCCCCCGTCGCGAGCAGGGGAGGCCGCTGGATCGACCACTGGGACCCCGAGGACGAGACCTTCTGGAACACCACCGGGGAGCGGATCGCCCGCCGCAACCTGTTCTTCTCCGTGCTCTCCGAGCACATCGGGTTCTCGATCTGGACCCTGTGGTCCGTGATGGTGCTGTTCATGGGGCCGGAGTACGGCCTCACCCCCGCCGACAAGTTCACCATCGTCTCGATGGCCACCCTGGTCGGCGCCGTCGTCCGCGTCCCCTACACCTTCGCCGTCGCCGTCTTCGGCGGCCGGATGTGGACGGTGGTCTCGGCGAGCCTGCTGCTCGTGCCGACCGTCGCCGCGTTCCTGGTGATGGAACCGGGGACGTCCTTCGCCACCTTCCTGATCTGCGCGATGCTGGCCGGCGTCGGCGGCGGCAACTTCGCCTCCAGCATGACCAACATCAACGCCTTCTTCCCGCTGCGGAAGAAAGGCTGGGCGCTCGGCCTGAACGCGGGCGGCGGCAACATCGGCGTGCCCGTCGTGCAGCTCGTCGGTCTCGCCGTGATCGGCGCCAGCGGTGGCCCGCGTCTGCTGCTCGGCCTCTACATCCCGTTCATCGTGGTCGCCGTGGTCCTCGCCTGGCTGAAGATGGACAGCATCTCCTCCGTCCGCAACGACACCGGTGCCGCCAAGGACGCCGCGAAGGACCCGCACACCTGGATCATGTCCTTCCTCTATATCGGCACCTTCGGCTCCTTCATCGGCTACAGCTTCGCCTTCGGCCTGGTCCTGCAGACCCAGTTCGGCCGTACGCCCCTGCAGGCCGCCTACGTCACCTTCATCGGCCCGCTGCTGGGCTCCCTGATCCGTCCCCTCGGCGGCTCGCTCGCCGACCGCTTCGGCGGCGCCCGGATCACCCTGTGGAACTACGTCGCCATGGCCGCCGCGACCGGCGTCGTCATCGTGGCGTCCATCCGCGAGTCGCTGCCGCTGTTCACCGTGGCCTTCATCGCCCTGTTCGTCCTGACCGGGCTCGGCAACGGCTCCACGTTCAAGATGATCCCCGGCATCTTCCACGCCAAGGCGCTCGCCCGCGGCCTGGAGGGCGACGCGGCCGCCGCCTACGGCCGCCGGCTCTCCGGCGCCTCCATGGGGCTCATCGGCGCGGTGGGCGCGCTCGGCGGACTCGGCATCAACCTCGCCTTCCGCCAGTCCTTCCTCAGCGTGGGTTCCGGCACCGGCGCCTTCGTCGCCTTTCTCGCCTTCTACGGCCTCTGCTTCGCGGTCACCTGGGCCGTATACCTTCGCCGCCCGGCGCCCGCCACGACCTCCACGGCTTCGGCGACGGAGACGAAGCCGCAGCTCAGCTACGCCGAGGTGTGACGTAACACCGCTGACACGTGGCCGATCCGAGCCTGTCACGCACCGTTGACAGGCTCGCTCGGCATGCGGACGCACGTGTGCGGGCGTCCGGCACCGGCACCACGACTCGAGTGCGGAACGAGAGTTATGTACGACGAACAGCAGCAACCCGACCATGGACCCCTCGCCGGGTTCACCGTGGGCGTCACCGCCGCGCGCCGTGCCGACGAGCTCGGGGCGTTGCTCCAGCGGCGCGGCGCCGCCGTCGTGCACGCACCGGCGCTGCGCATCGTGCCGCTCTCCGACGACAGCGAACTGCTCGCCGCGACGAAGGAGATCATCCAGCGGCACCCGGACGTCGTGGTCGCCACGACCGCGATCGGCTTCCGGGGCTGGGTCGAGGCCGCCGACGGCTGGGGCCTCGGCGAGGATCTGCTGAACCGGCTGCGCGAGGTGGAGCTGCTCGCGCGCGGGCCCAAGGTCAAGGGCGCGGTGCGGGCGGCCGGGCTGACCGAGGAGTGGTCGCCGTCCAGCGAGTCCATGGCCGAGGTGCTGGACCGGCTGCTGGAGGAGGGCGTCGAGGGGCGCCGGATCGCCGTCCAGCTGCACGGCGAACCGCTGCCCGGCTTCGTGGAGGCCCTTCGGGCCGGCGGGGCGGAGGTGCTCGGCGTGCCCGTGTACCGGTGGCTGCCGCCCGTGGAGATCGGCCCGGTGGACCGGCTGCTGGACGCGGCGATCTCCCGTTCGCTGGACGCGGTGACCTTCACCAGCGCGCCGGCCGCCGCCTCCCTGCTGACGCGGGCCGAGGAACGCGGACTGCTCGACGAACTGCTGGCCGCGCTCGGGCACGACGTCCTGCCGGCCTGCGTGGGACCGGTCACCGCCCTGCCGTTGCAGGCGCGGGGCGTCGACACCGTGCAGCCCGAACGCTTCCGGCTCGGGCCGCTGGTGCAGCTGCTGTGCCGGGAACTGCCCGGCCGCGCGCGGTCGCTGCCGATTGCCGGGCACCGGGTCGAGATTCGCGGCCACGCGGTGCTGGTCGACGGGGAGCTGCGGCCGGTGCCGCCCGCCGGGATGTCCCTGCTGCGGGCCCTGGCCCGGCGGCCGGGGTGGGTCGTGGCCCGCGCCGACCTGCTGCGCGCGCTGCCCGGCGCCGGGCGCGACGAGCACGCCGTGGAGACGGCGATGGCCCGGCTGCGTACGGCCCTGGGGGCGCCGAAGCTGATCCAGACGGTGGTGAAACGGGGGTATCGGCTGGCGCTGGATCCGGCCGCCGACGCGAAGTACGGGGGCGAGTGAGGGGCGTTGGGGTGAGCCCCTGTCGGGCTGTACCCGGCGTGGGGGTGGCCGTCTCTCGGTGGCTGCCGCCCCCGAACCCCTGCCGCCCTGGGTGTGCCTCGGTACGAGGGGTTCCGGCGGAGCGCGGCGACGGGCACTGTGGGAGGGAACGGTTCCTCAGCCCCTTCACGCATCCACCGGCCCCCGCCGACGGGGGACGGTGACCCCTAGGCGGTGACAGGCACATGGCACCGGGTACGGCCACGGCCGCGTACGAGCTGCGGTTCGGCGCGGGGCGGATCAGTCTGGATCTGCTCGCGACCGCGCACCCTTGTGAACGGTTCGTCTCCGTCGAGGTGTTGTGCGCGTGGATCACCGGGTCGGGGCTCGTGCCCCCGCACACCCCGCTCGGGCACGCCGACGCCTCCTGGGTCACCGGCTTCCGGGAAGTACGCGCTTGCACGGATCAGTTGGTGCGCGGGGCGCTGGCCGGGCCGGCGTCCTGGCCGTCGTACGACAGGGCGCTGGAGCGGGTGAACGACCTCGCCCGCGCCGCGCCCCCCGCCCCGCGGGCCGTGCGCGGCGTGGACGGTTCGCTGGTGCGGCGGCTGGAGCGGCCGCCCGTCTGCGCGGAGTTGCTCGGCGCCCTCGCGCGGGACGTCCTGGAGCTGCTCACCGACCCCGTCGCGCGGGCGGGGCTGCGGGAGTGTGAAGGGGACAATTGTCCCCTCGTGTACCTGGACACGTCCCGGGGGCGGCGGAGGCGCTGGTGCTCCAGCGAGGTCTGCGGAAACCGCGAAAGAGTGGCCCGGCACCGTCGCCGCGCGGCCCTCGCACGCAGCTGACCGCCCGTTATGTCCCTTGTGTTCTCGGGTCGTCGAAGTGATTTCGATTACACGTTGTTTACCTACGCCACCGTAGGGAAGCGTGGAAATGATCTTGCCGATGTGACGGAAATGTAAAGATCGCACGGTGGGAATGTGGCGCCATGTCTGGCTCGTCACGTCACTCCGAAGAAAACTGTCGCCTCACGTTGAACACGCAACCCGCCGTCTGCGTACGGGTGGTCGAGCGACCGACTGGGGGAACCCCCGGACATCGGAGGTGGGCGTGCGCAAGGATTCCGTCGTGGCCAATGAACGTGGATCGAGGGCCCGACATCGCATGTCCCAGCCCTCGGAACCTGATGAGGAGCTGATGCGTGCGCTGTACAGAGAGCACGCCGGACCCCTCCTTGCGTATGTCCTCCGTCTGGTCGCCGGTGATCGGCAACGAGCAGAGGACGTCGTGCAGGAGACGCTCATCCGTGCCTGGAAGAACGCCGGACAGCTCAATCGAGCGACCGGATCGGTACGCCCCTGGCTGGTGACGGTCGCCCGGCGCATCGTCATCGACGGCCACCGCAGCCGGCAGGCCCGGCCGCAGGAGGTCGATCCGTCGCCGCTGGAGGTCATCCCCGCGGAGGACGAGATCGACAAGGCGCTGTGGTTGATGACGCTGTCGGACGCGCTCGACGACCTGACCCCCGCCCACCGGGAGGTCCTCGTCGAGACGTACTTCAAGGGGCGTACGGTCAATGAGGCGGCCGAGACCCTGGGCATACCCAGCGGAACCGTCCGCTCAAGGGTTTTCTACGCCCTGCGGTCGATGAAGCTGGCTCTGGAGGAGCGGGGGGTGACGGCGTGATGAGCGGATACGGGGGAAACCAGGGATTCGGCATGGGCGGGTCGGGTATGTCTGGCTCCATGAGCCCCACGCAGGGACGACCGGGCCCCAGCGAACACGAGACCGTCGGCGCCTACGCCCTCGGGATTCTCGACGACGCCGAGGCAACCGCTTTCGAGGCTCACCTGGCCACCTGCGAATGGTGCGCCCAGCAGCTGGACGAACTCGCCGGAATGGAACCGATGCTGGCCGCCCTCGCGGACCTGCCCGGAGCCGGCACTCCCGACATCGGCGACTCGCTGTCGGCCAAGCCCAGCCCGCGCCTGGTGAACAAGCTCGTCGACGAGGTCGCCGAGCGCCGCGCCCAGAAGCGCCGGCGCGGTTTCTACCTCGTGGCCGCGGCGGCCGCGCTGATCGTCGGCGGTCCCTTCGTGGCCGTCGCGACGAACGGCGACAGTGGAGGCGGCGGCACCGAGGGGAACCGCACGGTGCAGGCGGCCAACCCCGCCAAGGAGCTGTTCACCGGCATCGAGAACAAGGTCACCGGCACCGACGCCACCACCGGCGTCACCGCGACCGTCGGCCTGAGCGAGAAGCTCTGGGGCACCGAGACCGGCCTGGAGCTCAAGGGCGTCAAGGGTCCGCTCAAGTGCTCCATGGTCTTCGTCAGCAAGGACGGCTCGCGCGAGACGGCGGCCTCCTGGTCCGTGCCCAAGTGGGGCTACGGCCTCCCGGACGCGAAGACCGAGCAGGCCAGGAACCCGCTCTACGTCAGCGGCGGCGTCGCCATGTCCCCGGACAAGATCGACCACGTCGAGATCATCGACTTCGACGGGAACAAGCTCGTGCAGGTCGACGTGTAGGCACCCCGCAGGGCCTGTCGTAGCGCCACCGGCCCCCCTTCGCGTACCTTTGACGGCTGCCCAGCACGTCAGAAGGGGGCCCGGTGGCCGCTCAGGCGCAGGACAGTGCGCTCGACTCCCTGCGAGACCGAGAGATCGGCGTCGAACAGGAACATCTCGACCGGGTGTACCGGCGTCTCGAGGAGAAGATCCACGAGGCCGAGTTCCTCATGAACGACGCCGCCCAGCGCGGTCAGGTCGGCACACCCGGCGCGCTCGCCGAACGCGACGCGCAGGTCTTCCGCGCCGGAGTGCACCTCAACCGGCTCAACAACGAGTTCGAGGACTTCCTCTTCGGCCGGATCGACCTGCTCCTCGGCAAGGACGGCAAGAAGGGGCCCGACGGCGCCTACACCGCCGTGGAGCCCGCCGAGGGCGCGGTCCGCGACGACAACACCGCCGACATCGCCGAGACCCTGCACATCGGGCGCATCGGCGTGCTCGACCAGGACTACGCGCCGCTGGTCATCGACTGGCGCGCCCCGGCCGCCGCGCCCTTCTACCGCTCCACCCCGGTCGACCCCGGGCGGGTCGTCCGGCGCCGGGTCATCCGCTCCAAGGGGCGCAGGGTCCTCGGTGTCGAGGACGACCTGATGCGACCCGAGCTGAAGGCGTCACTGAACGGTGAGGAACTGCCCGTCATCGGCGACGGCGCCCTGATGGCCGCCCTCGGCCAGGCCCGCGGTCACACCATGCGGGACATCGTGGCGTCCATCCAGGCCGAGCAGGACATGGTCATCCGCGCCCCCGCCGCCTCCGTCACGTACGTCGAGGGCGGCCCCGGCACCGGCAAGACCGCCGTCGCCCTGCACCGCGCCGCCTACCTGCTCTACCAGGACCGGCGCCGGTACGCGGGCGGCATCCTCATCGTCTCGCCGACCCCGCTGCTGGTGGCGTACACCGAGGGCGTGCTCCCGTCGCTCGGCGAGGAGGGCCAGGTCGCCATCCGCGCGATCGGCTCCCTGGTCGACGGCGCCGAGGCCACGCTGTACGACTCCCCGGCCACCGCCCGCGCCAAGGGCTCGTACCGGATGCTCAAGGTGCTGCGGAAGGCGGCGCGCGGCGCACTGGAGCTGGGCGCGGGCGCCCGGGGCACCGGCGGCGACCGCGGCGGGCAGCTCGCGTTCGGCGACGACCCCGCCCCGGTGCCCGCGGGCCCCCCGACCCGCTTGCGCGTGGTCGCCTTCGGGCGCCGGCTGGAGCTGGAGGCCGACGCCCTCGACCGGGTCCGGCGCACCGCCCTCGGCGGGACGGCTCCCGTGAACCTGCTGCGCCCGCGCGCCCGCAAGCTGCTGCTCGACGCCCTGTGGGAGCAGTCCGGCGGCGCCAAACGGCACAGCGACCCCGAGCTCGCCGCCGAGCTGCGCTCCTCCTTCGACGAGGACGTGACCTCGGAGGACAGCTTCATCGCGTTCCTGGACGCCTGGTGGCCGGAGCTCACCCCGGCCGCCGTCCTCGCGGCGATGGCCGACGAGCGCCGGCTCGGCCGCTGGGCCCGCCGGGTCCTCAACCCGGGCGAGATCCGCAAGGTCGCCCGCTCGCTGCGCCGCGACGGCCTGTCCGTGCACGACATCGCCCTGCTGGACGAGCTCCAGGCGATCCTCGGCACCCCGGCCCGCCCCCGCCGCAAACGCGAACTGGACCCGCTCGACCAGCTCACCGGCCTCGAGGAGCTGATGCCGGTGCGCGAGGAGTCGCAGCGCGAGCGCGCCGAGCGGCTGGCCGCCGAACGCGTCGAGTACGCGCACGTCATCGTCGACGAGGCGCAGGATCTGACGCCGATGCAGTGGCGCATGGTCGGCCGCCGCGGCCGGCACGCCACCTGGACGGTCGTCGGGGACCCGGCCCAGTCGTCCTGGTCCGACCCCGACGAGGCCGCCGAGGCCCGCGACGAGGCCCTGGGCAGCCGGCCCCGCCGCCGCTTCCAGCTCACCGTCAACTACCGCAACCCGGCCGAGATCGCCGAGCTGGCCGCGAAGGTGCTCGCCCTCGCCATGCCGGGCTCCACCTCACCGTCGGCGGTGCGTTCGACCGGCGTACGGCCCAGGTTCACGGTCGTCCGGGACTCCCTCGCCGCGACCGTCCGCGCCGAGGCCGCCCGGCTGCTGGACCAGGTCGACGGCACGGTCGGCGTGGTCGTCGCCATGCAGCGCCGCGAGGAGGCGGCCCGCTGGCTGGCCGGGCTCGGCGACCGGGTCGTGGCGCTCGGCAGCCTGGAGGCCAAGGGCCTGGAGTACGACGCCACGGTGGTGGTCTCCCCGGCGGAGATCGCCGACGAGTCACCGGCCGGACTGCGCGTGCTGTACGTGGCGCTGACCCGGGCGACGCAGCAGCTCACGGTCGTGTCGGGGGAGCGCGACGAGCCGGACGCCGACGGGCTCCCGGACCTGCTCAGGGACTGATGAGAAGGAACACCGCCGGAGGGAATGGCCTCACGGCATCCGTTTGTTAGCCTGGACGTGACACCGGCTCGATCCAAGCCCCCGGGCCCAACCTTCGTCGCTACGAGCGACCACTTGCCGCGAGGCGAGCATGGCGGGTCGGTGTCACCTACGTAGGGCGGAGGCCCACGTCACGGATGTGACGTGGGCCTCTTCTCATGAGAAGACGTGGCGAACAATACGTTCGCAATGTCAGCCCGGCTAACTCCTACTCGGCGGTAGGTGCGACGATCGGACGGCAGATCGCAGCTATACGGTGAAAGCAGAGGAAGTCGGCCATGGCAACGGCGCCCAGCGTCTCCTACTCGATGACGGTCCGGCTGGAGGTGCCCGCGAGCGGAACCGCGGTCTCCCAGCTCACCACGGCCGTGGAGTCCCACGGAGGCTCGGTGACCGGCCTCGACGTCACCGCGTCCGGCCACGAGAAGCTCCGCATCGACGTCACCATCGCCGCGACCTCCACCGCGCACGCCGACGAGATCGTCGAACAGCTGCGCCAGATCGAGGGCGTCACGCTCGGCAAGGTCTCCGACCGTACGTTCCTGATGCACCTCGGCGGCAAGATCGAGATGGCGTCGAAGCATCCCATCCGCAACCGTGACGACCTGTCCATGGTCTACACGCCCGGTGTGGCCCGCGTGTGCATGGCGATCGCCGAGAACCCCGAGGACGCCCGCCGGCTGACCATCAAGCGCAACTCCGTCGCGGTCGTCACCGACGGCTCCGCGGTCCTCGGCCTGGGCAACATCGGCCCGAAGGCGGCGCTGCCGGTCATGGAGGGCAAGGCGGCCCTGTTCAAGCGGTTCGCGGGCATCGACGCCTGGCCGATCTGCCTGGACACCCAGGACACCGACGCGATCGTGGAGATCGTCAAGGCGATCGCCCCCGGCTTCGCGGGCATCAATCTGGAGGACATCTCCGCTCCGCGCTGCTTCGAGATCGAGGCCCGGCTGCGCGAGGCCCTGGACATCCCGGTCTTCCACGACGACCAGCACGGCACGGCGATCGTCGTCCTCGCGGCACTGACCAACGCCCTTCGGGTGACCGGCAAGGCCATCGAGAACATCCGCGTGGTCATGTCCGGCGCCGGCGCGGCCGGTACGGCCATCCTCAAGCTGCTGCTCGCCGCGGGCGTGAAGAACGCCGTCGTGGCCGACATCCACGGGGTCGTGCACACGGGCCGTGAGGACCTGCGCCAGGCCCCGGCGGACTCGCCGCTGCGCTGGATCGCGGACAACACCAACCCGGAGAACCTCACCGGCACCCTGAAGGAGGCCGTGCGCGGCGCCGACGTCTTCATCGGTGTCTCGGCCCCCAACGTGCTCGACGCCGACGACGTGGCCGCCATGGCGGAGGGCGCGATCGTGTTCGCGCTCGCGAACCCGGACCCCGAGGTCGACCCGGCAATCGCCCGTCAGACGGCCGCAGTTGTGGCCACCGGCCGCTCGGACTTCCCCAACCAGATCAACAACGTGCTGGTCTTCCCGGGTGTGTTCCGCGGTCTGCTGGACGCGCAGTCCCGCACCGTCAACACGGACATGATGCTCGCGGCCGCGAAGGCTCTGGCCGACGTGGTCACCGAGGACGAGCTCAACCCGAACTACATCGTCCCCAGCGTCTTCAACGACAAGGTCGCCGGTGCCGTCGCCGGCGCCGTCCGCGAGGCCGCCAAGGCCGCGACCGCTTCCTCGGGGGCGTAAGCCCCGTGCGGCGGGGTAACCGGCACGTGTGACCGGGCTGTGAGGATCACCACGGCAAGCCCTTGTGACGGCGCGTCGCGGAACCTGAGGCCTGTTTTCGCCGTTTATCGTGACGGCCAGGCTCAGGCCCTCTCTTCGTGTGACTCCCAAGGGTGTTCTCACGACTCCTCCGGGTGCCGGATTGGCTTTCCCGCCGCAGGTAGGGGCAGGATGCGTCCCTGGGCGCGAGGGTCTGGCCACGGACCCGGTCCGGGGACCGACCGAGGACCCTGGCAGCATCGACACCGCTGTGCCCGACATGCGGCTCCGCCGCGTGGCACGCCTCAAGGCAATTGAACACGGGAGTAACAACATGAACCGCAGTGAGCTGGTGGCCGCGCTGGCCGACCGCGCCGAGGTGACCCGCAAGGACGCCGACGCCGTGCTGGCCGCGTTCGCCGAGACCGTCGGCGAGGTCGTCGCCAAGGGCGACGAGAAGGTCACCATCCCTGGCTTCCTGACCTTCGAGCGCACCCACCGTGCCGCTCGCACCGCCCGCAACCCGCAGACCGGCGACCCGATCCAGATCCCCGCCGGCTACAGCGTGAAGGTCTCCGCGGGCTCCAAGCTCAAGGAAGCCGCGAAGGGCAAGTAAGCGCTCCGCCTCGAGCGAGAGACGCCGAAGGGGCGGTCACCCGGAATGGGTGACCGCCCCTTCGCCATGAACAGCCTCAGCCGAGCGCCTTGCCCGGGAGTTCGACCTTCGCGCCCAGCTCGACCAGCTTCTCCATGCTGTGCCTGCCCGGGGGATGACCCCCGGACCCCCAGCCGGGGACGGCGCCGCCCCGCCCGGCGCCGCGGGGCACGGTCAGCCGAGCGCCTTGCCCGGCAGTTCGACCTTCGCGCCCAGCTCGACCAGCTTCTCCATGCTGTGCCTGCCCGGGGGATGACCCCCGGACCCCCAGCCGGGGACGGCGCCGCCCCGCCCGGCGCCGCGTGGCACGGTCAGCCGAGCGCCTTGCCCGGCAGTTCGACCTTCGCGCCCAGCTCGACCAGCTTCTCCATGAAGTTCTCGTAGCCGCGGTTGATCAGTTCGATGCCGTGGACCCGGGACGTGCCCTGGGCCGCCAGCGCCGCGATGAGGTACGAGAAGCCGCCGCGCAGGTCGGGGATGACCAGATCGGCGCCCTGGAGCTTCGTGGGGCCCGAGACGACGGCGGAGTGCAGGAAGTTGCGCTGCCCGAAACGGCAGTCGGAGCCGCCCAGGCACTCGCGGTACAGCTGGATGTGCGCGCCCATCTGGTTCAGGGCGGAGGTGAAGCCGAGGCGGGACTCGTAGACCGTCTCGTGGATGATGGACAGGCCCGTCGCCTGCGTCAGCGCGACCACCAGGGGCTGCTGCCAGTCGGTCTGGAAGCCCGGGTGCACGTCCGTCTCCAGCGCGATGGACTTCAACTGGCCGCCGGGGTGCCAGAAACGGATGCCCTCGTCGTCGATCTCGAAGGCACCGCCCACCTTCCGGTAGGTGTTGAGGAACGTCATCATCGAGCGCTGCTGCGCCCCACGGACGTAGATGTTGCCCTCGGTCGCCAGCGCCGCGGACGCCCACGAGGCGGCCTCCAGACGGTCCGGCAGGGCGCGGTGGGCGTAACCGTCGAGTTTGTCGACACCGGTGATGCGGATGGTGCGGTCGGTGTCCATCGCGATGATGGCGCCCATCTTCTGCAGCACGCAGATGAGGTCCTCGATCTCCGGCTCGACGGCCGCGTTCGAGAGCTCGGTGACGCCCTCCGCGAGGACGGCCGTCAGCAGGACCTGCTCGGTCGCGCCGACGGACGGGTACGGCAGCCGGATCTTGGTGCCGCGCAGCCGCTGCGGGGCCTCCAGGTACTGCCCGTCGGCCCGCTTCTCGATCCGCGCGCCGAACTGCCGCAGCACCTCGAAGTGGAAGTCGATGGGCCGGCCGCCGATGTCGCAGCCGCCGAGGCCCGGGATGAAGGCGTGGCCGAGGCGGTGCAGCAGCGGGCCGCAGAACAGGATCGGGATCCGGCTCGATCCCGCGTGGGCATCGATGTCAGCGACGTTGGCGCTCTCGACGTGCGACGGGTCCATCACCAGCTCGCCGGGCTCCTCACCCGGTCGGACGGTGACACCGTGCAGTTGGAGCAGGCCGCGAACGACCCGGACGTCCCGGATGTCGGGGACGTTGCGCAGTCGGCTGGGGCCACTGCCCAGGAGGGCGGCGACCATGGCCTTCGGTACGAGGTTCTTCGCACCGCGGACACGGATCTCGCCCTCGAGCGGGGTTCCGCCGTGGACAAGCAGTACATCGTCATTGCCGTTGACGGTCATGTATCTCGCGTTCCGATGAGTTGGGCAGGGGCCAGAAGGGAAAGGGTAATCGCCGCGCACCCCCCTGGAGTAAGCCCGTGCAGGGCTCAGCGACGTCATAGTCCTGTCACAACACGAACGGTTCCGCGCCGGGCACGAGCGGTCACCGCCCGGCCCCGCGCCCCGGGGCGCACACCCGTGTCCCACCGCCCCCGGCGGACCCGGCCTCACCAGGACGCTCCCTCCCGCCCCGGCCGCGTTCCCCCGCGAAGCGGCATTGCCTCCCCATGTGGGGGGAAGATGCGGGATCATGTCTGGCATGACCGAGGTGTCCTCGCTCACAGGGCGGCTGCTCGTGGCCACGCCCGCCCTGGCGGACCCGAACTTCGACCGTGCGGTGGTGCTCCTTCTCGACCACGACGAGGAGGGCTCCCTCGGTGTCGTCCTCAACCGGCCGACCCCCGTCGACGTGGGCGACATCCTGGAGGGCTGGGCGGATCTCACCGGCGAGCCCGGCGTCGTCTTCCAGGGCGGCCCGGTGTCGCTGGACTCGGCGCTCGGCGTCGCCGTGATCCCCGGCGACGCGGACGGGGACAGCGCGCCGCTGGGCTGGCGCCGGGTGCACGGCGCGATCGGCCTGGTGGACCTGGAGGCGCCGCCGGAGCTGCTGGCGCCGGCCGTGGGGTCGCTGCGGATCTTCGCCGGGTACGCCGGCTGGGGGCCCGGTCAGCTGGAGGACGAACTGGTCGACGGCGCCTGGTACGTCGTCGAGTCCGAGCCCGGTGACGTGTCGTCCCCGGCGCCCGAGCGGCTGTGGCGCGAGGTGCTGCGCCGCCAGCGCAACGAGCTCGCGATGGTGGCCACGTATCCGGACGACCCTTCGCTCAACTGATGGCTGTGAGCTTCAGTACCCTTGGCGGTATGAGCACTCTCGAGCCCGAGCGCGGGACTGGTACGGGGACCCTCGTCGAGCCCACGCCGCAGACTTCCCACGGCGACGGCGACCACGAGCGCTTCGCCCACTACGTCCAGAAGGACAAGATCATGGCGAGCGCCCTCGACGGGACTCCCGTCGTGGCGCTCTGCGGCAAGGTCTGGGTGCCGGGCCGCGACCCCAAGAAGTACCCCGTGTGTCCCATGTGCAAGGAGATCTACGAATCCATGGGCGCGGGCGGCGACGACAAGGGCAAGGGCAAGGGCGACAAGTAGGCCCGTCCTCCCCGGACCCGTGTGCCGAGGCCCCCAGGTGCGTTTCGCGCATCCTGGGGGCCTTTGTGCTGTTCGGCCGTTGCACGGAGTGCGTCGGCCGGTCACAGAGTGGTTGAGACCTCTTGTGGTCGTGTTCATGAACTCCCTAGCCTCCCGGTGTTGTGCACAGCGAAACCGTCATTGCGCATGATGCAACGCCTCATCGGAGGAGTGCCATGAACACCAGGAAGCCCGCCGCCCGTGTCCTGGGCGCCACCGCCCTCGCGGCCGCCACCCTGATCGTCTCCGCCTGCGCCCCCCAGACCACCGGCGACTCCTCCTCCGACAAGGACGAGAAGACCGGCACCCTGCGGGTCTGGCTCTTCCAGGAAGTCGGCAACAAGCCCAAGGAGAAGGTCGTCGACGCCGTCGTCGCCGACTTCGAGAAGCAGCACGAGGGCACGAAGGTCGACGTCGAGTACATCCCCGTCGAGACCCGCGCCCAGCGCGTCAAGGCCGCCTTCAACGACCCCAAGTCGGCACCTGACCTCATGGAGTACGGCAACACCGACACCGCCGGCTATGTGAAGGACGGCGGACTCCTCGACATCACCGAGGACTTCGCGGCCTGGGACGAGGCCAAGGACACCGACCCCACCGCCCGCCAGTCCGTCACCGTCGACGGCAAGGTCTACGGAGCGCCCTTCTACGTCGGCGTCCGCGCCCTGTACTACCGCACCGACGTGTTCGAGGAACTCGGCCTGGAACTGCCGAAGACCATGGACGAGTTGGCCACGACGGCCCGCAAGATACGCGCCGAGAAGCCCGAGTTGTACGGCCTGGTGGTCGGCGGCGCCTACACCTACGGCGCCATGCCGTTCGTATGGGCCAACGGCGGCGAGCTCGCCGAGGGCAAGGGCGGCTCGTACGCCTCCGCGATCGACAGCGCCGCGGCCCAGAAGGGCGTCAAGGCCTACACCTCGCTGTTCTCCGACGACAACTGCCCCGCCGCCAAGTGCGCCGGCATGGGCGGCAACGACACCGTCACCGCGTTCGCCGCGGGCAAGGCCGGCATGGCCATCGGCGGCGACTTCAGCCACGCCGCCGTGGAGGCCGGCAAGGTCAAGGGCAAGTACGCCGTCGTCCCCCTTCCGGGGGTGAAGTCCGGATCGGTCGCGCCGGCGTTCGCGGGCGGCAACAACATCGGCGTCCTGAAGAGCACGTCGCACCGCACCCTCGCCGTCCAGCTGATGGAGCGGCTGGCCGCCAAGGACACCCAGGAGTCCATGTTCGAGGCGATGGGCTTCCTGCCGACGTTCGCCGACGTACGCCGTGAGGCCGCGGCGAAGAAGCCGTACGTGAAGCCGTTCGTCGAGACGCTCGCCGCCGGCACCAAGTTCGTCCCCGCCTCGCCCGCCTGGGCCCAGATCGACGCGTCGCTGGTCCTGCCGACCATGTTCCAGGAGGTCATCAGCGGCAAGAAGGACGTCGCCGGGGCCTCGCGCGACGCGGCGAAGAAGATGGACGCGGCGTTCGGCTCCGCCGGATGAAAACGCCCGCCCGGCCGCGGGCCCGCCGCCCGCGGAGCACGACACCCTGGCTCTACCTCGCCCCCGCCCTCGTCGTCATCGGCGGACTGCTCGTCTACCCCGTCTACCAGCTCGGGCTGATCTCGTTCTTCGAGTACACCCAGGCCCAGGTCAGCGGGGGCGAGCCGACCACCTTCCAGGGGTTCGGGAACTACACGGAGCTGTTCTCCGACGAGCAGTTCTGGCAGGTGCTCATCGCCACGGTCGGCTTCGCGGCGGCCTGCGTCGTGTCGACCCTGGCGGTCGGCTGCGCGCTCGCCGTGCTGCTGACCCGGGTGCGGGCCGTGCCGCGGCTGGCGCTGATGCTGGCCGCGCTCGGCGCCTGGGCCACCCCGGCCATCACCGGGTCGACGGTCTGGCTGTTCCTGTTCGACCCGGACTTCGGGCCCGTCAACCGGCTGCTGGGGCTCGGCGACCACTCGTGGACGTACGGACGCTTCAGCGCCTTCTTCCTGGTGCTGCTCGAAGTGGTCTGGTGCTCCTTCCCGTTCGTCATGGTGACGGTCTACGCGGGCATCCGGGCCGTCCCGTCCGAGGTGCTGGAGGCGGCCTCCCTGGACGGCGCCTCGCAGTGGCGGATCTGGCGCTCGGTGCTCGCGCCGATGCTCCGGCCGATCCTGGTCGTCGTCACCATCCAGTCGGTGATCTGGGACTTCAAGGTCTTCACCCAGATCTACGTCATGACCAACGGCGGCGGTATCGCCGGCCAGAACCTGGTGCTGAACGTGTACGCCTACCAGAAGGCGTTCGCGTCCTCCCAGTACAGCCTGGGCTCGGCGATCGGCGTCGTGATGCTGCTGCTCCTGCTGGCGGTCACGCTCGTGTACCTGCGGCTGCTGCGCCGGCAGGGAGAGGAACTGTGAGGCCGATGAGCGCGAGGCGTCTCGTACGGCGTCCCTGGCGGCTGCTCGCGGAGACCACCGCGCTGCTGATCGCCGTGGCGGTGGCCTTCCCGCTCTACTGGATGGTGCTCGGCGCCTTCAAACCGGCCGGGGAGATCGAGTCCACCGAGCCCCGGCCGTGGACCCTGTCGCCCTCCCTGGATTCCTTCCGGAGGGTCTTCGAGCAGAACGAATTCGGCCGCTACTTCGTCAACAGCCTCGTCGTCGCGTGCACGGTCGTGGTCGTCTCGGCGCTCATCGCCTTTCTCGCCGCGACCGCCGTCACACGATTCCGGTTCCGCTTCCGGACCACCCTGCTCATCATGTTTCTGGTGGCCCAGATGGTGCCCGTCGAGGCCCTGACGATCCCGCTGTTCTTCCTCATGCGGGACTTCGGCCAGCTGAACACCCTGGGGTCGCTGATCCTGCCCCACATCGCCTTCTCGCTGCCCTTCGCGATCTGGATGCTGCGGGGGTTTGTGAAGGCCGTTCCGGAGGCCCTGGAGGAGGCCGCCGCGCTCGACGGGGCGAGCCGGTCGCGATTCCTGTGGCAGATCCTTTTCCCCCTGGTCTTCCCGGGCCTCGTGGCCACGAGCGTGTTTTCCTTCATCTCCGCCTGGAACGACTTCCTGTTCGCCAAGTCGTTCATCATCAGCGACACCTCCCAGTCGACCCTTCCGATGGCCCTGCTCGTCTTCTACAAGCCCGACGAGCCGGACTGGGGCGGGGTGATGGCGGCGTCCACGGTGATGACGATTCCGGTGCTGATCTTCTTCGTCCTCGTACAGCGGCGACTGGTGTCGGGGCTGGGCGGGGCGGTAAAGGACTGATGTGACTTCCGCTCGGCAACTGATTCCCGCGCCGCGCGCGACCGAGGGCCCGCGCGACGGCACCCTCACGCTCGGCGCCGACACCACCCTCTGGGCCGCCGACGGCACCGGGACCGCCGAACGCCGGCTGCGCGCCACGCTCGGCGCGGCGTACGGCCTGCCCCTGCGACCTGGGCCGCCGGACGCGCCAGGCGGTATCCGGCTGCTCCTGGACGGCACCCTGGGCGCCGAGGCGTACCGGCTGCGCACCGACGCGCACGACGGTGTGGAGATCCGGGGCGGGGACGCCGCCGGCGTCTTCTGGGGTGCCCAGACCCTGCGTCAGCTCCTCGGCCCGGACGCCTTCCGCCGCGCTCCGGTCCGCCCCGGCGCCCTTCCCGTCCTGGAATCTGCGACCGTCGAGGACGCGCCCCGATTCCGCTGGCGCGGACTCATGCTGGACGTCGCCCGGCACTTCATGCCCAAGGACGGTGTCCTGCGCCACCTGGACCTGATGGCCGCCCACAAACTCAACGTCTTCCACTTCCATCTGACGGACGACCAGGGCTGGCGTATCGAGATCCGGAAGTACCCGCGGCTCACGGAGACCGGCGCCTGGCGGGCGCGCACCAAATTCGGCCATCGCGCCTCGCCGCTCTGGGAGGAGAAGCCGCACGGCGGCTTCTACAGCCAGGACGACATCCGCGAGATCGTGGCGTACGCGGCCGAGCGGCATATCACCGTCGTCCCCGAAATCGACGTGCCCGGCCACTCCCAGGCCGCGATCGCCGCGTACCCGGAACTCGGCAACACCGACGTCATCGACACCACCGCCCTCTCCGTCTGGGACACCTGGGGGATCTCTCCGAACGTACTCGCCCCCACTGACAGCACCCTGCGCTTCTACGAGGGGGTGTTCGAGGAAGTCCTGGAACTGTTCCCCGGCGCGTTCGTCCATGTCGGCGGCGACGAATGCCTGAAGGACCAGTGGCGCGCCTCGCCCACCGCCCAGAAGCGCGTCCGGGAACTCGGGGTGAAGGACGAGGACGGTCTCCAGGCCTGGTTCATCGGCCATTTCGACCGATGGCTCTCCGCGCGCGGGCGCCGCCTCATCGGCTGGGACGAGATCCTGGAGGGCGGGCTCGCACCGGGCGCCGCCGTGTCGTCCTGGCGCGGCTACGCGGGCGGTGTCGCGGCGGCCCGCGCGGGACACGACGTCGTCATGTGCCCCGAGCAGCAGGTGTACCTGGACCACCGGCAGGACGGCGGCGCCGACGAGCCGGTGCCGATCGGGTACGTGCGCACCCTGGAGGACGTCTACCGGTTCGAGCCGGTGCCGGGGGAGTTGACGCGGGACGAGGCCCGGCACGTGCTCGGCACTCAGGCCAACGTGTGGACCGAGGTGATGGAGGACGCCGCGCGCGTCGACTACCAGATGTTCCCGCGCCTGGCGGCCTTCGCCGAGGTCGCCTGGAGCGCCCTGCCCGCCCCGGCCGAGCGCGACTTCGCCGGCTTCGAGCGGCGGATGGCCGCGCACTACGCGCGCCTGGACGCCCTGGGCGTCGCCTACCGGCCGCCCACCGGGCCCCGGCCGTGGCAGCGGCGCCCCGGGGTCCTCGGCCGCCCGATCGACGGACCGCCTCCGCACAGGTGACCGCCCCGGGCGAACAGACAGGGGAAAAACCGGCAGCGGATCACCGAAGAGTGTCAATCGGCACTCATCGGTGATGCCGTGCCAAAACGGACCATCTCCCCGATGAGGTGGGCGAATGCCTCCTAGCGGACCCGTGTCCGCGTGCCCTGGGAAGATGTGCCAGAGTTGCCACGTCCGCCCTGTCAGCACGTACCGTACGGCAGCACAGGTGGGACCAGGTGGGGCAGCGGGAAGGGGCAGCCGGTTTGACCACGCACGCACCGCAGGCGGCGCAGGCCGTCACGCTGCCCACGACGCTGGACGAGGCCGTGGCGGCGCTCACCGCCATGCCCGCCGCCGTGCCCGTCGCGGGCGGCACCGACCTCATGGCCGCCGTCAACTCCGGGCAGCTCAGGCCCGCCGCCCTGGTCGGCCTCGGCAAGATCAGTGAGATCCGCGGCTGGCAGTACCAGGACGGGCACGCCCTGCTCGGCGCCGGACTCACCCACGCGCGGATGGGCCGCCCCGACTTCGCCGCCCTGATCCCGGCGCTCGCGGCCGCCGCGCGCGCCGCCGGCCCGCCGCAGATCCGCAACGCCGGCACCCTCGGCGGCAACGTCGCCTCCGCGTCCCACACCGGTGACGCGCTGCCGGTCCTCGCCGCCCTCGAGGCGACCCTGATCATCGCGGGCCCGGGCGGGGCCCGCCGCGAGATCCCGGTGTCGCACCTGCTGGCGGGCGTGGACACGCTGCGCGCCGGTGAACTCATCGGCTACGTGCGCGTGCCGCTGCTGCACGCCCCGCAGGTCTTCCTCAAGGCCACCGGGCGCACCGGCCCCGGGCGGGCCCTCGCGTCCGTCGCGGTCGTCCTCGACCCGGCCCGGCGCGGCATCCGCTGCGCGGTGGGCGCCATAGCGCCGATGCCGCTGCGGCCTCTGGAGGCCGAGCAGTGGGTCGCCCAGCTGATCGACTGGGACAACAACCGCGCGGTCGTCCCCGAGGCCCTGCAGGCCTTCGGCGAGTACGTCGCCGCGGCCTGCATCCCCGACCCGGCCCCGGCCGAGGACGGGACCGTCGCCCAGCACCCGCCCGCCGTTCTGCACCTGCGGCGCACCGTCGCCGCGCTGGCCCGACGAGCACTGGGGAGGGCGCTGTCGTGACCGACGACCGGCACGGAGAGGGCGCGCCCCGCGGCAACGGCCGCTGGGACCCGCTGCCCCAGGGCGAGTACGACGACGGCGCCACCGCCTTCGTCGAGCTGCCCGAGGGCGGCATCGACGCCCTCCTGGCCTCCGCCGACAGCCCGCTCGCCGCCCCCGGCCAGGGCTATGTGCCGCCGCGGATCACCGCCGCGCCCGGCACCACCGACCCGGCGGCGCCCGGCGGCTGGCCCGCCGCGGGCACGCCCCCCGAGGGCGCCGGCTGGCCCGACCCGAACGCCGCGCCCCAGGACGGCGGCGACCGGTTCACGTACAACCCCGCGGCCACCCAGCAGTGGCACCTCCCGGACGCCCAGAGCCGCCCGCCCGGCCAGGACGTCACCGGGCAGTGGTCGATCCCGCTCGCCGGAGGGGACCTTCCGGACGAGTCGGGCGAGTTCACCACGTCCTCGCTCGTCGAGCAGTGGGGCGGCGGAGCCCCGGCCACGCTTCCGGGCGGCGCGTCCGCCCCCTGGGCGCCCCAGCAGCCCGAGCAGCCCTGGGAGCGCACCGCCCCCGGCGAGCCCGCGCCCGACGGCTACACGGCCGCGCCTGAGCGGCAGTCCGCGCCCGATGCCGCCGAGGAAGCCGCGGAGGCGGCGGAGAACGCCGCGCAGGCCGCCCAGGCGGCCCGTGAGGCGGGCGATGCGGCAGCGGCTGCCGAGGACGCCCGGGAGGCCGCCGAGGCCGCCCAGGGCCCCGCGGAGCCCTCCGCCGAGGCCGACGCCGACGGCGAGGGCGCCGAGGAGTCCGGCGAGACGCCCCCGCCGTCCGGCGAGGAACACCCCCTCGCCTCCTACGTGCTGCGCGTCAACGGCGTCGACCGGCCCGTCTCCGACGCCTGGATCGGCGAGTCGCTGCTCTACGTGCTGCGCGAGCGGCTCGGCCTCGCGGGCGCCAAGGACGGCTGCTCGCAGGGCGAGTGCGGCGCGTGCAACGTCCAGGTCGACGGTCGGCTCGTCGCCTCCTGCCTGGTGCCCGCCGTGACCGCCGCCGGCAGCGAGGTGCGCACCGTCGAGGGGCTCGCCCAGGACGGGCACCCCTCGGACGTGCAGCGCGCGCTCGCCCGCTGCGGCGCCGTCCAGTGCGGCTTCTGCGTACCGGGCATGGCGATGACCGTGCACGACCTGCTGGAGGGCAACCCGGCCCCGAGCGAGCTGGAGACCCGGCAGGCCCTGTGCGGCAACCTCTGCCGCTGCTCCGGCTACCGCGGTGTCGTCCGGGCCGTCCAGGAGGTCGTCGCCGAACGCGAGGCCCACGCGGCCGCCGAGTCCCCCGACGGGGAGGACGGCGAGGCCCGCATCCCGCACCAGGCGGGCCCGGGAGCCGGCGGCGTCAACCCGTCGGCGTTCGAGGCGCCCGGCGCCATGGGACCGCACGACCCGTACGGCCAGGACGGAGGCCAGGCGTGAGCAACGAAGCCGCCACCGCGACCACCGCCGCGGAGGCAGCCCCCGCCCCCGAGCAGGTTCCGCACGGCCTCGGCGCCTCCCTGCCGGCCGCCGACGCCCGCGCCAAGACCGAGGGCACGTACCCGTACGCGGCCGACCTGTGGGCCGAGGGCCTGCTCTGGGCGGCCGTCCTGCGCTCCCCGCACCCGCACGCGCGCATCACGTCCATCGACACCACCCACGCGCGGGAGATGCCCGGCGTCCGCGCCGTCGTCACCCACGAGGACGTCCCCGGCAGCCCCCTGCTCGGCCGCGGCCGGGCCGACCGGCCCGTCTTCGCCTCCGACGTCGTACGCCACCACGGCGAGCCCATCGCCGCCGTCGCCGCCGACCACCCCGACACCGCGCGCCTCGCCGCCGCCGCCGTCATCGTCGAGTACGAGGTGCTCGACCCGGTCACCGACCCCGAGCAGGCGTTCGAGGCCGAGCCGCTGCACCCCGACGGCAACCTGATCCGGCACATCCCGCTGCGCCACGGCGACCCCGACGCGGCCGGCGACATCGTCGTCGAGGGCATGTACCGCATCGGCCGCCAGGACCCGGCCCCCATCGGCGCCGAGGCCGGACTCGCCGTACCGCGCCCCGACGGAGGCGTGGAGCTCTACCTCGCCTCGACCGACCCGCACACCGACCGGGACCGCGCCGCCGCCTGCTTCGGCCTGGAGCCCGAGCGCGTCAAGGTCGTCGTCACCGGCGTCCCCGGCGCCACCGCCGACCGCGAGGACCAGGGCTTCCAACTCCCGCTCGGCCTGCTCGCGCTGAAGACCGGCTGCCCGGTGAAGCTCACCGCCACCCGCGAGGAGTCCTTCCTCGGCCACACCCACCGGCACCCCACCCTGCTGCGCTACCGCCACCACGCGGACGCCGAGGGCAGGCTGGTGAAGGTCGAGGCGCAGATCCTGCTCGACGCGGGCGCCTACGCGGACACCTCCTCCGAGGCGCTGGCCGCCGCGGTCGCCTTCGCCTGCGGCCCGTACGTCGTCCCGAACGCCTTCATCGAGGGCTGGGCCGTACGCACCAACAACCCGCCCTCCGGCCATGTGCGCGGCGAGGGCGCCATGCAGGTGTGCGCCGCGTACGAGGCGCAGATGGACAAGCTCGCCAAGAAGCTCGGCGTCGACCCGGCCGAACTGCGCCTGCGCAACGCCCTGGCCACCGGCGACGTCCTGCCGACCGGCCAGAGCGTGACCTGCCCGGCCCCGGTCGCCGAGCTCCTGCAGGCCGTACGGGACCATCCGCTGCCGCCGCTGCCCAAGGACACCCCCGAGGACGAGTGGCTGCTGCCCGGCGGCCCCGAGGGCGCCGGTGAACCGGGCGCCGTACGGCGGGGCGTGGGTTACGGCCTGGGCATGGTGCACATGCTGGGCGCCGAGGGCGCCGACGAGGTCTCCACGGCCACCGTGAAGGTCCAGGACGGGGTCGCGACGGTGCTGTGCGCCGCCGTCGAGACCGGCCAGGGCTTCACCACCCTCGCCCGGCAGATCGTCCAGGAGACCCTGGGCGTCGACGAGGTGCACGTCGCCCCCGTCGACACCGACCAGCCTCCCGCCGGCGCGGGCTGCCGCGGCCGGCACACCTGGGTCTCCGGCGGCGCCGTCGAACGGGCCGCCAAGATGGTCCGCACCCAGCTCCTGCAGCCCCTGGCGCACAAGTTCGGCATGTCCACCGAGCTGCTCCAGATCACCGACGGCAAGATCACCTCGTACGACGGCGTCCTGTCGACGACCGTCAGCGAGGCGCTGGAGGGCAAGGAGCTGTGGGCCACGGCCCAGTGCCGCCCGCACCCGACCGAGCCGCTGGACGGCGCCGGCCAGGGCGACGCGTTCGTGGGCATGTCCTTCTGCGCGATCCGCGCGGTCGTCGACGTCGACATCGAGCTGGGCTCGGTACGCGTGGTGGAGCTGGCGCTCGCCCAGGACGTCGGCCGGATCCTCAACCCGGCCCAGCTGGAGGCCCGGATCGAGGCGGGTGTCACGCAGGGTGTGGGCATAGCGCTCACCGAGAACCTGCGCTCCGCGCGCGGTCTGATCCGCCACCCCGACCTGACCGGCTACGCGCTCCCCACGGCGCTGGACGCCCCGGACATCCGGATCGTGAAGCTGGTCGAGGAGCGGGACGTCGTCGCGCCGTTCGGCGCCAAGGCCGTCAGCGCCGTGCCCGTGGTGACGTCGCCCGCGGCCATCGCCTCGGCCGTGCGCGCCGCGACCGGCCGCCCGGTCAACCGCCTCCCGATCCGCCCCCAGGCCGCGGTCGTCCACACCACCCAGTGAACGGGCCCGGCGCAGCAGCCGCCGGGCCCGGATCAGACGTGAATCCCTCATGAATCAGCGGCGAATTCGGCGCGTTGTGGGAACGTACCCGGGGCGCTCCGGCGTCTACTGAGGTGAAGCGCTCTCATGGGCCGTGCCGGGGCCGGTGCGTTGTCAGTGGTGGCGCGTAGTGTTCTGGGCAGTGGGGACGACGGCCGGGTCCGGTGACCGGCCGGTCAGGCGTGTCGTGCCCAGGGGCGGTGAGCAAGCGCATGCGGGGGAGCCATGAGCACGACGATCACGACCCAGGCGGGTGACCGGACGATCATCCTGTCCGAGCCCGAACTCGACCCGTACGTCACGCACGCGGCCACCCGCCGCTGGCTGACCGGCCCCGGACTCCCCGGCGGCAACACGGTGCTGAGCTTCGCCGAGCTGTCCCGCGCGGGCCTGCGCACGGTCGCCGACTCGACCGGCGACGCGGCCCCCGGCCGGCTCACGGCGGAGCTGTGCGACCAGCTGGTGATAGGCGGACTGCTCGGCCCCGGCGGCCGGGAGACCGAGTCCGTCCTCCTCGACGGCACGACCGGCGAGATCTCCACGACCCACGTTCTGCGGGACCGGCCCGACCTGATGGACCGCCGCGCTCTCGCACCCTCCCTGCGCACGCTGGTCCGCTTCGCCGAGGCCACGGACGAACTCGCCGGGCTGCGCGGCCAGTTCGCCTCCTACGCCGGGCGCTACGGCACGAAGGCGGTCGCGGAGGCGTCCCGGCATCTGCTGTCGGTGTTCGAGGAGGGCACGGACGGCGAGCCCGCACCCTTCTGGAAGATGGCCGCGCTGATCCGCCCGCTGGCGCTCGTCGCGGGCCGCGCCGGGCAGTCCGGGCTGGCCCTGGACCTGCCGCCGCGGTTGCTGGACGAGGAGTTCGGGCGGCGCGCGGTGGTGCGCTTCGAGGAGGTCGACTTCCCGTCCGCCCTCGGCCATGAGCCGACCCGCCGCTTCCTGCGTGAAGTGGGCCTGCCGGAGGGCGGGTTCCTCTTCACCCTGGACACGGACGCGCCGCTGGCCACCCTGGACGAGTACGACGCCGAGTGCGGCGCGCCGGCCGAACTGCCCTTGGCCGCCGCGTCCTTGATCCGCCTCGGCGACCTCGCGGAGGACGGCAGCCTGGTCCTCGACGGCATGACCGGCGCGGTCCTGCACTGGAGCGAGCGCGAGGGTCGTCTGTACCCGCTGAACACGGACGTCTCGACGCTGGCCTTCACCCTGTGGCTGCTGCACCGCGAGCGGGCGATAGACGCGGCGTCGGGCCACGAGCTGACGACCGCCACCTACGACCAGCTGGCCATGACGATGCTCCAGGTCCTGTCCACGGTCGACCCGACGGGCACCGCGACGGACGGCACCGCCCGGCACTACTGGACGGAGGCGTTCCAGGACGAGGCGGTGGGTGTACTGGAGTCCTGCGGACGCTGAACCGGCGCCGGGTGGGTGGCCCCAGTAGGACGGGCGACGTCAGCCGGTCTCCGTTTGTGCGGCGCGACGGCGGCGTACGCCGGGAAGCGAGTCCAGGCCGACGAGGCCGCCGGCGTGCCGGAGTGCGACGCCTGCTGACCTGGTGCGGGTGCCCCCGGGGCGAGCTGCCCCAGGGGCGGGCGTTCGTCAGCCGGTCTCGGCTCCGGCGGCGCGACGGCGGCGTACGGCGAGGAAGAGGCCGGCGCCCAGGGCCGCGGCGGCCGCAGCGGAGCCCGCGATGAGCGGGGTGCCGTCCGAGCCGGTGCTCGCGAGGTTGCCGTCGACGGAACCGGTGCCGGAGCCGGAGCCGCCGGTGGAAGAACCGCCGGTACCACCGGAGCCCCCGGTGCTCTGCCCGGACGGGTCGTTGCCACCGGAGGAGCCGTTGCCCCCCGTGCCGCTGCCGCCGGAGGACCCCTCGGAAGGCGTCGGGTCGGGCTCGTAGTCGGTCGGGATGGCGATGCGGATGGCGGCCTTGTCGTTGGCGGGGTTCTTGTCGAAGGCGGGGTGGATGTCGTACACCGACGTCGCCTTCACCTCACCCGTCGTCGTCTTCGTGTCCTTGCCGATGTCCAGCGTGAAGGTGAACAGCACCTCCTCGCCGACGTCGAGCGTGTTGTCGTCCGGCACGCACACGTACGTCGGCTTGCCCGGTGTGCCGCCCGGTCCGCTCGGGCCGTCGATGCCGAACGGCGAGCAGGCCTTCGGCACCACGGAGGCGGTGGTGCCCTTCGGGATGCGGACCATCAGGGCCGTCTGGTCGTCGCTCTCCTGGTTCTGGATCCAGCCGGGTCCGTCGTTGCGCAGCCGCACGGTGATGGACTGCCGGTCACCCGCGAGCGCCTCGGTGTCCTCACCGACGGCCGCCAGGTCGGCCGAACTGTCCGCCGTCAGGGTGAGCCGCCGGTGGCTGTCGTCGTACCCCTCGCCGGGGGCCTCACCGGTGGCGGACGTGCCGTACTGGACGGCCTCCATCAGGGCGTTGGGCAGCGCCTTGAACCGTACGGGCGTCTCGATGGAGGCGCCCGGCTCGATCACCTCGTCGATCTCGCACAGCGCCTGGCGGACCTTGTCCTCGACGGTCGTGTAGGTACAGCCCGGCACCTGGGCGGGGAAGTCCAGCCCACGGGTCAGCCGGACCCGGAACGTGATCCCGTCCGCGGCGGCGGTGCCCTTGTTGGTGATGACGACGTTCTCGTCGTACACGTCGCCCGGCTTTGGAGACGTCTTCGGCAGCTCCGATATCACCAGGTCCGCCGCACCCTCCTCCGCGTACGCCGACGGAGCGGCGAGCGTGGGAACGGCGGCGGCGATCGCGGCGGCGGCCACGAAGGCGGCCGAGGTACGAAGGTGCGAGGTGCGGATGCGCTGGCGCACGGATGGGTCTCCTCGTCGGACAGAAGGCACGGCGACCGGAGTCTGCGACCCCGACACCAACAGGACCCGCCGGGCCGGCGGAGGGTTGTGCTCCTGTTTGAGGAGAGACGGGGGAGGACTTGTGGGGCGAGGAGAGACGGACAGAAAAAGGGGGCGGCACCTCAGGGGTGCCGCCCCATGTCTCGCTCGGTCGGGCGGTGGAGGCCGTGGCGGGAATTGAACCCGCGTACCTCGCTTTGCAGGCGAGTCCCTGAGCCACTCGGGCACACGGCCGTTCGCAAGGCCCGTGGGGCGGGCCTGGTCGGTGGTTCGACCGTACGGGCGGGGTCCTGCGGGGCTCAAGGGAAGCGGGCCGTGTGCAATGTGACTGCCATGCCGCGTTCATGAAACCGGCGGTCGTACGACCAAGGTCCCAGGGGAGGTGAGGCCCCCGACAGGGGTCAATGTCAGTCACGGCCCTTACTCTGGCGACCATGACTGCCCTCGAGCCGCGCGACGCCGATGTCGCCAAGACGTCCGCCCTTCCCTCCGCCGCCGCACCGGAGGAGAGCGTGCTGGGGCGGTCGTATCGGGCGCTCAGCATCGGGATCGTCTCCGTCGTGCTGCTCATCGCCTTCGAGGCGACGGCCGTCGGGACGGCGATGCCGGTCGCCGCGCGGGAGCTGGACGGGGTGTCGCTGTACGCCTTCGCGTTCTCCGGGTACTTCACCACGAGTCTTTTCGGCATGGTGCTGTCGGGTCAGTGGTCCGATCGGCGTGGGCCGCTCGCGCCGCTGACCTGCGGGATAGCCGCCTTCGGCGCCGGTTTGCTGTTGTCCGGCACGGCGGGGGTCATGTGGCTGTTCATCCTCGGGCGGGCCGTCCAGGGACTCGGCGGCGGGCTGGTCATCGTCGCCCTGTACGTCGTCGTCGGCCGTGCCTACCCCGAGCGGCTGCGCCCGGCGATCATGGCGGCGTTCGCCGCGAGCTGGGTCGTGCCGTCCATCGTGGGGCCGCTGGCCTCGGGTGCGGTGACCGAGCATCTGGGCTGGCGGTGGGTGTTCGTCGGGATACCTGTGCTGGTGCTTCTGCCGTTGGGGCTCGCCCTGCCGCAGATACGCCGCCGCGCCGCCGGGCCCGTGCCGGGAGCCGGGGGTGACGCCTCCTTCGACCGGCGCCGTATCCGGCTCGCCCTTGCGATCTCCTTCGGGGCGGGGCTGCTGCAGTACGCCGCGCAGGACCTCCGGTGGATCTCCCTCGTCCCCGGCCTCCTGGGCGCCGGGCTTCTCGTCCCGGCCGCGCTCGGCCTGCTCCCGCGCGGCACCTACCGGGCGGCGCGCGGCCTGCCGTCCGTGGTCCTGCTGCGCGGTGTGGCCGCCGGGTCGTTCATCGCGGCTGAGTCCTTCGTGCCGCTGATGCTGGTCACCCAGCGGGGCCTGTCGCCGACGCTCGCCGGGTTCTCGCTCGCGGCCGGCGGGGTCACCTGGGCGCTGGGTTCCTGGGTGCAGTCCCGGCCGCGCGTGGAGCCGTACCGGGAGCGGCTGACGACCACCGGGATGGTGCTGGTCGCCGCGGCCGTCGCGGCGGCGCCCAGCGTGCTGATCCACTCCGTGCCGGCCTGGACGCTGGCCGTCGCCTGGGCGTTCGGCTGCTTCGGGATGGGCCTGGTGATCTCCTCCACCAGCGTGCTGCTGCTCAAGCTCTCCGCCCCCGAGGAGGCCGGCACCAACTCCGCCGCCCTCCAGATCTCCGACGCCCTGTCGAACGTCGTCCTGCTGGCTGCGGGCGGCGCCGCGTTCGCCGCGCTCGGCGGCGGCGCGCTGAGCCACGCCCCGCTCGACGCGGGCGGCGCGGGTTCGCACCCGGCGGCGTTCGCGGCGGTGTTCCTGCCGATGGCGGCGGTCGCCCTGGTGGGCGCCTGGGTGACCACCCGGCTCCGGGAGCGCTGAACCCGCGCCCGCCGGACCGCTCCGCCGGACCGCTCCGCCGGACCCTCGGCTGTGACGTCGGTCCCACCCCCGGGTGACGCGGGCCGGTGCGCGCGTCGTGGGGGTGGGGCGCCGGTAGGGTGACCCGGTCGTCGTACGCAGCCGAGAACCGGAGACCGTGACTACCACCGCCGCCTCCTCCCACCACCTTTCCCCCGCCTTCCCCGGCCGGGCCCCCTGGGGCACCGCGAGCAAGCTGCGCGCCTGGCAGCAGGGCGCGATGGAGAAGTACATCCAGGAGCAGCCGCGGGACTTCCTCGCGGTCGCCACGCCCGGCGCCGGAAAGACGACCTTCGCCCTCACCCTGGCCTCCTGGCTGCTGCACCACCATGTCGTGCAGCAGGTCACGGTGGTCGCGCCGACCGAGCACCTGAAGAAGCAGTGGGCCGAGGCCGCCGCGAGGATAGGCATCAAGCTGGACCCCGAGTACAGCGCGGGCCCGCTCGGCAAGGACTACCACGGCGTCGCCGTGACCTACGCGGGCGTCGGTGTGCGCCCCATGCTGCACCGCAACCGCGTCGAGCAGCGCAAGACCCTGGTGATCCTCGACGAGATCCACCACGCCGGTGACTCCAAGTCCTGGGGCGAGGCGTGCCTGGAGGCGTTCGAGCCGGCCACGCGGCGGCTCTGCCTGACCGGTACGCCGTTCCGGTCCGACACCAACCCGATCCCCTTCGTGACGTACGAGGAGGGGCAGGACGGCATCCGCCGGTCCGCCGCCGACTACACCTACGGCTACGGCAACGCGCTCGCCGACCACGTCGTGCGCCCCGTCATCTTCCTCTCCTACAGCGGCAACATGCGCTGGCGGACCAAGGCCGGCGACGAGATCGCCGCCCGGCTCGGCGAGCCCATGACCAAGGACGCCGTCAGCCAGGCCTGGCGCACCGCGCTGGATCCGCGCGGCGAGTGGATGCCGAGCGTGCTGCGCGCCGCCGACCAGCGGCTCACCGAGGTCAGGAAGGGCATCCCGGACGCGGGCGCCCTCGTCATCGCCTCCGACCAGGACTCCGCCCGCGCCTACGCCAAGCTGATCCGGGAGATCACCGGCAGCAAGGCGACCCTCGTGCTGTCCGACGACGCCGGCGCCTCGAAGCGGATCGACGACTTCAGCGCCAGTGACGACCGTTGGATGGTCGCCGTCCGGATGGTGTCCGAGGGCGTCGACGTACCCCGGCTCGCGGTCGGCGTGTACGCCACGACGATCTCCACCCCCCTCTTCTTCGCACAGGCCGTCGGCCGTTTCGTACGGTCCAGGCGGCGCGGCGAGACCGCCTCCGTCTTCCTGCCGACCGTCCCCGACCTGCTCACCTTCGCCAACGAGATGGAGGTGGAACGGGACCACGCCCTCGACAAGCCGAAGAAGGAGGGCGAGGAGGACCCGTACGCCGAGTCCGAGAAGGAGATGGAGGAGGCGAACAAGGAGCAGGACGAGGACACCGGCGAGCAGGAGCAGTTCTCCTTCGAGGCGCTGGAGTCCGAGGCCGTCTTCGACCGGGTCCTCTACGACGGCGCCGAGTTCGGTATGCAGGCCCACCCCGGCAGCGAGGAGGAGCAGGACTACCTCGGTATCCCCGGGCTCCTCGAACCCGACCAGGTGCAGCTGCTGCTGCAGAAGCGGCAGGCCCGGCAGATCGCGCACAGCCGCAAGAAGCCGGACTCCGAGGCCGACCTCCTCGAACTGCCCGCCGAGCGGCGCCCGGTCGTCTCGCACAAGGAGATGATGGAGCTCCGCAAGCAGCTCAACACCATGGTCTCCGCCTACGTCCACCAGAGCGGCAAGCCGCACGGCGTGATCCACACCGAGCTGCGCCGGGTGTGCGGGGGACCGCCGAGCGCCGAAGCGACGGCCGGGCAGCTGCGGCAGCGGATCGCCAAGGTGCAGGAGTGGGCCACCCGGATGCGGTGACTCCGGGCGCGAGTGACCCGCCACCCGCGTACCGCGCCGTCGCGCGCCCCACCCGGCACCGCACGCCCCTCCCGCAACTCCGTGCACCGCACATATAGGGCCGAACCCGCCCGGTCCGTCCCCGGCCATGCCCGGATTCTGGACGGAGCCTTCCGCTCAGCGAACCGGCTTCGCTAATGTCCGCCTACGCACACGCCCCGTGGCAGCGCCGCCGCGGAGCGCAGCCGTGAAGCGACGCGGTCCGGAAGGCCGGACCGCCGGCCGATCGGCGGCCTCTGAAGCGCGTGACCGACGGGACTCGGTGACGCCCGCCGTGACGAGGCCGTCGACCTCACCACTAAGGAGTGGGCGTCGTGACCGCGGAGACCTCTCAGACGCTCGACCGGGGACTGCGCGTCCTCAAGCTGCTGGCCGATACGGACCACGGACTGACCGTCACCGAGCTATCCACCAAACTGGGCGTGAACCGGACCGTCGTGTACCGGCTGCTCGCCACGCTCGAACAGCACGCCCTCGTCCGCCGCGACCTCGGTGGCCGCGCCCGCGTCGGGCTCGGCGTGCTGCGGCTCGGCCGCCAGGTGCATCCGCTGGTGCGCGAGGCGGCGCTGCCCGCGCTGCGCTCCCTGGCCGAGGACATAGGCGCCACGGCCCATCTGACGCTGGTGGACGGCTCGGAGGCGCTGGCCGTCGCCGTGGTAGAGCCGACCTGGACCGACTACCACGTGGCCTACCGGGCGGGTTTCCGGCACCCCCTGGACCGCGGGGCCGCGGGCCGCGCCATCCTCGCCGCCCGCAAGCAGCCCCCCGAGGGCCCCGGCTACACCCTGACCCACGGCGAACTGGAGGCGGGGGCGAGCGGAGCCGCCGCCCCGCTGATAGGCGTCACCGGCGTCGAGGGCAGCGTGGGCGTCGTGATGCTGGCCGACGCCGTACCCGAGCGGGTGGGGCAGCGGGTCGTGGACGCGGCCCGGGAGGTCGCCGAGGCACTGCGCTGACGCGGCCCGGGAGGTCGCCGAAGCACTGCGCCGACGCGCCACGCCCCCGGCATGATCGGCGCGACACCCCCTAGGCAGCCCCCGCGCCCCCTCGCGACACTCGTGTCATGACCTCACTGAGCATCCGCACCGTGCACGAGACCGCCGGGTTCGCCGCCGTCGCCGACTACTTCAGTGATGTGTGGAAGACCCCGCGCAGCGCGCCCCCGCTGCTGCCGGAGACGCTGAACAGCCTCGCCCACGCGGGCGGCGCGGTGCACGCCGCGTACGACGGGGACCGCCTCGTCGGCGGCTGCGTCGCCGTGTTCGGGCCGCCGGCGGCCAGAGAGACGTACTCGCTGCTCGCCGCCGCCGAGCGGGGGCTCGGGCCGCGGCTGAAGGAGACGCAGCGGGCGTGGGCGGTGGGGCTCGGGGCGCGCACCATGCGTTGGACCTTCGACCCGCTGGTGGGCCGCAACGCCCGCTTCAACTTCGCCAAGCTGGGCGCCGAGGGCACCGGCTACCTCGTCGACTTCTACGGCCCCATGGCCGACGGTGTGAACGACGGTGACGAGACCGACCGGCTGGAGGCCACCTGGGACCTGACCGGTGCCCGCCGTCCGTCCGCCGTCACGGCCGCCGAACGCGAGGCCGCGCCCGTCACCCACCGGGCGCCGGACGGCGGGCCGCTCGCCCGCCGCGACCCGGGGGACCGGTATGTGTGGTGCCGGGTGCCGGAGGACGTCGTGGCGTTACGGGTGACGGACCCCGAGCTGGCCCTCGGCTGGCGGCGGGCCGTGCGCGAGGTGCTCACCAAGGCGTTCGCCGAGGAGTTCACGGCCACGGACATGTCCCGCGACGGCTGGTACACGCTGACCCGCCGGGAGGACACCCCGTGAAACTCGAACGCGTCGAGCTGGTCCACATCGCCATCCCGCTCGTCACCCCGTTCCGCACCTCCTTCGGCACGATGACGACGAAGGACACCTTCCTGCTGCGGGTCGTCACGGACACCGCCGAGGGCTGGTCCGAGTTCGCCGGCGACCCCGAGCCGCTGTACTGCTCGGAGTTCGTCGCCGGGGCCGAGATCGTGCTGCGGGACGTCCTGCTGCCCCGGGCCGCGGCCCTGCCCGCCCTCACCGCCCCCGTGCTCGGCCCGGCCCTGGCCGGCGTCAAGGGGCACGAGCTGGCGAAGGCGGCCCTGGAGACGGCGGTCCTCGACGCCGAGCTGCGGTCGTACGGCATGTCGCTGGCGACCTACCTCGGCGCGGTGCGCGAGCGCGTGCCGGCCGGGGTGTCGGTCGGGATCCGGCCGAGCATCGGCGAACTGCTGGACGACGTCGAGGGGTACCTCGCCGACGGGTACGTGCGGATCAAGCTGAAGATCGAGCCCGGCTGGGACCTGGAGCCGGTGCGTGCCGTACGGGAGCGCTTCGGGGAGACCGTGCCGCTCCAGGTCGACGCCAACGCCGCCTACACGCTCGCGGACGCCGAGCATCTGCGCCGGCTCGACGCGTTCGGGCTGCTGCTGGTCGAGGAGCCGCTCGCGGGCGGCGACCTGTACGGCCACGCCCGCCTCCAGCAGCGCCTGGCGACCCCCGTCTGCCTGGACGAGTCCCTGCACAACGCCCGTGACACCGCGTCCGCGATCGCCCTGGACGCCTGCCGGGCGGTGAACGTGAAACCGGCCCGGGTGGGCGGCTATCTGGAGGCGCGGCGCGTCCACGACGTGGCGTACGCGCACGGGGTGCCGGTGTGGTGCGGCGGCATGCTGGAGACGGGCATCGGCCGCGCGGCCAACCTGGCGCTGGCCGCGCTGCCCGGCTGCACCCTGCCCGGTGACACCTCGGCCTCCGCCCGCTACTTCGCCGAGGACCTCACGGAGCCGTTCGTCCTGACCGACGGCCACCTCCCCGTGCCCAAGGGCCCCGGCATCGGCGTCCACCCCCTCCCGGAACCCCTGCACCGCTTCACGACCTCCCGCCGCGCCCTGTACACCCAGTGACCCGGCGCCCCGCGCACTGCCCCCGGTCCGCCCCGAGGCCCCTGCCCGATCCGGGGCCCCGCCCCGGTCCGGCGCCCCGGTCCACCCCCGAGGCTCCTGCCCCGGTCGGGCGCCCCGGACCGAATCCGACGCCACCCCCCGGTACGGCGGCCCCGTACCGCCCCGACGCCCTTGCCCCGGTCCGACGCCCTTGCCCC
>NZ_JAGPYD010000028.1:0-61584 GCF_018070255.1 Streptomyces sp. RK62 | reverse complement strand
CGGACATGCAGAGCGTCCCGGTCCGGTTCCGCGTAGACGGCCACGCTGGCGATACCGGCATCCCGGCAGGCCCGGGCCACGCGGACAGCGATTTCGCCACGGTTGGCGATGAGCACCTTGCGCACGATTGAGGCTCCCTCCTTGAAACAAGCCGAGTTTAGGGACTGCCGACACGGCACTTCGACCCGTCCCCAGTGGTGACCTTGCCCACACGGAGCGTGATTCCGGGTCGGTGCACCCTGCGAAATCCCATGTCGCGCCTCGGCACGCAGGTCTCTCCCGGAAAACCCTAGCCCTCCGCTGTGGTCAAGGTCTCTGTCATCACGTGCTGCGGGCCACTCGGTTTCTTTGTGGAATCCCTACGAATGGCCCAATGATTCTTTGCCCCCGCCCGAACCCTTGTCCCGCGGTTTACCCGTTAGTAGCGTTCGCGATGTCTCGATACGTACTTGGGGTAACAGCGGCCGCGCCCGGATCGGGCCGGCGCGGCGCTCGGCTAGCTCGGAAGTGGGTGGGACCGGTGGTACGCAGGCCGGTGGCGTGGGTCGTGGCGGTCGTGCTCTTCGTCGAGGCGCTCGGCATCGGGGCGCTGAACTGGTTCCTCGGGATCGTCGTCGACCGCCAGGACATGTCCCTGGCCGGTCTGGATCCTGACGTGATGTCGATGTCCTCGAAGGTGGGCGGTGTCGTCTTCGGCGCTTACTTCGCGCTGTGCGGCCTGGTCGCGCTGCTCGTCGCCCTGCGCGACCGCGCTCCGGCCGGACTCGGGCGTGTCCTGCTGATCAGCGCCGCCGTGGTGCACGCCCTGCTGGGCGCGTTCACCTGGGGCCTGGTGGGCTGGACGGCGTTCCTCTTCATGGTCGTCGTGTTCGCCCTGATCGTGCTCGTGCTGATGACGTACGACGGCCGGAGCGCGCCTGAGCGGCCCGCCGACGCCGCTCCCGCAGGGGACGGCGACGGCTCGCCCGTCACGCCCCCGCCGGCGCCCACAACTCCGTGATACCGACGCCGAGCCGGCCCAGCAGCCGCCGCACCAGGGGCAGGCTGATGCCGATGACGTTGCCGTGGTCGCCCTCGATGCCGTCGATGAACGGGGCCGAGCGGCCGTCCAGGGTGAACGCCCCGGCGACGTGCAGCGGTTCGCCGGAGGCCACGTAGGCGGCGATCTCGTCGTCGGTGGGGTCGCCGAAGCGGACGACCGTGGAGGCGGTCGCCGAGGCGTAGCGGCCGCTCTCGGTGTCGTAGACGCAGTGGCCGGTCTGCAGGGTGCCCGCGCGGCCGCGCATCGCCTTCCAGCGGGCGGTGGCCTCCTCGGCGTCGGCCGGCTTGCCGAGTGCTTCGCCGTCGAGGTCGAGGACCGAGTCGCAGCCGATGACGAGGGCGCCCTGGACGTCGGGCCGGGCCGCCACGACGGAGGCCTTCGCCTCGGCCAGCGCGAGGGCCAGCTCGGCGGGGGTGGGGGCGGTGACGGCGTCCTCGTCGACGCCGCTCACCAGGACCTCGGGGGCCAGTCCGGCCTGGCGCAGGAGATTGAGCCGGGCGGGGGACTGGGAGGCGAGAACGAGTCGGCGGCGCGGCTGATCAGTCATGCCGTCAGCGTATCGGCGCGCCCGGCGGTGCTCACCTCAGCCCGATCACGATCATCGTCAGGACCATGGCCAGTGCCATGAGAACGCCCAGCCGCCGCAACCTGACCTGCATCTCGCGCAGTTCCTCGGGCGGCTCGTTCTCGGGGTCGGACCACAGCATGCCTTCCATCGTCGGGCGGACGCGGAGGCCTGCGCCTGAGTACGCGTACTCAGGTTTCGGGCCACGGCTTCGGCGGTCACCGAAGCCGTGGCGGCCGTACGGCCGGCTAGCCGGGCCAGTACGTCCTCGCCCAGGAGGACGGGCCCGGCTGGGGCAGCCGGTGTGCGGCGATGCGGGACGGGTCCGACCACCCGTCCCGCGGCTCGGGTGCGCCGGGCGGCACGGCTGCCGCCGCCGCGGCGCGGGCGCGGACCACCGCCAGTGCGGCGGCCAGCTCCTCCGGTGTCGGGTTGCCCCGGACCACCTTGATGTTCATGACGGCTCCCAGCGGGACTAGAGGGGGATGTTGCCGTGCTTCTTCGGAGGCAGGGATTCCCGCTTCGTCCGCAGCTGACGCAGGCCGCGCACGATGTGCAGACGGGTGTCGGACGGCATGATCACCGCGTCGACGTATCCGCGTTCGGCCGCGACGTACGGGTTGAGCAGGGTGTCCTCGTACTCCTGCATCAGCCGGGCGCGGGTCGCCTCCGGGTCGTCCGACTCGGCGATGGTGCGGCGGTGCAGGATGTTGACGGCGCCCTGCGCGCCCATCACGGCGATCTGCGCGGTCGGCCAGGCCAGGTTCAGGTCGGCGCCCAGGTGCTTGGAGCCCATGACGTCGTAGGCGCCGCCGAACGCCTTGCGGGTGATCACGGTGATCAGCGGGACGGTGGCCTCGGCGTAGGCGTAGATCAGCTTGGCGCCGCGGCGGATGATGCCGTCGTGCTCCTGGTCCACGCCCGGCAGGAAGCCGGGGACGTCGACGAAGGTCAGCACCGGCACGTTGAACGCGTCGCAGGTGCGCACGAAGCGCGCGGCCTTCTCCGAGGCGGCGATGTCCAGGCAGCCCGCGAACTGCATCGGCTGGTTCGCGACGATCCCGACCGGCCGGCCCTCGACCCGGCCGAAGCCGGTGACGATGTTCGGCGCGAACAGCGCCTGCGTCTCGAAGAACTCGGCGTCGTCCAGGACGTGCTCGATCACCGTGTGCATGTCGTACGGCTGGTTCGCGCTGTCCGGCACGATCGTGTCCAGCTCGCGGTCCTCCTCGGTGACCGCGAGGTCCGCCTCCTCCGGGAACGCCGGCGGCTCGGACAGATTGTTGGACGGCAGGTACGACAGCAGCTGCTTGACGTACTCGATGGCGTCCTTCTCGTCGCCCGCCATGTGATGGGCCACGCCGGACGCGGAGTTGTGGGTGCGGGCGCCGCCCAGCTCCTCGAAGCCGACGTCCTCACCGGTGACGGTCTTGATGACGTCCGGGCCGGTGATGAACATGTGGCTGGTCTGGTCGACCATGACCGTGAAGTCGGTGATCGCGGGGGAGTAGACCGCGCCGCCCGCGCAGGGACCGACGACCAGGCTGATCTGCGGGATCACACCGGAGGCGTGGGTGTTGCGGCGGAAGATCTCGCCGTACGCGCCGAGGGAGGCCACACCCTCCTGGATGCGGGCGCCGCCGGAGTCGTTGATGCCGATGACCGGGCAGCCGGTCTTCAGCGCGAAGTCCATGACCTTGACGATCTTCTGGCCGTAGACCTCGCCGAGGGCGCCGCCGAAGACCGTGAAGTCCTGGGAGAAGACGGCCACCGGGCGCCCGTCGACCGTGCCGTAGCCGGTGACGACGCCGTCGCCGTAGGGGCGGTTCTTGTCCAGCCCGAAGTTGGTGGAGCGGTGCCGGGCGAACTCGTCGAGCTCGACGAACGACCCCTCGTCGAGGAGGAGCTCGACGCGCTCACGGGCCGTCAACTTGCCCTTGGCGTGCTGCTTCTCGACGGCGCGTGCGGAGCCGGCGTGCGTCGCTTCCTCGATGCGGCGCTGGAGATCCGCGAGCTTGCCCGCAGTGGTGTGGATGTCGATCTGCTCTTCCGGCTCTGACATCGGGATCGCGGCTCCCTGCCTGCTCAAAAGGGGGGACGGTTACTCATCCGTAGAGTAGTGGGGGGCCTGCGGATCAGCAGTGCGGCGTTTCACACACCTAGGGTGGCTTGCATGACGCCGCGAGATGCATCAGACGACAGCCGTTGGTCGGACCTGGACCGTCCGCCGCTCAACGCCGCCGCGCTGCGCCGGGGGCTCGTCCGCGAGGGCGGGCTCTGGGAGGAGGTGCGGGTCGTGGCGCGCACCGGCTCCACCAACACCGACCTGGTCGCGCTGGCCGCGAAGGGCGAGGCCCGCGAGGGCACGGTCCTCGTCGCCGAGGAACAGACGGCCGGCAAGGGCCGCCTCGACCGCGACTGGACGGCACCGGCCCGCTCCGGGCTGTTCTTCTCCGTCCTGCTGAACCCGGCCGAGGTGCCGGTGACCCGCTGGGGGTGGCTGCCGCTGCTCACCGGAGTCGCCGTGGCGACGGGGCTCTCGCGCGCGGCGGGCGTGGACACGGCACTCAAGTGGCCGAACGACCTGCTGCTGACCGTCGCCGGCGAGGAGCGCAAGGCCGGCGGCATCCTGGCCGAGCGGGCCGGCGACGAGGGCGTCGTCATCGGAGTCGGCATCAACGTGACGCTGCGCGAGGACGAGCTCCCGGTGCCCCAGGCGGGCTCGCTGGCGCTCGCCGGGGCCGTCAGCACCGACCGGGACCCCCTGCTGCGGGCCGTGCTGCGGTCCCTGGAGGAGTGGTACGGACGGTGGCGGGGCGCGGGCGGCGACCCGGAGGCCAGCGGACTCCAGGAGACGTACGCGGCGGGCTGTGCGACGTTGGGCAAGCGGGTACGGGCGGAGCTGCCGGGAGACCGGGCGATCATCGGGGAGGCGGTCGCCCTCGACGGCGACGGGCGGCTCGTGATCGCGACCGGGGAGGGCGTGCAGGAACCCGTGGGCGCCGGCGACATCGTGCACCTGCGCAAGGCCTGACGGCGGCCGTACGGGTATCCGGGGCGCGAAACGGAAGCCCGGCGCGGGCGGCGTGCGCCGGATCGGACCACGGCCGCCGGGGTACCTCACCAGCGGCGGTACGGCAGGGTCGGCTTTCCCCGACGGAGTGAGCTGGCGCACACCTGCCGTAAAGTGAAGGCCGGTCGCTTACTGGACCGCGGCAGATCGGAAGGGCAGCAGGCGTGACCGTCGACGACACGGGCTCCGGCGGGGACGGCCGCGTGGACCCCCACGCCGCCGAACCGGGCGAGGACCCTCTCGCCCTGCGCCTGGAACAGCTCATCCTCGGCGCCGAGCGGCGCTACACCCCGTTCCAGGCGGCCCGCAGCGCCGGTGTCTCCATGGAGCTGGCCTCGCGGTTCTGGCGGGCCATGGGCTTCGCCGACATCGGGCAGGCCAAGGCGCTGACCGAGGCCGACGTACTGGCGCTGCGGCGCCTGGCCGGTCTGGTCGAGGCCGGACTGCTCAGCGAGGCCATGGCGGTGCAGGTGGCCCGGTCCACCGGGCAGACCACGGCCCGGCTCGCGGAGTGGCAGATCGACTCCTTCCTGGAGGGCCTGACCGAACCGCCCGAGCCCGGGATGACCCGCACCGAGGTCACCTATCCGCTGATCGAGCTGCTGCTGCCGGAGCTGGAGGAGTTCCTCGTCTACGTCTGGCGGCGCCAGCTGGCCGCCGCCACCGGCCGGGTCGTGCAGGCCGCCGACGACGAGGAGATGGTGGACCGGCGGCTGGCCGTGGGCTTCGCCGACCTCGTCGGCTTCACCCGGCTGACCCGCCGTATGGAGGAGGAGGAGCTCGGCGAGCTCGTCGAGGCCTTCGAGACCACGGCGGCCGACCTGGTGGCCGCGAACGGCGGCCGGCTGATCAAGACCCTCGGCGACGAGGTGCTGTACGCCGCCGACGACGCGGGGGTCGCCGCGGAGATCGCGCTGCGGCTCATCGAGACCATGGCGAACGACGAGACGATGCCGGAACTGCGGGTCGGCATCGCCTTCGGCACGGTGACCACCCGGATGGGCGACGTCTTCGGTACGACGGTGAACCTCGCGTCCCGGCTGACCTCGATAGCCCCCCGCGACGCCGTCCTCGTGGACAGCGCGTTCGCGGAGGAGCTGATCCGGACCGGCGAGGCCCCCGCCTCGGAGGCCGAGGCGGCGGAGGCGGCCGCCACCGCCGAGAAGGAGGGCGAGGAGCCGCCGGCGTACCGGTTCGCGCTCCAGCCGATGTGGCAGCGGCCGGTGCGTGGCCTCGGCGTCGTGGAGCCTTGGCTGCTGACGCGGAGGACGCCCGCCGGGGAGGAGTGACCTCGGCCCCGGCTTCCTAGCCCCGGTTGGGGGAGCCGAAGAGATCGACACAGAGCCCGATGACCGGCACGCAGATGCCGCGGTCGTCGGGCTCCGACGGTTGCGGGGCGGGTGTCTGCGAGGCGCTGGGGCGGGGCGCGGGCGGTGGCTGCGCCGGTGTGGTGGGCGAGGGGCGGGACGGCTCCGTGGTGCCGGTGCCGGTGCCCGGTGGGGCCTGGGGCGGGCGCACGGGTGCGGGGGCGTCGCCCGTCGAGCCGGGGGCTTCCGGCTGCGCCGCCGTCGCCGACGGGGTCGGTACGAGGATCGAGCCGCCGGTGGGTGTGGTGCCCTGGCCGCCCATGGCCGAGGTGGCGGACGGGCTCGGGTGCGCACGGTCCGACGGCGCGAGCGTGGCGGCGGCCCTGGTGGAGCGGTCCCGACCGGTGCCGGGGTCGTCGGCGTCGATGGCGAGCTCGGGCACATCCGCGGGCTCGGCGGGGCCCAGCCCCGGGATCCCGGTCTCCGGCGCCAGCCGCATGAGGCTGAGCGCCCCGGCGGCGAGTGCGATGCCTCCGGCGGCGAGGAGTGCTTTTCGGTGAGGGCGGCGCCGGTGGCGGCCGCGGGGGGTGAAGAGACGGGTGGGGGTGGAGGGCTCGTCGTCGCCGGCCGGGGAGTCGTCGATGACGCCTGCGGGCTCTTGCGGGAGCGGATTGGGGGTCGGGGTTGTTTGGTCCGGCTTCGGCTTCTTGGCTGTGGGCGGTGCCGGTGTCTCGTGCGGCTGCTGACCGGCGGCGGTGGCTGTGGAGGGGTGCGGTGCCTTGTCGGGGTGCGAAGCCCGGCGGGGCGTGGCTGCGGTGCTGGGCGCGGGCGATGTCGGCGCCGCGCCTGCGGGGTGCGGCTGCTGGGCCCGTGGCTCGGTGGCGGGCGTGGCTTTCTGCGCGGCCCTGTTCTTGGCCGCGGGTGGGGTGGGCTTGGCTGCCGGGTCCCGATCCCGGCCGGGCTTGGCTGTGGCGCCGGTGGCCGTGGCTGTGGGTGATGTCGGTGCGGGGACTGCCGGGTGTGGCCGGTTGGTCTGTGGCTCGGAGGCGGGTGCAGCCTTTTGCGGCGTCCCGGTGACGCGCGGGGTGGGCTTGGCTGCCGAGGGGCGCGATGCCTTGGCCGGGTCCCGATCCCGGCTGGGCTTGGCTGTGGCGCCGGTGGCCGTGGCTGTGGGTGATGTCGGTGTGACGTCTGCCGGGCGTGGCTGCTGGGCCCGTGGCTCGGTGGGGGGTGCGGTCTGCTGCTGCGTCCCGGTGTTGGCCGCGCGCGGGGTGGGCCTCGTGGTGGTGGGCTCATTGCCTGCCGGGTGTGGCTGCTCGGGGACTGGGCCGGGGGAGGGCGGGGTCTGGTGTGCCTTCGTCGCCAGGGGCATCGGCTTCGCAACGGTGGCGGCTGCGCTTCCCGGTGTCCCCGTGCCGTACGTCGTCTCCTCGGTCGGCTTCGGCGGCGTCGTGCCGCTCGCGGCGGGGGCCTGCTCCCGTGGGCCGGGCCCGGACGCGTCCGGGGGCGGACCGGACGGTTCCGTGGCTCCCTCGGACGTGGGCCGTATCCGGCCCGGTTCACCCGTCCTCGGGCTGTTCGTCTTGTTGCCCATCGCGACCCCTCCCAACGCGCCTGTACCCCCGAGGCGCCGTGGTTTCGGGCACGTTATGCGGTGCTGTGGGGGATGGGGCGGGACTTGGGTGGGATGTCACTCGAACGGGTGTCGGGGCCTGGCCCCGGACCCGGGCGCGGCGGGCCTTTCGCCGGCGGGGCCGGGCTGCGATGATCGGGGCGAGTGTTGTTAACCCGCGTTAACCGGAGGGTGTCATGAGTGAGGAGCGGTTCGGGGAGTTCGTCCTGGTGCGGCGGCACGGGGACGGGCATGTCGCGGAGCTGGCCCTCGACCGGCCCAAGGCCATGAACGCCGTCTCGACGGAGATGGCGCGGTCGATCGCGGGTGCCTGCGCGGCGCTGGGCGCCGACCGTGACGTACGGGTCGTGGTGGTCACCTCCACGCACGATCGGGCGTTCTGCGTCGGGGCGGACCTGAAGGAGCGCAACTCCTTCAGCGACGCCGACCTGGTGCGCCAGCGCCCGGTCGCGCGCGGGGCGTACACGGGCGTGCTGGAGCTGCCCGTGCCGACCGTCGCGGCCGTGCACGGCTTCGCGCTGGGCGGCGGTTTCGAGCTGGCGCTGTCCTGCGATGTGATCGTGGCGGACCCGACGGCCGTGGTGGGCCTGCCCGAGGTGTCGGTCGGCGTGATCCCCGGGGGCGGCGGTACGCAGTTGCTGCCGCGCCGGGTCGGGGCGGCCCGGGCGGCCGAGCTGATCTTCACCGCGCGCCGTGTCGAGGCCCTGGAGGCCCGTGAGCTGGGCCTGGTCGACGTCCTGGTCGAGGAGGGGCGCGACCGCGAGGAGGCGCTGGCGCTGGGCGCCCGGATGGCCGGGAACTCGCCGGTGGGCCTGCGGGCCGCGAAGAAGGCGCTGCGCCTGGGCTTCGGGATGGATCTGCGGGCCGGGCTGGAGGTCGAGGACGCGGCCTGGCGGTCGGTGGCGTTCTCCGGGGACCGCGCGGAGGGCGTGGCCGCCTTCAACGAGAAGCGCAAGCCCCAGTGGCCGGGGGAGTGAGCGGGAAGCGTCCGCCCGGGTGGGCGCCCGTTCGCCACACCAATGTCCCAAACCCTGGCAAAGCTCCCTAGCCTGGGGAGATGGGTGAGGACAGACGGCTCGCGGCCGTGGTCGCGTTGGCCCAGGGGATGGCGGCGGCGCACACCCCGCGCGAGTCCTGGCGGGCGGCGGCACTCGGGGCGTGCCGGGCGCTGTCGGGGAGTTTCGCCGCGCTGTCGGTGTGGGAGCGGGAGCTCGGACGGCTGCGGGTCCTCGTGAACGTGGGGGACCGCACTCAGGGCGAGGAGGAGTTCCCCGCCGAGGAGACGTATCCCGTCCATCAGTTCCCGGAGATCACCGAGTTCCTGCACGAGCGGTGGGCCGCCGGCGGTGAGCCGGACGCCTGGGTGGAGACGGCCGAGGGGCCCTCGGCGGGCGACCCCGGGTACTGCCATCAGCGGGTCGCCGCGCTGCGGCGGCGCGGCCGCGGCTGCTGTGTGGTCGCGCCGATCGTGCTGCACGGACGGGCCTGGGGCGAGCTGTATGTGGCCCGGCCCGCGGGGGTCCCTGTCTTCGACCGCGGCGACGCCGACTTCGCGACCGTGCTGGCCTCCGTGGTGGCCGCCGGGCTCGCGCAGACCGAGCGGCTGGAGGAGGCCCGGCGGCTGGCGTTCACGGACGCCCTGACCGGGCTGGCCAACCGGCGTGCCGTCGACGTCCGGCTGGAGGAGGCCGTCGAGCGGCACCGGGTCGACGGGGTCGTCGTCTCGCTCGTCGTCTGCGATCTGAACGGGCTCAAGCGGGTCAACGACACCCAGGGTCACGCCGTCGGTGACCGGCTGCTGGAGCGGTTCGGGTCGGTGCTGTCGCTGTGCGGGGCCATGCTGCCGGGGGCGCTCGCCGCGCGCCTCGGGGGCGACGAGTTCTGTCTGCTGGCCGTCGGCTGCCCGGCGGACGACGTCGTGAAGGCCGCCGACCAACTGTGCAGGCGTGCGGCCGAGTTGGAGCTGGGGGAGGGCGTCGCATGCGGGGTCGCGTCCACCGAGGACCCGATCGGTACGGTGCGCAGCGCGCGGCGGCTGTTCCGGCTCGCGGACGCCGCCCAGTACCGGGCGAAGGCGGAGCGGGCGGAGCGGCCCGTGGTCGCGGGGCGGCAGGGGCCGGACGATCCCGTGGTGCGGCTCGCGGACGCCGAGCCGTCGGGGGAGGGTGCCGTGGAGCGGCGGCGGTTCCGCGGGCGGGTGCCGTGACGGTAAGGGGTGGAAGGGGCATCCACTAGTGACATCCTCGTCTTCACTGCGTACGCTCCTGAATATGGATATGCACACTGTGGTGGTGGGGACGTCCGGGGTCACCGCGTCCGACGTCCTCGCCGTGGCACGCGGCGGAGCCCGCGTCGAGCTGTCGTCGCAGGCGCTCGCGGCCCTCGCCGCGGCGCGCGAGATCGTGGACGCGCTGGCGGCCAAGCCCGAGCCCGTCTACGGCGTCTCCACCGGTTTCGGTGCCCTCGCGACCCGGCACATCAGCCCCGAGCTGCGGGCCCAGCTGCAGCGCAACATCGTCCGCTCGCACGCCGCGGGCATGGGCCCCCGGGTGGAGCGCGAGGTCGTCCGGGCGCTGATGTTCCTGCGTCTGAAGACCGTCTGCTCGGGCCACACGGGCGTACGGCCCGAGGTCGCGCGGACGATGGCCGACGTCCTCAACGCCGGAATCACGCCCGTCGTCCACGAGTACGGCTCCCTCGGCTGCTCCGGCGACCTCGCCCCGCTGTCGCACTGCGCCCTCACGCTGATGGGCGAGGGCGACGCCGAGGGCCCCGACGGCGTCGTACGGCCCGCCCGCGACCTGCTCGCCGCGCACGGCATCGAGCCCGTCGAACTGCGCGAGAAGGAGGGCCTCGCCCTCCTCAACGGCACCGACGGCATGCTCGGCATGCTGATCATGGCCCTCGCCGACCTCGACACGCTGTACAAGTCCGCCGACGTCGCCGCCGCCCTGTCGCTGGAGGCGCTCCTCGGCACCGACCGGGTGCTCGCGCCCGAGCTGCACGCCATCCGCCCGCACCCCGGGCAGGGTGCCTCCGCCGCCAACATGGCCGCCGTGCTGAAGGGTTCGGAGCTCACCGGGCACCACCAGGACGACGCGCCCCGCGTCCAGGACGCCTACTCCGTGCGCTGCGCCCCGCAGGTCGCCGGGGCCGGGCGGGACACCATGGTGCACGCGCGGCTGGTCGCCGAGCGTGAACTCGCCTCGGCCGTCGACAATCCCGTGGTGCTGCCCGACGGACGCGTGGAGTCCAACGGCAACTTCCATGGCGCGCCCGTCGCGTACGTCCTGGATTTCCTCGCCATCGCCGCCGCCGACCTGGCCTCCATCGCCGAGCGCCGCACCGACCGGCTGCTGGACAAGAACCGCAGCCACGGGCTGCCGCCGTTCCTCGCGGACGACGCGGGCGTCGACTCGGGCCTGATGATCGCCCAGTACACGCAGGCCGCCCTGGTCGGTGAGATGAAGCGGCTGGCCGTGCCCGCCTCGGCGGACTCCATCCCGTCGTCCGCGATGCAGGAGGACCATGTCTCGATGGGCTGGTCGGCGGCCCGCAAGCTGCGCACCGCCGTCGACAACCTCGCGCGCGTCCTCGCCGTCGAGCTGTACGCGGCCACGCGCGCGATAGAGCTGCGCGACGGGCTCACCCCGGCGCCGGCCTCCCGTCAGGTCATCGACGCTGTCCGGGCGGCGGGTGTTCAGGGCGCAGGGCCCGACCGGTTCCTGGCTCCGGACCTCGCCGCGGCGGACGCGTTCGTGCGCACCGGGCAGCTGGTCGCGGCCGTGGAGAAGGTCACCGGCCCGCTCCAGTGACGGCGAAGGGGCCCTGCCGCGCTCGCGACAGGGCCCCTTCCGCTGTGCGGGACCGCTACTTGAGCTTGGCGGTCTGCGCCTCGACGACAGCGGCCGGGACCGTGTACGCCTTGCCCGTCGTCGCCAGGCCGATGTTCATCGTGTAGTAGGTGACGATGGTCGAACCGTGGCGCACCACCAGGCCGTGCGTGGTGGACTTCTCGCCCTCGTCGTCCATGACCACCTTGAACGCCACCGACTCGTCGCCGGTGCCGGCCGCCTTCTCCGCGGCGACCTCAGTGATCTTCTGCTCCGTGCCCTGCGCGGTCGCGGAGAAGCCCTTCGCGCAGCTGTCGATCGCGTCCGACACCGACGTGAAGGTCTGCTCGGCGCCGTCACCCTCGTACGACGACAGGCTCACGGCCGTCATGTCGAGGCTCATCGCGTCCGTCAGCGCGTCCTGAATCTCGTCCTCCGTCAGATCCTCCAGGGACTTGGAGGCGCCGGCGGCGGGCTTCTTCTCCTGCTTCACCATGGCGGACGCGCTCGCAGCCGCGTCACCGGGCGCGAGCCCGGCCATGGTGTAGGCGATCGGCGCGCACTTGGCGTCCGCCGCCTTGACCTCGTCCCTGAACTTGGGCAGTTGGTCGGACGAGGCGTCCACCTCGTACCCCTCGACTTCGCCCTCGGCGATGATCGCGCTCTTGACCTCGGCGGCGGTGAGCGCCTTCGCGGCCTTCGTCTCCTTCGAGGACTGCCCGTCCGACCCGTTCGACGAGTCGTCAGACCCCCCACCGCAACCCGTGACAAGGGCGAGCGACAGCGCGCTCACGGCAACCGTGGCGGCTGCGCGCACGCCCGATGATCTCTTCATGATCGGACTATGAAGGTCCGGTCAAAGGATCGTCAAGATCTTTCAGAAGCCGAGGTGTTCGCGGCGCACCGAGTAGGCGACGAATCCCGCGCCGAGCGCGAGGAAGGCGGTCCCGCCCACGATGTACGGCGTGGTGTCGAAGCTTCCGGTATCGGCGAGCCGGGTTTCCTGCGGGTCCTCGGCGGTGCCGTCCGTGCTGGTGGAGGCGGCGCGGGCCTGCTGGGTGACCTGGACGGAGGGGCTCGCGGTGGGTTCCGTTCTCGCCGGTTCCTCGCCCGTGGCGTTGGCGGAGGGAACGAACCACAGGGCGCCCAGCAGGGCCCCCGCGGCGGTGGCGGTCAGCAGCGATCGGCGTGCGGTGGACGACGATCGGTGAGCGGCGGACACGGAATATCGATCCCCTTGTGCTACTGGCGAATTGGCCGTGTGGGCCGATGGTAGTGAAAGTCGCGGGTCACGGGAAAGTCACGGGAGAAATGAGCCGTACGCTCCGGGTATGAGTACACCGGAAAACACGCGTTTTGTACGGCTTCGTCTGGAGCTTGTCCTGGAAGTGGACGACGAGGGGGCCCTCCGGGACGCCGCGCTGCGGCGCATCGAGGGCGAGGCGGCCGAGGGCGGTCTGCCCGACGAGGAGCGGGCACACGCCGAGGCCGCTGTGACGGAAGACACTGCGGAGGCGCTGGCCTATCTCGTGGATCCGTTCGACCTGGTCAGTGAGGTGCCGGGGATCGAGCTCACCCAGGCCTCCTGGTCGAGCGAGAGCATCGACTACGACCCGGATTCGCCCGAGTGGGACCTGGGCGAGGATGATGGCGAGGAGGAGGACTTCGACGACGAAGAGCCCACGCGGGCCGGCTGAGACGTCTTGGGGAAATCGTGACCCCGGACGGCAACCGCCGCCCGGGGTTCCGTCGTCTCATGGGGCGCGCGTACCGCGATCAGCACCACCGGCCACGGCCGAGGTGGTGTGCCCCACACATGGCAGGGATGTGGAACGGGACGAACCGGTCGTAGCGTTGAAGATCCTTGACGGGGACTCTCGGGCGTTTGGGGATTCGGGAACGATGGAGAAGCGTGTGATGACGAACAGCAAGCGGCGCAAGGGCCTGGCGGCCGCGTCCGCTCTGCTCGGCGGTGTCCTGGTGCTCTCGGCCTGCTCGGGCGGCGGCGACGACGCCTCCGGCGGTGGCGACACCTCGCAGGCCAAGGTCGACGAGGCTGCCGCCAAGAAGACCTCCGAGGCGCAGATCAAGATCACGCCCAAGGACGGCACCGACAACGCCTCCATCAACAACTCCGCCGCCGTCACCGTGAGCAAGGGCTCGCTCACCGAGGTGACGATGAAGACCGCCGACGGCGCCGCCGTCGAGGGTCAGATATCGGCGGACAAGACCAGCTGGAAGCCCAGCGGCCCGCTGAAGCGCTCGACCACCTACAAGATCACGGTGACCGCGAAGGACGCCAAGGGCCTCGAGGCCCACGAGAACGGCTCCTTCACCACCGTCTCCCCGGACAACAGCTTCCTCGGCTACTTCACGCCGGAGGACGGCTCCACCGTCGGTGTCGGGATGCCCGTGTCGATCAACTTCGACAAGGCGATCACCAACAAGGCCGACGTGCAGAAGGCCGTCACCGTGAACTCCACCAGCGGCCAGGAAGTCGTCTGCCACTGGTTCAACGACAAGCGCATGGACTGCCGCCCCCAGGACTACTGGAAGGAAGGCTCCACGGTCACCCTGAAGATGGCCCTGGACGGCGTCGAGGGGGCCGAGGGCGTCTACGGCGTCCAGCAGAAGACCGTCACCTTCAAGATCGGCCGCAACCAGGTCTCGTACGTCGACGCGAAGACCAAGCAGATGCGGGTCACGCAGGACGGCAAGGTCGTCAAGACCATCCCGATCTCGGCAGGCTCCCCGGAGAACAAGACGTACGAAGGCGTCATGGTGATGTCGGAGATGTTCAAGGAGACGCGCATGAACGGCGCGACCGTGGGCTTCACCGACGACGACGGCAAGGGCGAGTACGACATCAAGGACGTGCCGCACGCCATCCGCCTGTCGACCTCCGGCACCTTCATCCACGGCAACTACTGGGGCGCCAAGTCCATCTTCGGCAGCGTGAACACCAGCCACGGCTGCGTGGGCCTGTCCGACACCAAGGGCGCCAACGACAAGGGCACCGCCGGCTACTGGTTCTTCAACAACTCCATCGTCGGTGACGTCGTCGTCGTCCAGAACACCGGCGACAAGACCATCGCCCCGGACAACGGCCTCAACGGCTGGAACCTCGGCTGGGAGCAGTGGAAGGCCGGCTCCGCCGTCTGACCCACCCCCGTCCCCCTCGCACCATCCGATGCCCCCTCTGGCTCTCCAGAGGGGGCATCGGCGTTTTCCGGGCCCCACCGGCCCGCGCGGGCGCTTCTCATCCGCCTCTTATCGCGGGCTTATCGCTTCATCAGGCGCGGCACCTAGCTTGCGGCGCATGTTCTTCACCTATCTGAGGCGCGAGCTGCGCCGCCGCAGAAAGGCGGCGCTCGTCGTCGCCTCCGGGCTCGCACTCGGCATCGCGCTGGTCATCGTGGTCTCCTCCGTGTCCTCCGGCATGAGCAAGGCCCAGGACAAGGTCCTTCAGTCCCTGTACGGCCTGGGCACGGACATGACCGTCACCAAGGCCGCCGAGCCCGCGGCGAGCGCCTCCGAACGTCCGCGCTTCCGGTTCGACGCCCGGGACGACGACTCCGGCGAGGAGCAGTCCAGCGACCGCGTCATGGTCCAGGGCTTCCAGACCCTGTCCGCCGCCACCGTGACGAAGGTCGGCGAGCAGGACGGCGTCGCCGACGCGGTCGGCGGTCTCAGCCTCCAGGTCCTCAAGGTGAGCGGCGAGTTCACCCGCGGTCAGTTCCAGCAGGACGGGGACAGCGGGCAGCGGGGCGGACCGCCCGGGCAGGGCGGCGACGGACAGCCGCAGGGCGAAGTGCGCGGCGGCGGCGCCGACTTCGACGTCAACAGCTACACCGTCTACGGCGCCGACGTCACCCGGACCGGCATCGGACCGCTGACCTCCTCGAAGATCACCAGCGGCCGTACCTTCAAGGCGGCCGAGACCGACGCGAAGGTCGTGGTCGCCGACACCTCCTACGCCAAGGAGAAGAAGCTCAAGACCGGCTCGACCGTCACCGTCAAGGGCACCAAGTTCAAGGTGATCGGCATCGCGACGCCCGACAGCGGGGACGCGGCCGCGAACCTGTACATGCCGCTGAAGCGGGCCCAGACCCTCGCCGACGCCAAGGACAAGGTCACCACCATCTATGTGCGGGCGAGCGACTCGCAGCGCATCGAGTCCGTCAAGTCGGCCATCCAGAAGAACGTCTCCGGTACCACGGTGACGACCTCCGCCGACCTCGCGGACACCGTGTCCGGCTCCCTGTCCACGGCGTCCTCGCTCGCCACCCGCGTCGGCACCTGGCTGTCCGTCGCGGTGCTCGTCGCGGCGTTCCTGGTGGCCGGGCTGCTGACCTCCTCGGCGGTGTCGCGCCGGGTGCGGGAGTTCGGCACGCTCAAGGCGCTCGGCTGGAAGTCGGGCCGGGTGACCCGGCAGGTGGTCGGCGAGGCCGTCGTCAACGGGCTGCTCGGCGGCGTCCTCGGTATCGCGGTCGGCCTGGCCGGCGCCTACGCGGTCACCGCGATCAGCCCGACGCTCCAGGCGGAGCTGGGCGGCGGCGCCGGCGGTGGCGGCGGCATGGGCGGTCCCGGCGGCGGGGGCGGCTTCGGCGGCGGACCCGGACGGGAGAGCGCGTCCCGGACCCTGGACGTCGCCCTGACCGCGCCGGTCAGCCTGACCACGGTGGCCCTGGCGGTCGGTCTGGCGGTGGCGGGCGGCCTGATCGCGGGCGCGTTCGGCGGCTGGCGGGCGTCGCGGCTGCGCCCCGCGGACGCCCTGCGCCGCGTCGAGTAGCGGCCGGACCGACGCGCACCACCCCCGTACCGACCCAGGAGCCCACCATGTACGAACTCAGGAACGTCATTAAGCGCTACACCCGCGGCAAGGACACCGTCCTTGTCCTCGACGGGATCGACCTCGCCATCCCGGACGGCGACCGCCTCGTCATCCAGGGCCCCACCGGCGGCGGCAAGTCCACGCTGCTGCAGATGCTCGGCGGTCTCGACCGGCCCAGCTCCGGCGAGGTCGTCCTCGACGGCACCGACCTGGCCGCGCTCCCCGAGGCCCGCCTCACCCGGGTGCGCAGCGAGAACATCGGCTTCGTCTTCCAGTCCTTCAACCTCATCCCCACCCTCACCGCCCAGGAGAACGTCGAGACCGCGCTCGTCCCGCTCGGCCTGAAGGCTCGTGAACGGCGCGAGCGGGCCGCCGAGGCGCTCCACTCGGTGGGCCTGGGCGAACGGCTCGGGCATCTGCCGTCCGAGATGTCCGGCGGCCAGCAGCAGCGGGTGGCCGTCGCCCGCGCTCTCGTCAAACGCCCCAAGGTGCTGCTCGCCGACGAACCCACCGGAAACCTCGACGAGTCGATGCGCGACGAGATCATGGACGTGCTCGAACAGATGTGGCAGGAGCTGGGGTTGACGTTCATCATGGTCACCCATGACTCGGCGATCGCCCGGAAGGCCCCGCGGCTGGCGACCATCCGCAAGGGACGCATCACCGTCAAGGAGAACGCCAAGGCCTAACCCGGCGACTGAGTAACGGAGTTGGGCCCGTCGCGTAACAGTCGCCCGGCGCGCGGGCCAACTCCGCACGTTCCCTTGAGGCGTGAGACAACCCCTCGGCATACTGCGTGATCCGGGGGGCGGCGCACAGGCGTCCGGGACCACCTCCGGACGCGTGATCCGGGACCCCACCCGGATCCTCTGCAAGGGGGATACGTGCGCAGACACGTCAGACGAGCATGCGCGGCCGCCGTCGCCTCGGCGGCCGCCCTCGCCCTCGCCGGGGGCACGATCGCCCCGGCGTCCGCCCAGCCCGACGAGGGCCCGCCGTCCGCCGCCACGAGTCCGTCCGCCGCCTCGCCGCTCCCGCAGCGGGTCACCCTGATCACGGGCGACCGGGTCTCCGTGGACGCCGAGGGCCGGGTCGTAGGACTGGAGCGGGCGAAGGGCCGCACCCACATACCCGTCCAGATACGCAAGACGGACGGGCACACCCTGGTGATACCCGCCGACGCCGTCCGGCTCGTCGCCGACGGCACCCTCGACCGGCGTCTGTTCGACGTCACCGAACTGACCAGATCCAGGGCCCACGCCTCCGGCAGACAGGGCCCCAAGGTCATCGTCGGCTACCGGGGCGCCGCCGCCGGAGCCAAGGCGGACGTCCGGGACGCGGGCACCCTGCGCCACACCCTGAAGTCCCTGAACGCGGACGCCGTGCAGACCACGGACCGGGGCGCGCCCGGCCTGTGGGACGCGCTCACCGACGGCGGCCGTACCGCGTCCGGCATCGCGAACGTCTGGCTCGACGGCGTCCGCAGGGCCAGCCTCGACAAGTCCGTCGCGCAGATCGGCGCACCCAAGGCATGGGCCGCCGGATACGACGGCAAGGGCGTGAAGATCGCCGTCCTGGACACCGGCGTCGACGCCACCCACCCGGACCTCAAGGGGCAGGTGGTCGCCGCGAAGAACTTCAGCCCGGCCCCCGACGCCACCGACAAGGTCGGGCACGGCACCCATGTCGCGTCCATCGCGGCGGGCACCGGAGCCAAGTCCGGCGGGAAGTACAAGGGCGTCGCGCCCGGCGCCGGCATCCTCAACGGCAAGGTCCTGGACGACGAGGGCTACGGCGACGACTCCGCGATCCTCGCCGGCATGGAGTGGGCCGCCGAACAGGGCGCGCAGATCGTCAACATGAGCCTGGGCGGCACCGACACCCCGGAGGTCGACCCGCTGGAGGCGGCCGTCGACAAGCTGTCCGCCGAGAAGGGCGTCCTGTTCACCATCGCCGCGGGCAACGCGGGCCCGGAGTCCGTCGGTTCGCCCGGCAGCGCGGACGCCGCGCTCACTGTTGGCGCCGTCGACGGCAAGGATGTCCTCGCCCCCTGGTCCAGCACCGGCCCCCGGGTGGGCGACGGGGCGGTCAAGCCGGACGTGACCGCGCCGGGCGTGGACATCACGGCCGCCTCCGCCAAGGGCAGCGTCATCGCGCAGGAGGTCGGGGAGAACCCGCCCGGCTATGTGACCATCGAGGGCACCTCGATGGCGACCCCGCACGTCGCGGGCGCGGCGGCGATCCTCAAGCAGCAGCACCCCGACTGGACGTACACCGAGCTGAAGGGCGCGCTGACCGGTTCCGCGAAGGGCGGCGCGTACACGCCGTTCGAGCAGGGCGCGGGCCGCATCCAGGTCGACAAGGCCATCAAGCAGAACGTGATCGCCGACCCGGTGTCGGTGAGCTTCGGCACCCAGCAGTGGCCGCACACCGACGACAAGCCGGACGCCCGGAAGCTGACGTACCGCAACCTCGGCACGAAGGACGTCACGCTCGACCTCACCGTGAAGGCCACCGACCCCAAGGGCCACGCGGCCCCGGCGGGCTTCTTCACGCTGGGCGCGGCCAAGGTGACGGTCCCGGCGGGCGGCAGGGCCACGGTGGACCTCACCGTCGACACCCGGCTGGGCGGCACCGTCGACGGCGCCTACACCGCGTACGTCACCGCGACGGGCGGCGGGCAGAGCGTCCGTACGGCCGCCGCGGTGCAGCGCGAGGTGGAGTCGTACGACGTCACGGTCAAGCACATCGACCGTGACGGCAAGCCCGCGCCCGAGTACAACACGGCCCTGATCGGCTTCTCCGGCCTGGCGAACGAGCGCTACTACCAGGTGCCCACGGACGCCTCCGGCACGGTCAAGCTGCGCGTCGCCAAGGGCACGTACCTGATGGACGCCTGGATCGCCAAGGACCTGGCCACCATGGAGGGCGGCCTCGACTGGGTGGTCCAGCCCAAGCTGAACGTCACCCGGAACACCACCCTGACCATCGACGCGCGCACCACGAAGTCGGCCGACATCACCGTGCCGGACCCGCGGGCCAAGCCGGTGTTCGCCGCCTCCGGCTACTTCTACGACACGGCGGGCATCGGCATCGGTGCCGGCATGGACTCCTTCGCCGACCTGCGCATGGCCCACCTGGGCCCGGAGATCGCGAGCGGTCTGACGCAGACCTGGAACGCCCAGTACACCAAGGGCGCGGCCACCGAGTACGACGTCGCCACCACGGCGAAGGTCAAGAAGATCCAGGGGCACAAGGTCCGCCACTTCACGGCGGGCGAACTGGCCAAGGTGACGAACGGCCTCGGAGCCGCCGCACCCGGCAAGACCGGCGGCCTGCTGCCCGTCGGATTCCTCCCCGACGACGTCGTGTTCGCCACGCCGGTGGAGCAGAAGCTGCCCGGCACCCGGACGCTGTACGTGTCCACGTCCGACGACATCCAGTGGACGTTCGACCTGGAGCAGTACGCCGGGCGGGACGCCGACGGCCTCGGGATCGTCGACGCCTTCTACACACTGGGCGACCCGCAGACCTTCAAGGCGGGCACGAGCTACGCGAAGACGTTCAACACGGCCGTCTTCGGCCCGCACATCAACAAGGACTACGGCCTGTTCCGCGACGGCAACGACATCTACGGCTTCCTGCCGCTGTTCGCCGACGCCAACAAGCACGCCGGGTCGTCCGACGTCACCTCGGTCACCACGAACCTCTACCGCAACGGCACCAAGATCGGCACCAACGCCGATCCGCTGCTCGGTGAGTCGTTCAAGGTGCCCGCGGGGGAGGCCGAGTACCGGCTGACGACATCGGTGAAGCGGAGCGTCAGGGTCGCCGCCGCCTCCACCCGGATCGACGCGAGCTGGACGTTCCGTTCCAAGAAGCCGTCCGGTGACCAGGTGGCCCTCCCGGCCTCCACCGTCCGCTTCGGCGCGAAGACCGGGCTGGACAGCCGCGCCGAGGCCGGCAAGAAGGTCACCTTCCCGGTCACCGTCGTCGGCGCCGCGTCGGGCCGCAACCTCAAGTCCCTGCACGTGTATGCGTCGTACGACTACGGCCAGACCTGGACGAAGCTCGACGTGCGCGACGGCAAGGTCACCGTGAAGAACCCCGCCAAGGGCAAGGGGATCTCCTTCCACGGCAAGGTCACCGACAAGAAGGGCAACAAGGCGACGATCTCCCTCTACAACGCCTACTACGGCAAGTAGGCCTCAGCCGCCGCCGTAGGGGACCGTCAGGATCTCCAGGCTGTGGCCGACGGGATCCTCGAAGTAGACACCCCGCCCGCCGTCGTTCCGGTTGATCTCCCCGGGACGGCGGTGGTGCGGGTCCGCCCAGTAGGTCAGCCCCGCCTGCCGTATCCGGGCGAAGATGGCGTCGAACTCCTCCTCCGACACCAGGAACGCGTAGTGCTGCGGGGTGACGGCGCCGGGGGAGTCCAGGAAGTCGAGGGTCACCCCGTTCGGGATCCGTACCGGGACGAAGGGCCCGTACCGAGGGCCCACCTCCAGGCCGAGGACGTCGGCGAGGAACCGGGCCGACGCCTGCTTGTCGTGCGCGGCGACGATGGTGTGGTCGAGCCGGACGGTCATCGGGCTGCCTCCTCGTGGGCACGGTGGGTCGGGCCTCGCGAGCCACGCTAGGGTCCGTCCCCGTCCGGGCACATCGGTCGCCGGACGGGGGCTGCCCTCCTCCCAGGGTCCTCCGTCCCGGGACCGGTACGACAAGGGCCCCGCGGGGGTTCGCGCCGCGGGGCCCTCGGTTCGGGTGGGGTCAGATCGTTGCCGTGTCGATCACGAAGCGGTAGCGGACGTCGCTGTTCAGGACGCGCTCGTAGGCCTCGTTGATCTCGGCGGCGCCGATCAGCTCGATCTCGGCGCCGATGCCGTGCCCCGCGCAGAAGTCCAGCATCTCCTGGGTCTCGCGGATGCCGCCGATGCCGGAGCCGGCGAGCGTCTTGCGGCCGCCTATCACCGAGAACAGGTTCAGGGAGACGGGCTCCTCGGGGGCGCCGACGTTCACGAAGGCGCCGTCCGTACGCAGCAGGGACAGGAACCGGTCCAGGTCCAGCGGCGCCGACACCGTGGACAGGATGAGGTCGAAGGTGCCGCGCAGCTCCTTGAAGGTGGCGTCGTCGCTGGTGGCGTAGTAGTGGTCGGCGCCCAGCCGCAGACCGTCGTCCTTCTTGCGCAGGGACTGCGACAGGACCGTCACCTCGGCGCCGAGCGCGTGCGCGATCTTCACGCCCATGTGGCCGAGGCCGCCCATGCCGAGGATCGCGACCTTCTTGCCGGGGCCGGCGTTCCAGTGCCGCAGCGGGGAGTACGTGGTGATGCCGGCGCACAGCAGGGGTGCGGCGACGTCGAGTGCCAGCCCGTCGGGGATGCGGACGACGAAGTTCTCGTCGACGACGACCTTCTCCGAGTAACCGCCGTAGGTGGGCTCGCCGTCCCGGCCGATCGCGTTGTAGGTGCCGGTGTTGCCCTCGAGGCAGTACTGCTCCAGGCCCGCCACGCAGTTCTCGCACTCACGGCAGGAGTCGACCATGCAGCCGACGCCGACCCGGTCGCCGACCCGGTACTTCGTCACGGCGGAGCCGACCTCGGAGACGACGCCGGCGATCTCGTGGCCGGGCACCATGGGGAAGATCGCCTCGCCCCAGCCCTCACGGGCCTGGTGGATGTCGGAGTGGCAGATACCGGCGAACTTGATGTCGATCAGGACGTCGTGCGCGCCGACCTCGCGGCGCTCGATGGTGGTGCGCTCCAGGGGAGCCTTGGCGGCGGGTGCGGCGTACGCGGCGACGGTGGTCATGCCGGGGATCTCCTAGCGAGTGGTCGGCGCGCCCGGTGCCTAATGGCGGTGCTGTGTCCGGGCACGGCTTTCAGCCTGCCCGGACCCGCCGCGATCACCCAGCCCCCGGGTGTACGTACGTCCGCTGGTCCTACCACCGGCGGGGTCAGGCTCCCCTGCGTACGACCAGGAATACTCGAGGCATGGACGAGCACTCCGAGTCAGGGGCCGGCGCCGGGGCGGGGCTGGACCCGCGCGCCGAGCTGAGCGAGTTCCTGCGCACCCGGCGGGCCCGGCTGAAGCCGCAGGACGTGGGGCTGCCGGACTTCGGGCGGCACCGGCGGGTGCCGGGGCTGCGGCGCGAGGAGCTGGCGCAGCTGGCCGGGGTGTCCGTGGCGTACTACACCCGCCTGGAACAGGGCAACGGACGCAATGTCTCCGCCGAGGTCCTCGACGCGATCGCCCGGGCGCTGCGGCTCAGCGACGCCGAGCACGCGCACCTCATGCATCTGACCAAGCCGAAGCAGCACAAGCGGAGGCCGTCCACCCGGACCGAGCAGGTGCGGCCGGCACTGCGGCATCTGCTGGACTCGATCGACGGCGTCCCCGCGTACATCACCGGCCGCCGCTCGGACATCCTCGCCTGGAACAGCATGTCCGCGGCCGTCTTCGGCGACTGGGGCGAGCTGCCGGCGCAGGAGCGGAACTGGGCCCGGATGGTGTTCCTGCGGCCCGACTACCGCGAGCTGTTCGTGGAGTGGGACCAGAAGGCGTCCGACATGGTCGGCTATCTGCGGATGGACGCCGGCTGCCACCCCGACGACCCGAGGCTGTCCGCCCTGGTCGGCGAACTCTCCGTCAAGAGCGCCGAGTTCCGGCGCCTGTGGGCCGTCCACGACGTCAAGGAGAAGACGTACGGCGTCAAGCGCCTGCGGCATCCGCTCGTCGGCGAACTGAGCCTGAACTTCGAGTCGTTCGGGCTGATCGACGGCACGGGTCAGCATCTGACCACGTACTACGCGGAGCCCGGCTCCCCGTCCGCGGAGGGGCTGCGGCTGCTGGCCAGCTGGGGCGCGGACGCGAGCAGGGCGGGCCGGGGCACGGCTCTGTGAGCTTGTGAGGGACCCGCTTCCGTGTGCGGCCCGGCGGGCCGGTGATCACCGCCCGCCGGGCCGTCCCGCTCAGTGGCCGAACGTCCACACGGCGCGCGGGCCCGGGCCCACGGTGAGGACCGAGCGGCCGATGCGCTCCACGTGCTTCGACGCCACGGCGTCGTTCAGCGCGAACGTCACCTGACGCAGGCCCGCCTCCTCGCGCGGCACCGCGTCGAAGCGGATCGTCGTGCCGCCGCCCCGCGCGACGATCCCGCCGTCCGGTGTGGAGCGGACGGAGAAGCCGCCGGCCCGCAGCAGCGGCACCGTGCTGTCGAGGTCCCGCCGGGTGACCGCCAGCCGGATCGAGGTGATGTCCCGCATCAGACGGTCGCGGTAGGTGTCGGGCAGGTAGCGCTCCCGGCCCACGTCACCGGGGGACGCGGCCGGCTCGGTGTTGCCGCGCGGGTCGGCGAAGTACTCCGGGCGGTACTCCATCCCCCAGGCGCCGAAGCCGTCGTACGCGGCGGTGGTGAGGACCGCGTCGAACCACGGCACCGGGACGCCGTCGCCGAAGTCCCGGGTCTGCTGGAACTCGATCGGCTCCGGGACGCCCAGGCCGGGCAGCCGTCCGGCCGCGCGGGCCAGGTCGCCGGAGCGCTCGGCGGAGAGGCCGAGGCCGCCCGCGCCCAGGACACCGTCCGGGCCGGGCAGGTCGCCCACGCCGAACAGTTCGAGATACGTCTCGCGGCCCATCAGATACCGGCCCGTCCAGACCTGACCGCCCGCCCCGGTCGTCGTACGGACCTGGAAGTTCCCGAACTCGCGCAGATAGGCGGAGTGTTCGATGGCGTCGGCGGTCTCGCGGTCGAGCACACCGTAGGCGTGGTTGTAGAAGAGCAGCTGTCCGTCGTGCCGGGAGTTGTCGTCGGCCGTAGCGGTGACCGTGCCGGCCGCCAGTGCGCCGGTCAGGGTGACGACGAGGACCAGGAACATGCGTAACGCTCGGTGAAGGGACATGGGGTGAGCGTAGGCGCGACCCGGCCGCAATCGCAGACATTTTCGAACAAAGTCCGCCCCTGAGAACCGCCTGACGAACCCCGGGAAAAAATCTTTGGGAAATCTCGCGCGGGATGTCGAAAACGCCAGGCCGGCTCCGTCCCCGGTATGAACGCGACCACAATGGTTCGTGTCGTACCGAGGAGACCGTCATGGCGAAGTACCTGCTTCTCAAGCACTACCGCGGCGCCCCCGACGCGGTGAACAACGTGCCGATGGACCGGTGGACCCCCGAGGAGGTCTCCGAGCACATCCAGTACATGGCGGACTTCGCCGCCCGGCTGGAGAAGACCGGCGAGTTCGTCGACGGGCAGGCGCTGGCACCCGAGGGCACCTGGGTCCGCTACGACGGCGAGGGCCGCCCGCCGGTCACCGACGGGCCGTTCGCGGAGACCAAGGACCTCATCGCCGGCTGGATGATCATCGACGTCGACAGCTACGACCGTGCCGTCGAACTCGCCGGTGAGCTGTCCGCGGCCCCCGGCGCGGGCGGGAAGCCGATCCACGAGTGGCTGGAGCTGCGCCCGTTCCTGCACGCGGCGCCCACCATCACGGAGTGACCGCGCCGATGCCCCCGTCGCTGGACGAGGCCCTGCTCAGAAGCCTCACCCCGCGCGTCCTCGCCGTCCTCGTCCGCCGCGGAGCCGACTTCGCGGCGGCCGAGGACGCCGTGCAGGACGCGCTGGTCGAGGCGGTCCGGGTCTGGTCCGCCGACCCGCCGAAGGATCCCAAGGGCTGGCTGGTCACCGTGGCCTGGCGCCGGTTCCTCGACGCGGCCCGCGCCGACACCGCGCGCCGCCGGCGCGAGGACCGGGCGGACGAGGAGCCGGCTCCGGGGCCCGTGCCGTCCGCCGACGACACCCTCTGGCTGTACTTCCTGTGCGCGCACCCGTCGCTGACCCCGTCCTCCGCGGTCGCGCTCACCCTGCGCGCCGTCGGCGGGCTCACCACACGCCAGATCGCCCAGGCCTATCTGGTCCCCGAGGCGACCATGGCGCAGCGCATCAGCCGGGCCAAGCGCACGGTGTCCGGTGTCCGGTTCGACCGGCCCGGCGATGTCGCCACCGTGCTGCGCGTGCTCTACCTCGTCTTCAACGAGGGCTACTCCGGCGACGTCGATCTCGCCGCCGAGGCGATCCGGCTCACCCGGCAGCTCGCGGCGGTCATCGACCACCCCGAGGTCGCCGGGCTGCTCGCGCTGATGCTGCTGCACCACGCGCGGCGCGACGCCCGGACCGCGCCCGACGGCAGCCTGGTGCCGCTCGCCGAGCAGGACCGCTCCCGCTGGGACACCCGGTCGATCGCTGAGGGCATCGGCATCCTGCAGACGGCCCTCGCCCGCGACCGGCTCGGCGAGTTCCAGGCGCAGGCGGCCATCGCCGCGCTGCACGCCGACGCGCTCACCGCCGCGGAGACCGACTGGGTGCAGATCGTCGAGTGGTACGACGAACTGGTCGGCCTGACCGACAGCCCCGTCGCCCGCCTCAACCGGGCCGTCGCGGTCGGCGAGGCCGACGGACCGCGCGCCGGACTGGCCGCCCTCGCCGACCTCGACCCCGCACTGCCCCGGTACACCGCCGTCGCCGCCTACCTGCACGAACGCGCCGGAGACCTCGCGGAGGCGGCACGCCTCTACACGGAGGCCGCCTTCCGGGCGCCCAACCTGGCGGAACGCGACCATCTGACCCGTCAGGCGGCCCGGCTCCACACCGCGGGCCACGGCTGACACGAGGAACCGGCCGGACCGGAATCCGGGCGGCTCCGTGTGTGTTGTCGCTGGTGGGCATCGATGCCGGTGGACATGCCAGTCGAGAAGCCCGAGTGTGTGAAGCGACAAGGATGGAGGGCCGCAATGGCTGCGCAGACGCAGAGGGCCGTGCTGGCTGGCGGATGTTTCTGGGGGATGCAGGACCTGATCCGCCGGCTCCCCGGCGTGACGGCGACCCGGGTCGGATACACCGGGGGTGACGTGCCGAACGCGACCTACCGCAACCACGGCACCCACGCGGAGGCCATCGAGATCCTCTACGACCCCGAGCAGACCGACTACCGCGCGATCCTGGAGTTCTTCTTCCAGATCCACGACCCGAGCACGAAGAACCGCCAGGGCAACGACATCGGCATGAGCTACCGCTCGGCGATCTACTACGTGGACGACGAGCAGAAGCGGATCGCCGAGGACACGATCGCGGACGTGGACGCCTCGGGTCTGTGGCCGGGCAAGGTCGTCACCGAGGTCGAGCCGGTCGGCCCCTTCTGGGAGGCCGAGCCGGAGCACCAGGACTATCTGGAGCGCTACCCCGACGGCTACACCTGCCACTTCCCGCGCCCGGGCTGGCGCCTGCCCGCCCGCACGGAGAGCTGACCCGCCACGCCTTTCGGCCCCGCCGCGTCCCGTACGCGGCGGGGCCGCCGTGTGTCAGTGGGGCAGCGTCGCCGGGCTGCCGCCGTTCGCCTCGTAGCCCGCCACGGCCAGCGCGCGGAACACCGCGAACTCCGCCGCCGGGTCGGCCGACAGCGTCCACGGCAGGGCGCCGACATGCCCGTCGACATGCACCAGCTGGTCCATGGCCTCCGCCCAGCGCTCCCCGCGGACCAGGAAGAACACCAGCAGATGGCGCACGTGCGCCAGCATCGGGTCGTCGGGCCGGGCCGCGCCCACCGCGAACAGCGCGCCATGGACCGCCTTGGTGACGACCTCGCTCTGCCAGAACCCGGCGACCAGCGTCACCTCGGGCAAGTGCTCGAACACGGCGAAGAGCGGCATCGCGGCCAGCAGCGAACCACGGGGCGCCCGGGCGGCCGCCGCCTCCGCGAACTCGTACGCCAGCTGCCGCGAGCCGTGCCACTTCTCGCACCAGTAGGGCAGGGCCGCCAGATGCGCGCCCATGTGGGCCGGCGCGCGGTCCAGGATCTTCAGCCAGAGCTGCTCGAACTCGGGCCGCGAGTAGGCCAGCCCGCGCGCGACGGACAGCTCCACGATGTAGGGGACCGGGTCACCGGGGGCGAGCAGCGCCGCCTCACCGCACGCCGCCTTCGCCTCCTCCATGATGATCCGGAACTCCTCGGTGCCCGGCGTCGCCGTACGCCACGCCTGCTGCACCAGGAACTCCGCGTGCACGGCCGCGCCGCCCGCGTCCTTGGGCTGCTCGCTGCGCCACACCCGCAGCCACTGCCCGCCCGGCGACTCGCTCACCCCGCCCGGCCGCTGCTGCAGCTCCAGCGCCGCCGCGCCCGCGAACGCCTGCACCCGCTGCCAGCGGCGCTCGCCCTCGGCCTCCGTGCCGGCCAGCAGCTGCGCGGCCGCCCGGTAGTCCTGGGTGCGCTGCACCAGGTCGAGGACGTCCAGCAGATCCTGGTCGGGGCCGGGCATCCGGATGTCCAGCTCCTCCTGGCGGACGAAGCCGTAGTTCGCCGGGTCCGCGGCGTCCGGGTGGCCCGGCGAGACCTGCTCGATCATGCCCCTCCTGCGCCGCATGAACGGCACGAGCACGAAGCCGAGCATGGCGGCGGCGATCAGGACCCAGAGAATCTCCATGCCTCCAGCGTTCCAGACGCCGCCGACACTTGGCCAACGAGGTCGGGGACCTGTGGAGAAACGGTCCGTCGGAGCGCGGCGAACAGGGGGCGGAAGGGCTCCGGACGGGCGGCGGAAGGGCGGCCGGGGCCCCGCCGCGCTCGGCCCGTACGGCATACCGGGCGCGGGCGCACTACCCTCGGTCCCCATGAGCGACAGGCACATCAGTCAGCACTTCGAGACCCTCGCGATCCACGCGGGCAACACCGCCGATCCCCTCACCGGCGCGGTCGTCCCGCCGATCTACCAGGTCTCGACCTACAAGCAGGACGGCGTGGGCGGCCTGCGCGGCGGCTACGAGTACAGCCGCAGCGCCAACCCGACCCGCACCGCCCTCGAGGAGAACCTCGCCGCCCTGGAGGGCGGCCGCCGCGGCCTCGCGTTCGCGTCCGGACTGGCGGCCGAGGACTGCCTGTTGCGCACGCTGCTCGCGCCCGGCGACCACGTGGTGATCCCCAACGACGCCTACGGCGGCACGTTCCGGCTGTTCGCGAAGGTCGTCGCCCGCTGGGGCGTGGAGTGGTCGGTGGCCGACACCTCCGACCCGGCCGCCGTACGGGCCGCGATCACCCCGAAGACCAAGGTGATCTGGGTGGAGACCCCCTCCAACCCGCTGCTCGGCATCACCGACATCGCGGCCGTCGCCCAGGTGGCGCGGGACGCGGGCGCTCGGCTCGTCGTCGACAACACCTTCGCCACGCCGTACCTCCAGCAGCCGCTGTCCCTCGGCGCGGACGTCGTCGTGCACTCCCTGACGAAGTACATGGGCGGCCACTCCGACGTGGTCGGCGGCGCGCTGATCGCGGCCGACGCCGAACTGGGCGAGGAGCTGGCGTTCCACCAGAACGCGATGGGCGCGGTCGCCGGCCCCTTCGACTCCTGGCTGGTGCTGCGCGGCACCAAGACGCTGTCGGTGCGCATGGACCGGCACAGCGAGAACGCCACGAAGATCGCCGACATGCTCACCCGGCACCCGCGCGTGACGAGCGTCCTGTACCCGGGGCTGCCCGAGCACCCCGGTCACGAGGTCGCCGCCAAGCAGATGCGCGCCTTCGGCGGCATGATCTCCTTCCGTGTGGAGGGCGGCGAGGAGGCGGCCGTCGAGGTCTGCAACCGCGCGCAGGTGTTCACGCTGGGCGAGTCCCTCGGCGGCGTCGAGTCCCTGATCGAGCATCCCGGCCGGATGACGCACGCGTCCGTCGCCGGTTCGGCCCTGGAGGTCCCGGCCGACCTGGTCCGTCTCTCGGTGGGTATCGAGAACGCCGAGGACCTGGTCGAGGACCTGAAGCAGGCGCTCGACCGCTGAGGCGGCCGTACGCCGGTGTCACCAGCCCGTGAGCGGTGGAGTCGTCTCCGACGGCGGCTCCACCCAGGGCTGGGCGGTGATCGCCCACACCGTGAACGCCACCGCCGCCGCGCCCAGCAGCACCCACATCAGCAGGACGGCCGCCCGGTGCAGCCGCAGCAGCCGCTCGCCGCGCCGGACGATCTCCGGGTACAGCTCGGGCGGCACCGGCGGAGGCGGCGCGGCCTCCATGAGCCGGCGCGCGGCCGTCTCCCGCCGGACGCGGTTCACCGCGCCACCGCCTTGGCCCCCAGCACCCGGGGCGCGGTCTCGCGCGGCCGCTGCAGCAGCGTCTCCGTCGCGCGCGAGCAGATCGCCTCGATCCGCTCCCTGGGCAGTCCGAGCAGCGCCGCCGTCTGCTCCTCGGCGACCCCCTCGTACAGCCGCAGCACCAGCACCAGGCGTTCCCTCGGGGTGAGCCGGGCGAGCGGGCTGTCCGGATGGGGGCGGCTGCGGCCCAGCGCGCCGGGACCGCCGTAGCGGTGCCAGACCGAGCGCGCGAACCGGGTGGCCAGCTCCTGGCGGGCGACGCCGTACGGGTCCTCGCCGCGCAGCCGATCCCAGCACGCGTACGTGTGCGCGAGCGAAAGCGTCAGCAGACGACGCGCGCGTGGATTGTCGTCCCGGGACTCGCCGGTGAGCAGGGTCGCGGTGTGCAGCAGCCGTCCGGCCGCGCCCGCGACGAACGCCTGGAACTCCTGGCCGCGGCGGGTGTCGCGGACCGTGTGTCGTCGTCCCACCGCCCCTCCCGCCTGACCGCGTGCCGAGGACCGGCCCCGCGGGCCGCACGGGACGTCGGCCGTGCGCCATCAGGGCCCGGTCTCATGGGAAGCCCGCGGCGGCCCGGTGGTCAAGAGCCGGGACCCGTCCTCCCGGCGGCACCCGCGCGCGTGTGGGCCCCGTCGGGGCTCCCCGTCAGGACGCGGCCGGCGCCTCGGGGCCGGTGGTGCCCGTCTGGGCCATCCGCGCCGACAGCGCGACGTTGAAGCGGGTGAGCAGCGAGCAGAACGCCTCGCGCTCCTCCGGCGCCCAGTCGTGCGTCAGTTCGGCCATCAACTGACGGCGCGAGGCCCGCACTTCCTCCAGCCGGGACTGCCCGCGCGGGGACAGCTGCAGCACGACCGCGCGGCCGTCCTCCGGGTGCGAGGTGCGCTTGACGAGACCCGTGTCGACCAGCGGGGCGACCTGCCGGGTGACCGTCGAGGAGTCGATCCCCATGCTCGCCGCGAGCGCCTTGACGCCCATGGGGCCCTCTTTGTCCAGGCGGTTGAGCAGCAGGTACGCGGCGCGGTCCATGGAGTTGCGCACCTGGCCGACCCCACCGAGGCGGGTCTGTTCGGCACGGCGGGCGAACACCGCCACCTCGTGCTGCAGCGTGTCGAGGAGACCGCTGTCAGCGACGGTCGTCATGTCCATCGACATGTCAGGTGTTGTGGGCATGGCCGGAGGCTCACTTCATGAAGGGGTGCTGGGTTGGGGGACAGGGTACGCGGCCGGGACGCGGGGTGTACCGACGCTGCGCAATCCCGTCTCGCTGCTTGGTCACACCGCAAAGTAGCGCCTGTGAACTGGGAGACTGAGGACATGAACCACCGCACGCCCGCCGCGCTGCCCCCGGTCACCCTCGACGACGTGCGCGGCGCCCAGAAGATGCTGAGCGGTGTGGCCCGGGTGACCGCGATGGAGGGCAGCAGGCATCTGTCGCAGCTGGTCGGCGCCCCGGTGCACCTCAAGTGCGAGAACCTCCAGCGGACCGGATCGTTCAAGCTGCGCGGCGCCTACGTCCGGATCGCCGGGCTGCTCCCCGAGGAGCGGGCCGCCGGGGTCGTGGCCGCGAGCGCCGGCAACCACGCGCAGGGCGTCGCCCTCGCGTCCTCGCTCCTCGGCGTGCGCTCCACGGTGTTCATGCCGAAGGGTGCCCCGCTGCCCAAGATCAGCGCCACCCGTGACTACGGCGCCGAGGTGCGCCTGCACGGCCAGGTGGTCGACGAGACGCTGGCCGCCGCGCAGGAGTACGCGGCCGAGACCGGCGCGGTGTTCATCCACCCCTTCGACCACCCCGACATCATCGCCGGGCAGGGCACGGTCGGCCTGGAGATCCTGGAGCAGTGCCCGGAGGTGCGCACCGTCGTCGTCGGCATCGGCGGGGGAGGGCTCGCGGCCGGGATCGCGATGGCGGTGAAGACGCTCCGCCCGGACGTGCGGATCGTGGGCGTGCAGGCGGAGGGCGCGGCGGCGTACCCGCCCTCGCTGGCGGCCGGGCGCCCGGTCGCGGTCGAGCATCCGGCGACGATGGCGGACGGCATCAAGGTGGGCCGGCCCGGCGATGTGCCGTTCCGGATCATCGGCGACCTGGTGGACGAGGTCCGCACGGTCACCGAGGACGAGCTGGCCGCGGCCCTGCTGCTGTGCCTGGAGCGGGCCAAGCTGGTCGTGGAGCCGGCCGGGGCGAGCCCGGTCGCCGCGCTGCTGAGCGACCCGGGCTCCTTCGAGGGCCCCGTCGTCGCCGTGCTGTCCGGCGGCAACGTCGACCCGGTGCTGCTCCAGCGGGTCCTGCGGCACGGCATGGCCGCGCAGGGCCGCTACCTGGCCGTGCGGCTGCGGCTCACCGACCGGCCGGGGGCGCTCGCCTCGCTGCTCGGGGCGTTGTCAGTGGTGGACGCTAACGTCCTCGACGTGAGCCATGTCCGGACCGATCCTCGGCTCGGGCTCACGGAGGCGGAGGTCGAGCTGCACCTGGAGACCAAGGGGCGCGAGCACTGCGCCGAGGTCGGCGAGGCGCTGCGGGCGGCGGGCTACACCGTCATCGGCTGAGCCGCCGTCGGTCACCTGCCACCTGCCACCGGCCACCGATCGCCGGCCACCGGCGGTCCGGCACCGGTCGGACGCCCTCCGGTTCTCCCAGGTCACTCGTTCGGGAAACTCCATTGAGAGACGCGATACATCGCGTTATGGTGTGTCCCGTAATTCCGCCATCGTGCGGCATGAAAAGTGCAAACCTAGGCTTCTGCGAAGCTTCCCCGACGACGTGGAGATCCATATGCCAGGCGCGATCCATGCCGAAGGCCTGGTGAAAACCTTCGGTGACGTAAGGGCTCTGGACGGCGTCGACCTCGACGTCCCCGAGGGCACGGTCCTCGGTCTGCTCGGGCCGAACGGCGCGGGCAAGACGACGACGGTCCGCTGTCTGACGACCCTGCTGCGCCCCGACAGCGGCAAGGCGGTCGTCGCCGGCCTCGACGTCCTGCGGCAGCCCGACGCCGTACGCCGCTCCATCGGCCTGTCCGGCCAGTTCGCGGCGGTCGACGAGTACCTGACCGGCCGGGAGAACCTCCAGATGGTCGGCCAGCTCTACCAGATGAAGGCGCAGGCGGCGAAGGCCCGCGCGAACGAGCTGCTGGAGCAGTTCGACCTCGCCGACGCCGCCGACCGCACCGCCAAGACGTACTCGGGCGGTATGCGCCGCCGGCTCGACCTCGCGGCCGCCCTGGTGGTCTCCCCGCCCGTGATGTTCATGGACGAGCCGACCACCGGCCTCGACCCGCGCAACCGCCAGCTGCTCTGGGAGGTCATCAAGCGCCTGGTCTCCGGCGGTACGACGCTGCTGCTGACCACCCAGTACCTGGAGGAGGCCGACCACCTGGCGCACGAGATCGCCGTCGTCGACCACGGCCGGGTGATCGCCAAGGGCACCTCCGACGAGCTCAAGGCCCGCACCGGCGGCGAGCGCGTCGAGGTCGTCGTGCACGAGCGCGAGGCCATACAGCCCGCGTCCGAGGTGCTGCGCGGCTTCGGCAAGGGCGAGACCACCGTCGAGGACCACATGCGCAAGCTCACCGTGCCGGTGACCGGCGGCGCCAAGCTCCTCGCCGAGGTCATCCGCGAGCTCGACGCCCGCGGCATCGAGATCGACGACATCGGTCTGCGCCGCCCCACCCTCGACGACGTCTTCCTGTCCCTGACGGGCCACGCCGCCGAAGCCGAGACCGACGAGAGCGTCAAGGAGGAGACGGCGAAGTGAGCGCCATCAACGATTCCGCGGTCATCGCCCGCAGAAACCTGATCCGGATGGCCCGGATCCCCGAGATGCTGATCTTCGGGCTCATCCAGCCGATCATGTTCGTGGTGCTGTTCACCTATGTGTTCGGCGGCTCGATCCAGGTCGGCTCCTCCACCTCCACCCAGGCCTACCGCGAGTTCCTGATGGCCGGCATCTTCGCCCAGACGGTCACCTTCGCGACCGCCGGCGCGGGCGCCGGTATCGCGGACGACATGCACAAGGGCCTGATCGACCGCTTCCGCTCCCTGCCGATGGCGCGCGGCGCGGTCCTGACCGGCCGCACCCTCGCCGACCTGGTGCAGACCGCGCTCACCCTCGTCGTCCTCGCGGTCGTCGCCGTGATCGTCGGCTGGCGCACCCATGAGAACGCGGGCAAGGTGCTCGCCGGCTTCGGTCTGCTCCTGCTCCTCGGGTACGCGTTCTCGTGGATCGGCGCGCTCATCGGTCTGAGCGTGCGCACCCCGGAGGCGGCGACCTCGGGTGGTCTGATCTGGCTGTTCCCGCTGACGTTCATCTCGAACGCCTTCGTGGACGCCAACCAGATGCCGACCTTCCTGCGGCACATCGCCGAGTGGAACCCGTTCAGTGCCACTGTGCAGGCCTGCCGGGAGCTGTTCGGCAACCTGCCGCCGGGCTTCAAGGCTCCCGACGCCTGGCCCATGCAGCACCCGGTGTGGGCCTCGCTGATCTGGTCCGTGCTGATCATCGCGTTCTTCCGCACGCTGGCCGTGCGCAAGTACCGCTCCGCGACGGCGTGACCGGGCCCGGGGCAGCGCCCCGGACACGGCGGAGCCCCCGGTGCCGATGGGCGCCGGGGGCTCCTGTGGAGGTGAAGGGGCCGGGTCAGCCGCTGTAGGGCTCGGCCTTGAGGATCCGTACGGACGCCTTCTTGCCGTTGGGCAGCTCGTACTCCGCGTCCTCGCCGACCTTGTGGCCGATCACGCCGGAGCCCAGCGGGGACTGCGGGGAGTACGTCTCGATGTCCGAGCTCGCGTACTCGCGGGAGGCCAGCAGGAAGGTCATCGTGTCGTCCTCGTCGCCGTCGAAGGCGATCGTCACGACCATCCCGGGCGCCACCGCGCCGTCCGCCGACGCCGGGGCCTCACCGACCTTCGCGTTCTCCAGGAGCTGGGTCAGCTGGCGCACGCGGAGCTCCTGCTTGCCCTGCTCCTCCTTGGCGGCGTGGTACCCGCCGTTCTCGCGCAGGTCCCCCTCCTCGCGCGCGGCCGCGATCTTGGCTGCGATCTCCGTGCGCGCAGGACCAGACAGGTACTCCAGCTCGGCCTTGAGCTGGTTGTACGCCTCCTGGGTCAGCCAGGTGACGTTCTCGCTGGTCTGGGTCACAGGTGCTCCTCGTCGGTACTGGGAATACAAAGCATCGCCCTACCCAGAAGAATGTTCCTTCACGGATGGGCGAAACCACGAGCCTAACAATTGGATGCCCGCAGGGGGAGGACATAAGCCACAGGAATTACATCACCGCAGGTCAGACCTGACCTATTCCGGGTGAATACGGTCGGTGTCGAGCATCTTCGCGCCGGTGTACCGGGGCGGTCAGCCGGCGTGGCAGCCGAGCAGCTCGGCCGTCGTCCCCCGGGCCGTCGTACGGAGCGTGACGACCTTGTCGATGCGGGTCTCGTCACCGTCGAACCGGAAGTCCGCCCGGCCCACCTCGGCGCCGCTCTCGGACTGCGAGCGCACCGTGCAGTAGCCGGTGGCGCCGGCGTCCTTGCGGACCTCCAGATGCACGTGCACCGCGTCCTCGACGGCGTCGAACTCGATCACCTCGGCGCTGATCTTGTTCTGGCCGACGTAGTGGTAGCCGAAGTAACCGACCAGCGCCAGCAGCAGCACCCCGAGCACCCCGCCGACGGCCTTGAGGGTGCGGTCGGCGCGCGCGTCCGAGGAACGGCCGTAACGGCCCTCGGGCGGTCGCGTGCTCACCGTACTCATGATCGTCCTCCCGGCCGGAGCGGAACGGATGTCCCGAAACAGGGCCTCCGGGCCGTACCCCGGAATTATCCGCCCCCCGATTCGGTCACTATAGAAGCCGCCGATCGCACCGGGGCACGCCGGGGCGCCGACTACGAGGATTGAGTCTTGACTGACCAGCTGCGACTGATGGCCGTCCACGCCCACCCCGACGACGAGTCGAGCAAGGGCGCGGCCACCATGGCGAAGTACGTGTCCGAGGGGGTGGACGTGCTGGTCGTGACCTGCACGGGCGGGGAGCGCGGCTCCATCCTCAACCCGAAGCTCCAGGGCGACCCGTACATCGAGGAGCACATCCACGAGGTGCGCAAGAAGGAGATGGACGAGGCCCGCCAGATCCTCGGCGTCAAGCAGGAGTGGCTCGGCTTCGTCGACTCCGGCCTGCCCGAGGGCGACCCGCTGCCCCCGCTCCCCGAGGGCTGCTTCGCCCTGGAGGACGTCGACAAGGCGGCCGGTGAGCTGGTGAAGCAGATCCGCTCGTTCCGCCCGCAGGTGATCACCACCTACGACGAGAACGGCGGCTACCCGCACCCCGACCACATCATGACCCACAAGATCTCGATGGTGGCCTTCGAAGGCGCGGCCGACACCGAGAAGTACCCGGAGGCCGAGTTCGGCCCCGCGTACCAGCCGCTGAAGCTCTACTACAACCAGGGCTTCAACCGCCCCCGCACCGAGGCCCTGCACCAGGCCATGCTCGACCGCGGCCTGGAGTCGCCGTACGGGGACTGGCTCAAGCGCTGGGACGAGTTCGAGCGCACCGAGCGGACCCTCACCACGCACGTCCCGTGCGCGGAGTTCTATGAGATCCGCGACAAGGCGCTGATCGCCCACGCCACCCAGATCGACCCCGACGGCGGCTGGTTCCGCGTCCCGCTGGAGCTCCAGAAGGAGGTCTGGCCGACCGAGGAGTATGAGCTGGCGAAGTCGCTCGTCGCCACCTCCCTCCCCGAGGACGACCTCTTCGCGGGCATCCGGGACAATGCCTGACATGAGCGCAAGCGCAAGCCTGGCAATGACCCACCTCGCCACCCTCGCCAAGGAGGTGGACGAGGACAAGGTCACTCCCGGCGTCCTCGGTTTCATCGTCTTCGCGGTGATGGCCCTGGCGGTGTGGGCCCTGATGAAGTCGATGAACCGGCACATGGGCCGGGTCGAGTTCACGGAGGCCCCCGACCCGGAGGCCGACGCCGCCGACGGGGCGACGACGGGCGCGGACGGGCGCAAGCAGGGCTGACGCGACCACCCCGGCGGCCCCGTCAGCGCGGGGCCGCCGGAGCGACGCCCATCACCTCCCGCGCGGGGCGGTTCGGCACCATGCCGAGCCGCCATGCCTGCCATCCCGCCTCCAGCTCCACCCCCCGCTCCAGCAGCAGGCGGTACGCCTCCAGGCACTCCGCCAGCCGGCCGTCCCGCAGCGGATGCCCCGCCCGCGCGAGCTGCGCCAGCTCCTCCAGCGCCACCGCCGTACCCACCTCCACGCCGCCCGGGGCCGCGTACGGCAGCAGCGTGCAGCGCAGGAAGCGCGCCCAGTCCTCCCCGCGCAGATCCCCGTAGGACGCGAACAGCGTCACCGCCTCGTCGCACAGGTCCAGCGCCTGCCCGGTCCGGGCGTTCCCGCCGTCCACCACGGCCAGCTCCAGACACGTCCACGCCTCGCCGTGCGCGACACCGATGCGCTGGAAGTCGGCGCGCGCGTCGACCAGGAGCTGCCGGGCGAAGCCGGAGTTGCGCAGCGAGCCCGTCTGCACCGCCCGCTGGTCGCGGGTCACCCGCGCCGAGTGGTGCCGGGCGCACGCCAGCCCGTACACGTCCCGCATCCGGGAGAACATCGTGCGCGACCGCTCCAGCTCCCGCACCGCCCGGTCCAGATCGCCGGTCTCCTCCAGGGCCTGCCCCAGGTAGTACACCGACCACGCCTCGCCGCGCGCGTCCTCGTTGTCGCGGTGCCGGGCCGCCGCCTGCCGCAGCCCCTCCACCGCGGCCGCCGGGTCACCGGCCACCAGCCGCGCCCGCGCCAGCTGCGTCAGCGCCCACGCCTCGCCGCGCGCGTCCCGCGTCCGCCCGTACAGCTCGAGAGCCGCCCGCAGATCCGCCTCCGCCCGCGGCACGTCCCCGCCCCGCAGCTCCAGCTGACCCAGCTGGAAGTGCGCCCACGCCTCCCCGTGCAGGGACTCACCGGCCCGGTGCAGCGCCAGCGACTCCGACAGCAGCGCCCGGGACTCCGCGACCCGGCCCCGGTCCCGTTCCACGGCCGCCAGCGCGTGCATCGTCCACGCCCGGTCCGTCGCCAGCGCGGGCGCCGCCTGCAGATCCAGCGCCTCCCGCAGCCGCGCCGCCGCCTCCGCGAGATTGCCCTGGTGGTGCAGCGTGATCCCCAGCGAGCACAGGGCGCGCGCCGCGCCCGCGTCGTGATGCGCCTCCCGGTAGAGGTCCACCACCGACGCCAGGGTCGCCCGCGCCTTGTCCAGCTCGCCCAGCTGCCGGGCCGCGATCCCCGTGCGCCACTGCACCGAACGCACCAGCAGCCCCTGGTCCACGGCCTGCGCCAGCTCGCTGATCTCACCGAGGCGGTACAGGTCGCCGCGCAGCAGGCAGTAGTCGCACAGCGCACCCAGCAGATTCAGCACCGGTCCCTGGTCGACGCCCTCCGCGTGCCGCAGCGCCGCCGTGATGAAGCTCGACTCCTCGTCCAGCCACCGCAGCGCCTCGTCCGGCGAGGCGAAACCGTGCGGGCTGAACCGGTCCGAGCGGGTCGACATGTTGCCGTCGACCAGCCGCAGCACCGAGTCCGCCAGATCGGCGTAGCTCGTGATCAGCCGCTCCTGCGCCGCCGTACGCTCCGCCGGGTCCTCCTCGTCCAGGAGCCGGGCGTGGGCGAAGGCCCGCACCACGTCGTGCAGCCGGTAACGGTCGCCGCGCACATGGTCGATCAGACCGGCGTCCGCCAGGCCCGCGAGGAGCCGGCCCGCCTCCGCCCGGTCCGTGGCCAGCAGCGCCGCCGCGGCGGCCGCCCCCAGCGAGGCGCGGCCCGCCAGCGCCAGCCGGCGCAGCAGCCGCCGGCCCGTCTCGCCCTGGTCGGTGTACCGCAGCCACAGCACCCGCTCACCCGGCCCCACCGGCCCGTACGCCCCCAGGTCGGCCGCCAGCGCGCGCGGCGATCTCGGACCCAGCGACGACCCCGCGATCCGCAGCGCCAGCGGCAGCCCGCCGCACAGCTCATGGATCCGGTCCGCGGCCTGCGCGTCGTACGGTCCCGAGGCGTCCCGCGCGGCCGCCGCCAGCAGCTCCTCGGAACCGGCCGCGTCCAGCGGCTCCACCGGCAGCCGGTGCACCCGCGCCGCAAGACCGGCCGGCAGCTCCAGCGGCTCCCGGGCCGTCACCAGGACCAGGCTGTCGGACCGCTCCGGCACCAGCGCGGCGACCTGCTCCGCGTCCCGGGCGTCGTCCAGGATCACCGTGACCGGCACCCCGGCCAGATGCCGGTGGTACAGCTCGCCCAGCCGCTTGACCTGCTGCCCGGCCGACGCGCGCTCCCGGAACAGCAGCTGCTCACGCGGGGCGCCCAGCCGGTTCAGCAGATGCAGCAGCGCCTCCCGGGTGGTCAGCGGCGGCTCCTCCGGGCTGTCCCCGCGCAGATCCACCACGCACGCCCCCCGGAACTGGTCCTTCAGCTCATGGGCCGCCCGCACCGCCAGCGCGGTACGGCCGCTGCCCGGCGGCCCGTGCAGCACGACCACCGTCGGCCGGGTCTCCGTGCTCGCCCGGCCCGCCTGCACCCACTGCCGGATACCGGCCAGCTCCCGCCGCCGGCCCGCGAACGGCTCCGCCGGGTCCGGCAGGTGCCCGAACGACTGCGCCAGCACCCCGCGCCCGCGCGCCGCCGCGCTCTTGTCCGCCCCCTTCAGCCGGGGCGGAGGCCCACCGGCCGCGCCCAGCACCCGCTGCTGGTCCAGGAACGGACGGATGCCCCGCACCTCCAGCGCCGTCAGCCACTGCAGACGCAACTGCTCGGGCCCGCCCGGCTGCCCCGCCGCCCCGGCCCGGTGATGCGCCGCGGGCAGATGGGCGCCCGCCACCTTCGCCACCGCTGCCGCCGCGCCGATCACGCCGACCGTCGCGCCCACGCCGAGCGCGGTGCCCGCCCCGGTGCCGAGCGCCAGATCCGACACGGTCGCCGCGAGCGCCGCGACCCCGGCCACCATCAGCGGCGTGACCCCGCCCTCCTGCGCGAACCGGCGGCCGAACGTGAGCCGCCCGGCCTCCGACTCGTCCAGCGCCCGGGCGTACGCCTCGTACTCCTCGGCCGCCGTCTGCGCCAGGGCGTCCAGCGAAGCGCGGGCCCGCGCGGACAGCACCCGCCCGTCCACCCGCCCGCCCGAACGCCGGACCTCCTCCTCCACGGCCCGGCCCAGCAGCCGCTCCGCCTCTGCCCGGTGACTGTCCCGCATGGCATGTCCCCCTCCGGCGGCAACTCCAGCGCCTACGAGTGTCCTTCGCCACCGCAGCGAGCGCGAGAGGGCGCCGATCACCGCACCCGCGACGACCTGCGATCGCCCGAGCGCCCGTACGACGGCCGGACGGATGCCCGAGCCGCGCGGCGACAGGCGGACGCGCGGACCGTCCCGGGACCGGCCGGGGGAGGTGGGGCAGGATGGGGACATGCCGAACCGACTGGCCCACGAGACGTCCCCCTACCTGCTCCAGCACGCCGACAACCCGGTGGACTGGTGGCCCTGGTCGGAAGAGGCCTTCGAGGAGGCCCGCAGAAGCGACCGCCCGGTCCTGCTGAGCGTCGGATACAGCAGCTGCCACTGGTGCCACGTCATGGCGCACGAGTCCTTCGAGGACGAGGCGACGGCCGACTTCCTCAACGCCCACTTCGTCAACGTCAAGGTGGACCGCGAGGAGCGCCCCGACGTCGACGCCGTCTACATGGAGGCCGTGCAGGCGGCCACCGGCCAGGGCGGCTGGCCCATGACGGTGTTCCTCACCCCCGAGGCCGAGCCCTTCTACTTCGGCACGTACTTCCCGCCCGCGCCCCGGCACGGGATGCCGTCCTTCCGGCAGGTGCTGGAAGGCGTCCGCAGCGCCTGGACGGACCGGCGCGACGAGGTCGCCGAGGTCGCCGGGAAGATCGTCCGCGATCTGGCCGGACGGGACATCTCCTACGGCGGCACCGAGGCCCCCGGCGAACAGGAACTGGCACAGGCCCTGCTCGGCCTCACCCGGGAGTACGACCCCCAGCGCGGCGGATTCGGCGGCGCGCCCAAGTTCCCGCCGTCCATGGTGATCGAGTTCCTGCTGCGCCACCACGCGCGCACCGGCGCCGAGGGCGCGCTGCAGATGGCGCAGGACACCGGTGAGCGGATGGCCCGGGGCGGCATCTACGACCAACTCGGCGGCGGGTTCGCGCGCTACTCGGTGGACCGGGACTGGGTGGTCCCGCACTTCGAGAAGATGCTCTATGACAACGCCCTGCTGTGCCGGGTCTACGCGCACCTGTGGCGGGCCACCGGGTCGGACCTCGCGCGGCGGGTGGCACTGGAGACCGCCGACTTCATGGTGCGCGAACTGCGCACGGAACAGGGCGGGTTCGCCTCCGCGCTCGACGCCGACAGCGACGACGGGACCGGCCGGCACGTCGAGGGCGCGTACTACGTGTGGACGCCCGGGCAGTTGCGCGAGGCGCTCGGGGACGACGACGCCGAACTCGCCGCGCGGTACTTCGGGGTGACCGAGGAGGGCACCTTCGAGGAGGGCGCCTCGGTGCTGCAACTCCCGCAGCGCGACGAGGTGTTCGAGGCCGGGCGGATCGCGTCGGTGCGTCAGAGGCTGCTGGAGCGGCGGGCGTCCCGGCCCGCGCCGGGCCGGGACGACAAGGTCGTCGCCGCGTGGAACGGCCTCGCGATCGCCGCGCTGGCCGAGACGGGCGCCTACTTCGACCGCCCGGACCTGGTGGAGGCCGCGGTCGGTGCCGCCGATCTGCTGGTGCGCGTGCACTTCGACGACCAGGCGCGGCTGACCCGGACCAGCAAGGACGGCAGGGCGGGAGCCAACGCGGGCGTGCTGGAGGACTACGGCGATGTCGCCGAGGGCTTCCTGGCGCTGGCGTCCGTCACCGGCGAGGGGGTCTGGCTGGACTTCGCCGGGTTCCTGCTGGACCACGTGCTGGCCCGGTTCGTGGACGAGGAGTCGGGCGCGCTGTACGACACGGCGGCGGACGCCGAGCGGCTGATCCGGCGGCCCCAGGACCCGACGGACAACGCGGTGCCGTCCGGGTGGAGCGCGGCGGCCGGGGCGCTGCTCGGGTACGCGGCGCACACCGGGTCCGAGCCCCATCGCCGGGCCGCGGAGCGGGCGTTGGGCGTGGTGAAGGCGCTCGGTCCGCGGGTGCCGCGGTTCATCGGGTGGGGGCTCGCGGTGGCGGAGGCGCTGCTCGACGGGCCGCGCGAGGTCGCCGTCGTCGGTCCGTCGCTGTCCGACGAGGCGACGAAGACCCTGCACCGCACGGCACTTCTGGGCACGGCGCCGGGCGCGGTCGTCGCCGTCGGCGCTGCGGAGAGTGACGAGTTCCCGCTGCTCGCCGACCGCCCGTTGCAGCAGGGGGCGCCGGCCGCCTATGTCTGCCGTAACTTCACCTGCGACGCCCCGACGACCGACCCGGAGCGGCTGCGGGAGGCGCTGAGCAGCTGAAACAGGGGTCGTATCGCGGCAGTTACGCGGGTGGCGCTCGAATTGTTCACTCTCGCCTCCGGTTGTGAGGAAACGCGCTCTTCATCGAAAGCACCTGCGAACTTCACACATCCCTCCTAATCTCTGCACAGTGCCGCGACCGGTGTGAAACGCCGTCGCGACAGGGGGCATTGGGGATCTGGGGGGATCTGTTGCTGACGTCTGTCTTCATAGCCGTCGTCTCACTGGCCTTGTTCTGGATGGCGGCTTTCACCCTGTGGTGGCAGATGCACGCGTGGCGTACGCCCGAAGTGCTCGCCTCCACCCGGTTCAGCAGACCGGACGGGAACGACCATGTGTCCTTCTCCCTGCTGCTGCCGGCACGACATGAACAGGCCGTGCTGGACCACACCATCCAGCGGCTGCTGGAGTCGACCCACACCGACTTCGAGATCATCGTGATCGTCGGACACGACGACCCGGAGACCACCGAGGTGGCCGAGCGGGCCGCCGCACGTGATCCACGGGTCCGTGTCGTCGTCGACACGCACGAGAAGAAGAACAAACCGAAGGCGATGAACACCGCGCTGCCGCACTGCCGCGGTGACGTCGTCGGGGTCTTCGACGCCGAGGACCAGGTCCACCCGGAGCTGCTGGCCCACGTGGACCACGCGTTCCGGACCACCGGGGCGGACGTCGTCCAGGGCGGCGTCCAGCTGATCAACTTCCACTCCAGCTGGTACAGCCTGCGCAACTGCCTGGAGTACTTCTTCTGGTTCCGCTCGCGGCTGCACCTGCACGCGCAGAAAGGGTTCATCCCGCTCGGCGGCAACACGGTCTTCGTCCGCACCGACGTGCTGCGCGAGGCCGGCGGCTGGGACCCGGACTGCCTCGCCGAGGACTGCGACCTGGGGGTCCGGCTCTCCAGCGTCGGCAAGAAGGTCGTCGTCGCCTACGACTCCGACATGGTCACCCGCGAGGAGACACCCGGCAGCCTGATGTCGCTGCTGAAGCAGCGCACCCGCTGGAACCAGGGCTTCCTGCAGGTCTACCGGAAGAAGGACTGGAAGCAACTGCCCACGTTCGGGCAGCGGCTGCTCGCGCGCTACACGCTGATGACGCCATTCATGCAGGCGTTCACCGGGCTCGTCATCCCGCTGAACATCGCGATCGCGGTGTTCCTCGACGTACCGGTGAGCATCGCGTTCATCACCTTCCTGCCGGCCGTCACCGCGCTCGTCACCTTCGTGTTCGAGATCGTCGGACTGCACGACTTCGGCCGCCAGTACGGGCTGCGCGTGCGCTTCGTCCACTATCTGAAGCTCGTCGTGGGCGGCCCCTTCTACCAGGTGCTCCTCGCCGGGGCCGCCGTCCGCGCCGTCTGGCGCGAGCAGCGCGGCCGCAACGACTGGGAGCTGACCAGCCACGTCGGCGCGCATCTCGACGCCGCCGACGCGACCCGTGACCTCCGAGAGGACGTCCACGCGTGACCTCCACCCTTCCCGCGGCGACCACTCCGAAGGTCCCCGCGCAGCGCCGGCCTGCGCCCACGACCCGTCCGACCGGCCGAACAGGGCCGTCGCGGCTGCGTTCCTCCCGGTCCGACCTGCTCCTGTGCGGTGTCCTCCTGGTGGCGATCCTCGTCGTCCAGGGCTGGAACATCGCCGACTACCCGACCCTCAGCGACGACGAGGGCACCTATCTGGCCCAGGCCTGGGCGGTCCAGGAGGGCCGCGGCCTCGCCCACTACACGTACTGGTACGACCATCCGCCGCTCGGCTGGATCCAGATAGCCCTGCTGACCTGGATCCCGGCCGCGCTGAGCCCCGAGTCGATGACCGTCGGCACGATGCGGGCGGCGATGCTCGTGGTCAGCGCGGTCAGCGCGGTGCTGGTCTACGTCCTCGGCCGGCGGCTGTCCCTGCCGCGCTGGGCGGCCGGACTCGGCATGCTGCTGTTCGGCCTGTCGCCGCTGTCGGTGGTGCTCCAGCGGGAGATCTTCCTCGACAACCTCGCGGTGATGTGGACACTGCTGGCGTTCGCGCTGGCGGCCTCGCCGAGCCGGCATCTGTGGCACCACTTCGGGGCGGGCATCGCGGCCGCCACCGCCGTGCTCACCAAGGAGACGATGCTCTTCGTGCTCCCGGCGGTGCTGATCACCATGTGGCGGCACAGCCACCGCGACACCCGGAAGTTCGCCCTCACCGGCGCGATCACCGCGTGCGCCCTGATCGGCCTGTCCTACCCGCTGTTCGCCCTGCTCAAGGGCGAGCTGCTGCCGGGCAGCGGACACGTCTCGCTGTGGGACGGCATCACCTACCAGATGACCCGGCCCGGTTCGGGCTTCATCCTCGACGAGGGCTCGGGCTCCTGGGGCGTGCTGCAGTCGTGGCTCTACTACGACCGCGTCCTCATCGTCGGCGGTCTCGCCGGCGCCCTGCTGCTCCTGGTGACCTGGCGCTGGTCGGTCACCGCCCGCGCGCTGGCCGGGCCCTCGGCCGCCGTGGTGATCCTCGCCCTGGTCGCCCTGCGCCCGAACGGCTATCTGCCGGCGATGTACGTCATCCAGGCGCTGCCGTTCCTCGCCCTGGTCCTGGCCGGCGGTACTGCCTCCGTCGCGCACGCCGTGCTGCGGCGCCGGCGCTCGGAGAGCGAGCCCCGCCCCCTCACCGGCGGCCGGTACGCCCTGGCGGCGGTGCTGGCGATCGCGGCCGGCGCCTATGTCGTCCCGCGCTGGTACGACGGCGACCGCACCGCCGTCACCGCCGACGCCAACGCCCCCTACCAGGCGGCCTCGAAGTGGCTGGCCACCGAGGTGGAGGACCCGGCGGACACCCGCGTCCTGGTCGACGACGCGCTGTGGCTCGACCTGGTGCACGCCGGGTACGAGCCGGGGCGGGGCGTCATCTGGTTCTACAAGGCCGACCTCGACCCGGCCGTCACGAAGACGATGCCGCGCGGCTGGAAGGACCTCGACTACGTCGTGGCGTCCCCGACGGTCCGGCGTGACGCCGTCGACCTGCCCAACGTCAAGGCGGCCATCGAGCACTCCGAGCCGGTCGCCGTGTTCGGCGAGGGCGAGGACCGTATCGAGATCCGCCAGATCCAGACTTCCGCCGGAGGCGTTCGATGACCCACGAGTACACCGTCCCCGGCGGGCTGGACGATCCGGCCGTCGAGACCACCGAGGTCCCCGAGCCGGGAGCCGTCACCATCGTCGTCCCGACCTTCAACGAGTCGGCGAACGTACGGCAGTTGCTGCACCAGATCACCGAGTCCGTGCCGGCCCGGCTGCCCTGCGAGGTCGTCTTCGTGGACGACTCCACCGACGACACCCCGCAGGTCATCGAGGAGGCCGCCAAGGACTGCCCGTTCCCCGTCACCGTCCTCCACCGCGACGAGCCCGTCGGCGGGCTCGGCGGAGCCGTCGTCGAGGGCATGAAGGCGGCCGGCTCCGACTGGATCGTCGTCATGGACGGCGACTGCCAGCACCCGCCGTCCCTCGTCCCGGAACTGGTGGCCACCGGCGAGCGCGCCAACGCCGGACTCGTCGTCGCCTCCCGGTACATCAAGGGCGGCAGCCGGGCCGGGCTCGCCGGCAGCTACCGGGTCGCCGTCTCCCGGGGTGCGACCTGGCTGACCAAGGCCCTGTTCCCGCGCCGGCTGCACGGCATCAGCGACCCCATGAGCGGCTTCTTCGCGATCCGGCGCAGCGACATCACCGCCGAGGCCCTCAAGCCGCTCGGCTACAAGATCCTGCTGGAGCTAGCGGTCCGCAGCCGCCCGCGGGCGGTCACCGAGGTGCCGTTCGTGTTCCAGGAGCGGTTCGCGGGGGAGTCCAAGTCCACGGCGGCGGAGGGGCGCCGCTTCCTGCGGCACCTGGCCGGGCTGCGCACGGCCGACCCGCTGGCCCGCATGGTGGTGTTCGGCCTGATCGGGCTGACCGGCTTCGTACCGAACCTGGCCGCGCTGTGGGCGATGACCCAGGCGGGGCTGCACTATCTGCCCGCCGAGATCATCGCCAACCAGTTCGGAGTCGCCTGGAACTTCCTGCTGATCGAGAAGCTGCTGTTCCGTGAGCGGCGCGTCCACCGGCACTGGGCCGACCGCACGATCCGGTTCGCGCTGCTCGCCAACGCCGACCTGGTGCTGCGCATCCCGCTGATCGCGCTGCTCGTCGGCCAGTTCGGGCTCGCGGTGCTGCCCGCGACGGCACTGGCCCTGGTCATCACCTTCGTCCTGCGCTTCGCCGGTACCGAGGCGCTGGTCTATCTGCCCCGCAGGAGCCGCAGCCGCACAGCAAGGAGTACTGCATGAGATCCAGAACCAGAACGGCCCTGCTGGCCGTCATGGGCCTCACCGGAGGACTGCTCCTCACCACGCCCCAGCCCGCGTCCGCCGCCAACCTCGTGAAGAACCCGGGCTTCGAGACAGCGGGCGGCGATGACATGCCGTACTGCTGGAAGAAGTCCGGCTGGGGCGACAACGACTTCGCCTTCGAGACGGTGGCCGACGCGCACTCCGGCTCCAAGGCGATGAAGGTGACGCTGACCCGGCGGACCGAGGGCGACCGCAAGGCGCTCATCACCGAGTCCGCCGAGTGCGCGCCGGTCGTCACGGTGGGCAGGCAGTACGACCTGGGGCTCTGGTACAAGTCGACGACCCCGGACACCTCGATCACCCTGTTCCGGCACGACACGACCGCGGGCTGGCAGTACTGGACGGACCTGAAGACGCTGCAGACGGCGGCGGGCTGGACCGAGGCGACGGTCCGCACGCCCGAGGTGCCGGCCGGCACCGACCGGATCGCGTGGGGCGTCTCCGTCTACGGCACCGGCTCGGTCACCACCGACGACTACACGATGGACCAGGTCGCCGAGCCCGTCCCGGACCCTGTGTGCACGGGCACCGCCGAGGAGTGCGCGAACGGCCGCTGGGACGTCCTGCCCACCCAGAACCCGGTCCGCTCCATGCACTCCGTCGTCCTCAACAACGGCAAGGTGCTGCTGATCGCCGGGTCCGGCAACAGCGAGGAGATGTTCGAGGCGGGCACGTTCACCAGCGCGGTCTACGACCCGGAGAACGGCACCTACAAGCAGATCCCGACGCCCAAGGACATGTTCTGCGCCGGGCACGTCCAGCTGAAGGACGGCCGGGTGCTCGTGATGAGCGGCAACAAGGGCTATCCGTCGGCCGACGGCACGATCGGCTACCAGGGGTTCAAGGACTCGTACATCTTCGACCCGGTCACCGAGACGTACAGCAGGACCAACGACATGAACGACGGGCACTGGTACCCGTCGGCGACGATCCTCGGCAACGGCGACGTGATCTCCTTCGGCGGCCTCAAGGAGGATTCCACCGGCTCGGTGACGGCCGAGCTGTGGTCGGACGCCGAGCAGAAGTGGCTGGAGCTCTGGAAGGTCAACCAGACCTGGTCGTACTGGGGCCTGTACCCGTCGATGATCCTCATGCAGGACGGCCGGCTCTTCTACTCCGGCAGCCATGTCTTCGGCAACAACATCCCGGGCACCGGCGCGGCGATCTACGACTACGACGCCAACACCGTCACCCAGGTCCCCGGCCTGCAGCGCAAGGACGAGCGCGACCAGTCCGCGAGCGTGCTGCTGCCGCCCGCCCAGGACCAGAAGGTCCTCACCCTCGGCGGCGGCAACATCGACTCCAACCCCGACGCCAACCGCCTCACCGACGTCATCGACCTGAAGCAGCCGAACCCGTCGTACGTCGCCGGGCCGCCGGTCCCGCAGGGCACCGTCGACCTGGGCGCGGGCAAAATCGCGCAGACCGGTGACCAGGGCAAGATGTACGTCTCGGCGGTGCTGCTGCCCGACGGCAAGGTGCTGGAGACCGGAGGCGCCCTGCACAACCGGGCCGACCCGGTGTACGAGTCGTCGCTCTACGACCCGGCGACCGGCACCTTCGACCCGGTGGCGGCCGACCCGGAGGCCCGCGGCTACCACTCCTCGGCGTTCCTGCTGCCCGACGGCCGCGTCATGGCGACCGGCGACAACCCGGGCAACGGCTCCTGGAACCACGACGTGTCGATCTACACCCCGCCCTATCTGCTCAAGGGCGAACGCCCGGCGATCACCTCGGTGATCGACACCGAGTGGAGCTACGGCGACACCCAGCGGATCACCGTCGACCGGCCCATCGCCAAGGCGGAGCTGATCCGCCCGGCCGCCGTCACCCACTCCTCCGACCCCAACCAGCGGTTCGTCGACCTGCCGCTGTCGGTGGACGGGAACAACGTCGACCTGAACGTGACGAGCAACCCCGATCTGGCGCCGCCCGGCTGGTACATGCTCTTCGCGGTGGATGCGGGCGGGGTGCCGTCGGTGGCGAAGTGGGTGCACCTGGACGGCCCGCGGGCGCTGAGCGCCAAGGACGCCTCCGCGCACGTCCACGCCTTCGCCGACGACCTCCAGGGCAAGGTGACGGGCCCCGGCAAGAAGCGCTCGGCGCAGCAGGTCGGCCCGGCCGTCTCCGGCTGCGACCGGCACTACGGCTCCGCCAACGTCTGTGTGCCGACGGACTTCCCGCCGGCCGTGAAGGCGACGACGAAGGCCCGCTGCGACTGGCTGAAGGCCAACGACTACGGCCGGCTGAAGGTCAACGGCAGGGACGACCCGCTCCGCCTCGACCCGAACGGGGACGGCGTGGCCTGCGGAAAGGCTGACGTGAAGGCGAAGCGCTGACCATCAGCTCGCGTACTCGGTGAGGGCGCGCTCCACGATGGCCTCCAGCTGTTCGTGGTGCGCGCCCTTCCAGTAGGCGCGCCCGCACGCGGTGCACTGCGCGAAGACGTCGTACGTCCGCCGGGTGCCGCCCGCCAGCTGGTCGGCGACCTCGTCCTTGGTGGCTTCCTTCAGCAGGCCGTTGCAGGCGGTGCAGCGGGTCCAGGGGCGCAGCTCCGGGCGGAAGCGGTCGAGGACGTCCCGCAGCTGCTCCTCGGGGCGGGTGCTGTAGACATAGCCGCCTGCCCAGAGTTCGCGGCGGCGCAGCAGGCCCCGGTCGCGGCTGAGCATGACCCGCTTCTCGGCGGCGGAGCGGGCGGCGAGCGCGGGGTCGCCGATGTCGGTCGACTCGTACGCGGTGTCCACGCCGAGCAGGCGCAGCCGGCGGGCGAGGGTGCCGAGGTGCACGTCGAGCAGGAAGCGCAGCGGGGCGCCGGGCACCCGCTGAGGGCGCTCGACGGGCCGTACGGTCACGGACTCGCCGGCCCGCGGGACATGGGCCACGGGCACGGGACGGCCGTCCACGAGGAGGGTGCCGACCTCGGTGAGGGGGACGCCCAGGGACTCCACGACGTGGCCGAGCGTCGAGACGCCGTCGGTGACGAGCGGGGTGGCGCCGCGGCGCCGGTCACCTGCGACGAACGGACGCAGCTCGGGCGCGAACTCGACGTGGATCTCGGGACCGTTCACCTGGTCAGGATGTCACGGTGGGGCTCGGGCGACCCGAGGTTTTTCATGGCGCGGGGGCGCCGGTCAGCCGTGCTGGTAGGCGACGATGGAGATGCCGACGTAGTGCGCGATGAACGCGGCCAGCGTGAAGGAGTGGAAGACCTCGTGGAAGCCGAACCAGCGCGGTGACGGGTTCGGGCGCTTGAAGCCGTAGACCACGCCGCCGGCGCTGTAGAGGAGACCGCCGACGATCACCAGGACGAGCACGGCGATGCCGCCGGTGCGCATGAAGTCCGGCAGGAAGAAGACGGCGGCCCAGCCCATCGCGATGTAGCAGGGCGTGTAGAGCCAGCGGGGCGCGCCGACCCAGAAGACCCGGAAGACGATCCCGGCCGCGGCGGCGCCCCAGATGCCCCACAGCAGCCACTGCCCCTTGGCTCCTGGCAGGAGCAGCATCGTCAGCGGGGTGTAGGTGCCCGCGATGATCAGGAAGATGTTGGCGTGGTCGAGCCGGCGCAGGATGCCGTCCATGCGCGGGCTCCAGTTGCCCCGGTGGTAGAGCGCGCTCACGCCGAACAGCAGGCAGGCCGTGAGGACGTAGATCCCGCAGGCGAGCCGGCCGCGCGGGGAGTCCGCGAGGGCGGTGAGGACCAGCCCGGCGATCAGGACGGCCGGGAACATGCCCAGGTGCAGCCAGCCGCGGAGCTTCGGCTTGATCTCCTCGCCGAGCTGCTGGGCCTGGTGGGCGATCTGGTGCGGCAGCGAGGGCGCTCCGGAATCCCGGCCGGCGGCCGGCGTCTCCGAGAGCGCGTCGGGGTCGGGCGCAGTCATGGGGAAATCGTACCTACGGAACCGTAACTTATGCGTCTGGGCGGCCAGATGAGGGCCTGAAGTGGCCATCGTCTCACGGGCGCCTCGGGAGGCGGGTACCCGGGGTGAGGCCGTGATGACGGACCGGAAACCTCCGGATGAGTGGCGATCCTCACGCCGCTCACTTGTGACGCCCTCTGGACATATGCGCGGACGCGTCGGATGATCAAATGAGTGCGGTCGGCACCGGATGAGCGCGGCATGATCCAGCGGGCGCGGCAGCCGGGTCGAGGCCCCCACGGGGCACACAAGGGCATACCAAGGACAAAATCCCTCACTTAGGAGCAACCGTGGCGCGTGACAACGCGGCTCCCCCCGTCGTTCCCACCCAGCACCAGGCGCTCGTCACCTGGGTGAACGAGATCGCCGAACTGACCCAGCCGGACAACGTGGTCTGGTGTGACGGATCCGAGGCCGAGTACGAGCGCCTGTGCGAAGAGCTCGTCGCCAAGGGCACCTTCAAGAAGCTCGACCCGATCAAGCGCCCCAACTCGTACTACGCCGCCTCCGACCCGACCGACGTCGCCCGCGTCGAGGACCGGACCTTCATCTGCTCCGAGAAGGAGGAGGACGCGGGCCCGACGAACCACTGGAAGGCCCCGGCCGAGATGCGGGAGATCTTCCAGGGCGAGCGGGGCCTGTTCCGCGGCTCGATGCGCGGCCGCACGATGTACGTCGTGCCCTTCTGCATGGGCCCGGTCGGCTCGCCGCTGTCCGCGATCGGCGTCGAGATCACCGACTCCGCCTATGTCGCCGTGTCCATGCGCACGATGACCCGGATGGGACAGGCGGTCCTCGACGAGCTCGGCTCCGACGGCTTCTTCGTCAAGGCCGTGCACTCCCTGGGCGCCCCGCTGGAGCCCGGCCAGGAGGACGTCCCCTGGCCCTGCAACAGCACCAAGTACATCTCGCACTTCCCCGAGGACCGCGAGATCTGGTCCTACGGCTCCGGCTACGGCGGCAACGCCCTGCTCGGCAAGAAGTGCTATGCCCTGCGCATCGCCTCCGTCATGGCCCGTGACGAGGGCTGGCTCGCCGAGCACATGCTGATCCTCAAGCTGACCCCGCCGCAGGGCGAGTCGAAGTACGTCGCCGCCGCCTTCCCGAGCGCCTGCGGCAAGACCAACCTCGCCATGCTGGAGCCCACGATCTCCGGCTGGACCGTCGAGACCATCGGCGACGACATCGCCTGGATGCGCTTCGGCGAGGACGGCCGCCTCTACGCGATCAACCCCGAGGCCGGCTTCTTCGGCGTCGCGCCCGGCACCGGTGAGCACACCAACGCCAACGCGATGAAGACCCTGTGGGGCAACTCCGTCTTCACGAACGTCGCCCTCACCGACGACGGCGACGTCTGGTGGGAGGGCATGACGGAGGAGACCCCGGCCCATCTGACGGACTGGAAGGGCAACGACTGGACGCCGGAGTCCGGCACCCCGGCCGCCCACCCCAACGCCCGCTTCACCACGCCGGCGTCCCAGTGCCCGATCATCGCGCCCGAGTGGGAGGACCCCAAGGGCGTGCCGATCTCCGCGATCCTGTTCGGCGGGCGCCGCGCCAGCGCCGTCCCGCTGGTGACGGAGTCCTTCGACTGGAACCACGGCGTCTTCCTCGGCGCCAACGTGGCCTCCGAGAAGACCGCCGCCGCCGAGGGCAAGGTCGGCGAGCTGCGCCGCGACCCGTTCGCCATGCTGCCGTTCTGCGGCTACAACATGGGCGACTACATGGCCCACTGGGTCGATGTGGCCAAGGACAAGGACCCGGCGAAGCTGCCGCGGATCTACTACGTCAACTGGTTCCGCAAGAACGACGACGGCAAGTTCGTCTGGCCCGGCTTCGGCGAGAACTCCCGCGTCCTGAAGTGGATCGTGGAGCGCCTGGAGGGCAAGGCCGAGGGCGTCGAGACGCCGATCGGCGTGCTGCCGACCAAGGACGCGCTCGACACCGACGGCCTGTCGCTGTCCGAGTCGGACCTGGACTTCCTGCTCACCGTCGACAAGGACGTGTGGCGCGAGGAGGCGGCGCTCGTCCCCGAGCACCTCGACACCTTCGGCGACCACACGCCCAAGGAGCTGTGGGACGAGTACCACGCGCTGGTCAAGCGCCTGGGCTGACGACAGCCCCCCAAGACGCCGCGGCCGGCTCCGATCGTGCCCTGACCAGCTACATCGTCACGGCCGGCCGCGGTGACCGCCTCCCGGACCGGCGAGGCCCCGTACAACGGTGTGCGGGGCCCCGGGCCTGCCGCCGCCGGGTCCCGTCCGCCCCGACGGGACGTAAGCGGCGGCAGGCCCTCGCCTGAACGGCGAGGGCCTGCGTGATCTCCGGGGAACGGCGCCTGTCAGCCGCCGACCCCGGTCAGCTTCTGTGACGCCTGGGCCGCGGCGTGCGCGTCCATGCGTTCGGCGGCGAGGATGGCCGCGGCGGTGTCCGCACGGGACGCGGCGACGACCAGGGCGCGTCCGGCCAGGGCGTGCGCCCGCCGGTGCAGGGTCGCCAGCCGGGCCGGGTCGGCCGCGACGGCGGAGCGGGCCGGCGGACGTCCTTCCCGGAGCCGGGTCACCTGCTCGGCGAGCCGTTCGGCCGCGTCGTCCAGGTCCTGCGAGGGGGCCGTGGCGCGCAGCTCGTCCGTGACGGCGAGCAGCGCGGCGAGATGACCGGCGAGCTGGATGTCCAGCTCCTCCTCGCGTGTGCGGTGGGGGAAGTCGGTGCCGCCGGCCATCGTGCTGTGGATCGACTTGGTGCGGATCGGTTCGTACATGGGGGATGGCCTCCTGTGCGCTGACAGGAAACCATCCTAGCTTGGATTTCGTCTAAAGTTGAGTTGTAAGCAAAAAGTGGACCGTGCATGTACTCGCGGTAGCGGTCACGGCTGGCCGTAGCCGTCGAGGAAGCGGCCGATCCGGCCCATCGCGTCCCGCAGGTCCGCGGCCGTCGGCAGGGTCACCACCCGGAAGTGGTCCGGATCCGGCCAGTTGAAGCCGGTGCCCTGCACGACCATGATCTTCTCGCTGCGCAGCAGGTCCAGGACCATCCGCCGGTCGTCCTTGATCTTGAAGACCTTGGGGTCCAGGCGCGGGAAGAGGTACAGCGCCCCCTTCGGGCGGACGCAGCTCACCCCGGGGATGGCGGTCAGCAGCTCGTAGGCGATGTCCATCTGCTCCTTGAGCCGCCCGCCGGGCAGCACGAGGTCGTCGATGGTCTGCCGGCCGCTGAGCGCGGCGACCACGCCGTGCTGGCCCGGCATGTTCGCGCACAGGCGCATGTTCGCGAGGATCGTCAGGCCCTCGATATAGGAGTCGGCGTGCGCGCGGGGGCCCGAGATCGCCATCCAGCCCACCCGGTAGCCGGCCACCCGGTACGCCTTGGACATGCCGTTGAAGGTGAGCGTGAGCAGGTCGGGCGCGACGGCGGCGGTCGGGGTGTGCGTGGCGCCGTCGTAGAGGATCTTGTCGTAGATCTCGTCGGAGCAGACGAGGAGGTTGTGCCGGCGGGCGATGTCCGTCAGCCCGCGCAGGACGGCCTCGTCGTAGACGGCCCCCGTCGGGTTGTTGGGGTTGATGATGACGATCGCCTTGGTGCGGTCGGTGACCTTGCGCTCGACGTCGGCGAGGTCGGGCATCCAGTCGGACTGCTCGTCGCACCGGTAGTGCACGGCGGTGCCGCCGGACAGGGAGACGGCCGCCGTCCACAGAGGGTAGTCCGGCGCCGGGACCAGCACCTCGTCCCCGTCGTCGAGGAGCCCCTGCATCGCCATGACGATCAGCTCGGAGACGCCGTTGCCGATGAAGACGTGCTCGACGTCGGTCTCGATGCCGAGGGTCTGGTTGTGCATGACGACGGCCCGGCGCGCGGCCAGCAGGCCCTTCGCGTCGCCGTAGCCGTGCGCCGTCGACACGTTGCGGAGGATGTCCTCGAGGATCTCGGGCGGGCACTCGAAGCCGAACGCGGCCGGGTTGCCGGTGTTCAGCTTGAGGATCCGATGCCCCGCCGACTCGAGCCGCATCGCCTCCTCGAGCACCGGGCCCCGGATCTCGTAACAGACGTTGGCGAGCTTGGTCGACTGGATCACCTGCATGTCTGGGAGCTTACGGCGGTGCCCCTCGGGGAGGCCCGTGTTTTCCGCCACGTGAGACGTGTGGTGTGGGCGGATGTCGTGGGCCGCTGTCCTGCGCGCCCGCACCTCTCTACAATGCCCCGTCATGCCCAGGCCACCGGAGAACGACAAGGCGATGGACGCCGGCGACGCCGCGCACGACGGCTACGGCGACGCCGAGCAGGGCGGTCCGGCGACGGAGGGGCCGAGCGTGTACCACCCGCTGGCCGACGCCGCCCCGTCCTACGAGGAGTACGCCGATCCCGCCGCCGCGCACGGCTGGCAGGACGCGTACGACCGGACGGAGGAACTGCCCCGGACGCCGGGGGGCGATGCTGCGAACGGGGGAGCGCGGGCCGCGCGCGGGTACCGGGGGAAGCGCCGCAAGGAGCGTCCGCGTCCCTCGCGGCGGGCGCTGGTCTCGGCCGGTGCGGTGGGGGTCGCCTCCGCGGCGCTCGTGGCGGGCTTCTCCCTCTCCGGGTCGTCGTCCGACGGCGACTCCAGGGGCGGGGACGAGCGGACGGGTCCGACCGCCGTGGACCCCGCGCAGAGCGCGGAGGAGACGGGCGGCGGCACGACGGCGTCCGGTGCGCCGCTGGACGGCGACGCGCCGCGCACGCGCACCCCGGACGTGACGCCGGCCCCCTCCGCGTCGGCCACCGCGACCGGGGGCGGCGCGCCCTCGGCCCCCGCGGCGAGCACGGCCCCCGCGGCACCGACCGCAACGGCGACCGCGTCCGAGACGAGGGGCGGACGCGACGACCACCCCGGGCGCGGCCTCGGCATCACCAAGGGGCCCAGGTAGCCGTCCTCCGTCGCGGCCGGGTGCGGTGTGCGCCGGGCCGCCTGTGGTGATCCGGCCACCCTCCCGTGGAGGTCCTGCGCCGCCGCGCCGAAACGTCCGGGATCCGGTGGTAGGGAAAGCCCTACGGCCCTACTCGCCGGTCACCTGCTTCTTGTGGGCACCCCCCTCCTGAGTGAGAATGCGCATGACAAAAGCGCGGGTGGCCGGAGATTCTCCGGTCACCCTCCTCGTATGAGGGGACCCCCACATGAGAAAACCTCTCGGCGCCACCCTCCTCGCCCTGGCGATGGCCGGGGCCGGCGCCGCACCCGTGGCCGCGGCTCCCGCGGACACCACGCAGTCCTTCGGCAAGGGTGCCGGGACGGGCTCGGTCACCTCGGTGGTCCGGGACACCGTCGCCTCCGTGACGGCCGGTCTCGAACAGGCGCTGAAGCCGTCCGTCCAGGCCGTCGACTTCGCCGGCACCGTGGCGCTCAGCAACTGCTCCGGCTCGGTCGTGCGCTTCCCGAAGTCCCAGGACAGCGACCCGGCGCTCGTCATGTCGAACGGCCACTGTCTGGAGACCGGTATGCCGGGCCCCGGCCAGGTCGTCGTCGACCGGGCGTCCAGCAGGACCTTCAGCCTGCTGAACTCCTCCGGCTCCAGGGTCGCCACCCTGCGGGCCAACAGAATCGCCTACGGCACGATGACCGACACGGACGTGTCGATCTACCAGCTCACCACCACCTACGCGCAGATCAAGAGCTCGACCGGGATCAGCGCGCTGACCGTGGCCGACACCCGTCCGGCCGCCGGCACCGCGATCACCGTCGCCTCCGGCTACTGGAAGCGCCTCTACAACTGCAACGTCGACGGGTTCGCGTACCGCCTCAAGGAAGGCGACTGGACCTTCAAGGACTCGGTCCGCTACACGTCCGCCTGCAACACCATCGGCGGCACCTCCGGCTCCCCGGTGATCGACCAGGCCACCAAGCGGGTCGTCGCCGTCAACAACACCGGCAACGAGGACGGCCAGTCCTGCACGGTCAACAACCCGTGCGAGGTCGCCGAGAACGGCGAGGTCACCGTCCGCCAGGGCATCAACTACGCCCAGCAGATCTACCAGATCCCCGCCTGCTTCGGCACCGGCAACAAGCTGAACCTCAACGCGAGCGGCTGCGTCCTGCCCAAGCCGTGACCGGCACGCCGTAGGGCCGGCTAACCGGCCCTGCGGACCGCCCGTCCCGCCAGTACGTCCGTGCGACGGCCGTCCTCGATCACGAAACGGCCGTCCACGAGCACATGCGGGATACCCGTCGGTGGCGTGCGCGGCTCCGCGAACGTGGAGCCCGCCGCCACCGTCTCCGGGTCGAACAGCACCAGGTCCGCCCGATAGCCCTCGCGGACCAGCCCCCGGTCCGGCAGCCGCAGCCGCTTCGCCGGGCGCGAGGTCAGATGGGCCACGCACTCCTCCAGCGACAGCACCCCCAACTCCCGGACGTAGTGCCCGAGATAGTGCGGGAAGGTGCCGTACGCGCGCGGATGCGGCTTGCTGCCCTGCAGGATGCCGTCGGAACCGCCCGTGTGGACGGGGTGCCGCATGATCGCCCGGACGTTCTCCTCATGGCCGACGTGCTGCAGGATCGTCGTGCCGAGCCGGTCCTGAAGGAGCAGCCGGCGCGCGGTCGTCCAGGGGGCCTCGCCGCGGGCGTCCGCCGACTCCCGGACCGTACGGCCGACGTGGTCCGCCAGCGCGGGCTCGCCCACCCCCGAGATCTCGATCGTCTCCCACTCCACGGGCACGCCGTGGCAGCCGTCGGCGCCGACGACCTCCAGATGGTGCCGGATCCGCTCGGCCGTCGCGTCGTCCGCGAGCCGCGCGAGGATCGCCTCGGGCCCGCCCTCGCTCGCCCAGCTCGGCAGCAGGGCCACCAGGGTCGTGCAGCCGGGGGTGTACGGGTAGGTGTCGAGGCTGATGTCGGCGCCCTCGGCGAGCGCCTTGTCCAGCAGGGACAGCAGCTCGGGGGCGCGGCCCCGGTTCACGCCGAAGTTCATGGTGGCGTGCGCGAGGTGCAGCGCGCAGCCCGCCTCCCGGGTCAGCGCAACCATCTCCTCGTACGCCTGGAGCGCGCCCGCCCCATAGGAGCGGTGGTGCGGGCAGTAGTAGCCGCCGTACCGGGCGACGACCCGGCACAGCTCGGTCAGTTCGGCGTCCCCCGCGTACATGCCCGGTGTGTACGTCAGCCCCGACGACAGGCCGACCGCGCCCTGCTCCAGGCCCTCGGCGACCAGGGCGCGCATCCGGTCCAGCTCGGCCGGGGTCGCCTCCCGGTCCTCCCAGCCGACGACGAGCGCCCGGACCGTGCCCTGCGGCACCAGATACGCGGCGTTCACCGCGATGCCCCGGTCGAGGCGGTCCAGGTACTCGCCGACGGACCGCCAGTCGAAGTCGATGTCGTCGCCCGGGCCGTTCCAGCCGGCGATCGCGCGCCGCACCTCGCCCAGCGTGCGGTCGTCGACCGGCGCGTACGACAGCCCGTCCTGACCCAGCACCTCCAGGGTGACGCCCTGGGCGGCCTTGGCGCTGTGGTCGGGGTCCCGCAGCAGCGCCAGATCGCTGTGGGCGTGCATGTCGACGAAGCCGGGGGAGAGGACCAGCCCCTCCGCGTCCAGCTCGCGGCGCGCCTTGGGCCGCTGGCAGCCGGCCGCGGCGGCCTCCTGGACGATCGACACGATCCTGCCGCGGTCCACGACCACGTCGGCGCGGTAGGACGGACCGCCGCTGCCGTCGACGACGTCCGCGTCCCGGATGACGAGCTCTTCCACGACCGGCCCCCTGCTCAGAAGAATGTGCGGATGTAGTCGACGACCGTCCCGTCCGCCTCGGCGAGCGGGATCAGCTGCCACTTGTCGAACGCCGTGCACGGGTGGGACAGCCCCAGGCCGACCCAGTCCCCGACCTCCAGGTCCGCCTCGCCGGTCGTCTCCAGCCAGGCGTGCTGGTCGGACAGCGCGGTCACGGTGACACCGTCGGCGGGGCGTTCGGCGCCGTCCCGGCGGACCACCTGGGCGACCGGCAGATCCAGGTCGTACGCCGCGTCCCGCTTGCCGGCGTTGGCGAACGCCTGGCCGGGGGAGGGGCGGGACACGACCTGCGTCCAGAGCCGGAAGGCGGGCTCCAGGGCGCCCTCGCCCGGCACCCGGTTGAACGGGGTGAGCCTGCGGTAGTGCCCGTCGTCGTGCGAGACGTACGCGCCCGAGCGCAGCAGCTTCAGTACGGGGACGGAGAGCTCGGGGATCTCGGCGAACACGTCGGCCACCGCGTCGAACCAGGCGCTGCCGCCCGCGCTGACCACGATCTCGTCCAGCCCCGCGAACCGGCCCGCCTTGTCGAAGCCCGCCGCCAGCGCCACCAGCCGGCGCAGCCAGGCGCGCACCCGCTCGGGGTCCGCCCTCGGCACCTCGCCCTCGTATCCGGCGACCCCGACCAGACGGAGGGTGCCGGTGGCGGCCACGGCGTCCGCGACGGCCGCGCACTCCTCGTCCGTACGGACGCCGGTGCGGGCGCCCTCGCCGGCCGCCAGCTCCACCACGACGTCCAGCGGCCGACCGGCTCCGGCGTCCCGCAGCGCGGCGTCCATGAGGCGCACACCGGACACGGAGTCGACGTAGCAGACGAGGCGGAAGTGCGGGTCGGCGGCCAGTTCGCCGGCGATCCAGCGCAGCGCGGCGGCGTCCACCAGTTCGTTGGCGAGGAAGATCCGCTCGACGCCGAACGCCCGGGCCACACGCATCTGATGGGGCACGGCGAGCGTGATGCCCCAGGCGCCACGCTCGATCTGCCGCTGGAAGAGCGCCGGTGCCATCGAGGTCTTGCCGTGCGGCGCGAACGCGAGGCCGTGACGGGCGGCGTACGTCTCCATCAGGGCGAGGTTGTGCTCCAGGCGCTCGGCGGACAGCGCCAGCACCGGGGTGGTGAAGCCGCCGGTGAAGAGGTTGCGCCGCTGGGCGGCCAGCTCCGCGACGCTCAGGCCGTCGGCGTCGGGCGGGAGGCCCTTGAAGCGGTGGTCGACGCGTTCCTCCGCCAGGCGGGCCAGCGCCTCGTTCCCCATGGAACCTCCCTGATCAGTGGCGTTGCAGTGAGTGCAACACTCATTGCGTATTTCGCTTGTCGCTGTCTAACATCTCGGCCAACCGCGGGTCAACGGATCGGCGGATCCGCCCGCCCAAGGTCTGGAGCTACGACGATCGTGACCCTCACCGGACCCTGCAATGCCCCCGACGTCATGGACGTCGTCGCGCTCGGCGAGTCCATGGTCACGTTCCTGCCGTCGCGGCCGGGACGCCTCGCCGACGTCCCCTCCTTCGAGCGGGCCATCGGCGGTGCCGAGTCCAACCTGGCCTGCGGGCTCGCCGCCGCCGGGCACCGGGTGCGCTGGGTGAGCCGGGTCGGCGCCGACGGCTTCGGCGACCACCTCGTGACGGCCATCGGCGGCCACGGCGTCGACGTCTCCGCCGTACGCCGCGACCCGGCCCGCCCGACCGGCGTCTACTTCCGCACCGCCGGCGACCGGGCCACCGACGCGCACGAGGTCGCCTACTACCGGGCCGGATCGGCCGCGTCCGCCATGTCGACGCACAACGTCGACCTCGCCGCCGTACGCGCGGGACGCGTCCTGCACCTCTCCGGGATCACCGCCGCGCTCTCGGACACCTGCCTGGACCTGCTGCGCGAGCTGACCGCGCCGCGCGAGGACCGCCCGGTCGTCTCCTTCGACGTCAACCACCGGCCCGGCCTGTGGCGGGACGCCGGCGGACCGGCCGTCCTGCTGGACCTCGCCCGCGCCGCCGACCTCGTCTTCGTCGGCGTCGACGAGGCGCAGGACGCCTGGGGCGTCACCGGCGGACCCGAGGCGATCCGCGCCGCGCTGCCCGAACCGCCGGTGCTGGTGGTGAAGGACGGCGCGCGCGGCGCCACCGTGTTCGACCGCGCCACGGACTCCGCCGTGTACGTGCCGGCCCCCGAGGTACGGGTCGCCGCCGCGACCGGCGCCGGGGACGCCTTCGCCGCCGGGTTCCTCTCCGCCACCCTGCGCGACCTCCCCCTGCGCGACCGGCTGCGGCACGGACACCTCTGGGCCGCCGCCACCCTCACGAGCCCCGCCGACCTCGCCCCGCCCCCCGCCCGCGACACCGCCGACGGCCTGGTGGCCCTCGACGACACCGGGTGGGAGAAACTTCGACTCGGCCCCGGCTGGAACCACACCACGGACCGGGCCGACGAGGAGGTACCCACGCCATGAGCCAGACCGTCGACCGCGCGCTCAGCATCCTGCCGCTGCTCGCCGAGGGCCCCGCCGACCTGGGCAAGGTCGCCGAGCGGCTCGGCGTCCACAAGTCCACCGCGCTGCGGCTGCTGCGCACCCTGCACGAACACGGAATGGTCTACCGCCAGTCCGACCAGCGCTACCGGCTCGGCGCCCGCCTCATCGCCCTCGCCCAGGAGGCGATGGAGAACCTCGACATCCGCGGGATCGCCCACCCCCACCTCGTCCGGCTGAACGAGCAGTGCGGGCACACCGTGCACCTCGCCGTCTACGAGGAGGACGAGGTGCTCTACATCGACAAGGTCGAGAGCCGCTACCCCGTGCGGATGTACTCCCGGATCGGCAAGCCCGTCGCCATCACCGTCGCCGCGGTCGCCAAGCTGCTCCTCGCCGATCTGCCCGAGCACGAGCGGCGGGCCCTCGCCGAACAGCTCGACTACCCCATGTACACGTCCCGTTCCACCCCCAACGCCCCCGCCTTCCTGCGGGAGTTGGACAAGGTCCGCGAACAGGGCTGGGCCACCGACCTCGGCGGCCACGAGGAGTCCATCAACTGCGTCGCGGCCCCCATCCGCGGCGCGGACGGCCGGGTCGTCGCCGCCATGTCGGTGTCGGCGCCGAACGTCGTCGTCACCGCCGACGAACTCCTCACCCTGCTCCCGCTCGTGCGCCGCACCGCGGACGCCATCAGCGGCGAGTACTCCGGCAGAACCCCGACGAAGGACACCCCATGACCGACAAGATCGCGCTCACCCCGAAGACCCACACCACCCCGCCCGCGCAGTTCTCCCACGGGGTGCGCAAGGGCAACATCCTCCAGGTCGCCGGTCAGGTCGGCTTCCTCCCCGCCGTCGAGGGCCAGGCCCCCACGCCCGCCGGTCCCACCCTGCGCGAGCAGACCCTCCAGACCCTCGCCAACGTCAAGGCGATCCTGGAGGAGGGCGGCGCCACCTGGGACGACGTCATGATGATCCGCGTCTATCTGACCGACGTGGACCACTTCGCCGAGATGAACGCCCTCTACAACGCCTACTTCGAGGAGCAGGGCCTCACCCAGCCGCCCGCCGCCCGCACGACCGTGTACGTCGGTCTGCCCGCGGGACTCCTCATCGAGATCGACGCGCTGGCCGTCCTCGGCTGACGCCTCCCCCGCCCCACCCCCCGCACGGCACGGTGTCCGCCCCCCCCCCCCGCCCCCGGCCGC
>NZ_JAGPYD010000027.1:0-67519 GCF_018070255.1 Streptomyces sp. RK62 | reverse complement strand
GCATCGCACGGGCCGTACGGCCCGTGCGATGCCGTCGTGGGAGGTGCCGGCCAGCTTCTGTGCCTGTGCCTTCGTCAGGGCGGCGTCGGTGCCGACCACCGCGAGCGTGGTGTTCAGCGGTGGCGGTGGTGCGTTGGTGTCCGCGATCTCCGCCAGCCGCCGGCGCGCGGCCTCGTGGACGTGGGCCTCCGGAAGGTTCACCAAGCCGTGCGACAACTCCCCGTACAGCGCCCCCGTCCCCGGCTCCACGGCCGACCCCGCCGCGTTGGCCACCACCAGCGCGGCCACCGTGATCCCCGACTCCAGGACCGTGCTCGCGGTGCCGATGCCGCCCTTGACCAGCCCGACCGTCGCACCCGTCCCCGCGCCCACACACCCTTCCCGCACCGCCCCGCCGGCCTCGCTCGCCGCTGCCGCCTCGACCGCCGCCCGGCCCGTGCCGGCGTCCGGCCGTGCCCGGAAGTCGCCGCCGCGCCCCAGGTCGAAGACGCACGCCGCGGGCACCACCGGCACCACATGGGCCGGGTCGGACCCGACCCGCACGCCGCGCCGCTGCTCCTCCAGCCAGGCCATCACCCCGGTCGCCGCGTCCAGCCCGTATGCGCTGCCCCCGGTCAGGACGATCGCCTCGACCTTCTGCACCACGTTGCGCGGGTCCAGGGCGTCGGTCTCCTTGGTGCCGGGACCGCCTCCGCGCACGTCCACGGCGGCCACGGCTCCGCCCTCCGGGGCGAGGACGACCGTGGTGCCGGTGAGCCAGCCGTCCCCGGTGCGGGTCGCGTGGCCCACGCGTAGTCCGGCGACATCCGTCAGAGCGTCAACTGTCATACGCCCAGTGTCGTCCAGGCCCCTGCCGCCCAACCCGGTCCGTCAGGCGGCCGGCTCCCGTGTCGCCGCCGCACGCTGCCGGGCGTGTCTGCGCGCCGTCAGCGTCTCGCCGGTCGCCACGCCCAGCGCCGAGACCAGTCCTGCCGTGAACACCGCCCACTCGCCCAGGAACGTGCAGCAGATCACCAGCAGGGCCGTGGTCGGCAGCACCAGCTGCTGCGCGATGCCCATCTTGAAGTACCGCGCGTGCAGCGCCCACACGGTGAGCAGATACAGCGCCGTCGGCAGGGTCACCGCCGCGGACGCCGCAAGCGTCGAGATGTGCGCCTCGTGGAGCGACTCCTCGACCGCCACCTCCAGACCCGCGCCGATCGCCGCCGCCGAGGCGAACACCACGTAGTGGCCGTAACCCCACAGGAACGACTCTCGGTTGGAGCGCAGATGCCCGTGGATCGGCACGACGAAGTAGACCCACCACGCCGAGAAGATGATCAGCAGGCCGCCCGCGGCGATGGGCAGCAGCTCGCCCAGCGCGTCGTTCTCCTCGATGCCGGTCTTCACGGCGACCGTGGCCGCCGCGATGGTCTCGCCGAGCACGATGATGGTGAGCAGCCCGTACCGTTCGGCGATGTGGTGCGGGTGCCACGACGTCGGATGGATCCTCTCCGCATACGCCGGCACGCACAGCTCCAGGATCGCCATCACGAGGAACCACCAGCCCCGCGCGTCCTCCGGCAGCAGCACCAGGCCCAGCCAGCCGACCTGGCAGATCAGCACACCGCCGGCGTACCGCAGCGCCATCGCCCGCTCCGGGCCGGAGCCCGACCTGGCCACCCGCAGCCACTGCCCGACCAGGGCCAGCCGCATGATGAGGTAGCCGACGAGCACCGCCCCGAAGTCGTGGTCCTGGAACGCCTCCGACACCCCGGCCGCCAGGACCAGCACACCGGCGATCTGCACCAGCGTGACGACCCGGTACAGCACGTCGTCGTTGTCGTAGGCGGACGCGAACCACGTGAAGTTCATCCAGGCCCACCAGATGGCGAAGAAGACCATCGCGTAGTTGAGGATGCCTTCACCGGCGTGGCCCTCGGCGACCGCGTGGACCAGCTGGACGCCCGCCTGGGCGATGGCCACGACGAAACACAGGTCGAAGAAGAGCTCCAGCGGGGTGGCGGCCCGGTGTTCCTCGCCACGGCTACGGGCCGTGAGCCGGCGCAGCGGCCGGCGGTGTCCGGTGGGGTGGGCGGAGTCCGGCGCGGGATTCGAACTGGACGTCATGGGATCAAGCACAGCAGATGAGGCGTGGATTCGCGCCCGCGGCGCACGAACCGCGCACAAGCCCCCACAGGACTTCACGGACGGCGCCACCGGCCCCTGGGAACGCGGTGGAGGGCCGGGGACCGACCCGGTGGGACGCGGGCGCGCGGCTGCGGGGCCGTACCCTGGAGCCATGAGCAGCACCCCCGCCTCCGAGCCGCGCGAGCCGAAGCCCGCGCTGATCTTCGACGACCCGCTGGACCAGCAGTCCTCGGACGACACGGACCGCGGGTGGGGCGACCGGCCGGCCGGGGACAGCGCGGCCGACCTGAAGCGCTTCCTCGACGAGAAGCCGCCGCACCACATCTGAGGCCCCGCGCCGCCCGGGCGCCAGGACGCTAGCGCTGGTCGTGCCCCGACCCGCGCTGCGCGACCAGAGCGTCGCGGATCTCCTTCAGGACCTCCAGCTCGCTCACCTCGATGACCTCCTGCGTGCCCTCCTTCGCCTTGCGGCGGGCCTCCACCCGGGCCAGGTACTTCGCCATGGGCAGCACCATGAGGAAGTAGACGACGGCCGCGGTGATCACGAAGCTGAGGCCGGCGCCGAGGACGGAGCCCCACAGGATCTGGATGCCTTCGTCGCCCTTGCAGGTGCCGGTCAGGCACGAGCTGTAGTGATCGAGGTTCTTCGTGCCGATCGCACCGACCAGCGGGTTGATGACCCCCTTCACCACCGCGTTGACGATGTTGGTGAAGGCGGCACCGATCACCACCGCGACGGCCAGGTCGACGACGTTTCCGCGCATCAGAAAGGCCTTGAAGCCCTGCCAGACGCTCGATTCCTTGTTCTCGCTCACTTGGGAGGCACTCCTCGGACGCGCTGCTTGGGGAACGGATCGCTCCGCAACCTACGTCAGCGTTCAGCCATTCTGTCCAATCGGCCTCCTCTTCGGAGCGAAGTGACGGGCGCCGACGCTTGACCGGGCTCAGCACAGCGTCACCGCCAGCCGCGCCGTCGCACTAGCCCCCGCAAGGCGGGCGGCCGTGGCGCGCGGCACGGACAGCACCACGAGCGCCCCGCCCTCTCCGGCGGCCTCCAGCGGCTCCGGCAGCTCGGTCACCCGCGCACCGCGCGCCACCACCTCGGCCTTCCCGCCGAAGGCATCTCCACCGAAGCCACCTCCACGGGGACCGTTCCTCTCGGCGGCGATCACGTCGACCCGGTCACCGGGGCGCAGCAGCCGTACGGTCGCCGCGTCGGCGATCCGCACCGGCGCCGACACCGGCTCGGCGACCCGGTGCGGCCGTACCGGCTCGTCCACCGGATGCCCGCGCGCCCCCTCGGCCTCCCGCGGTCCCGCCGCCACCAGCGCCGCCGCGGTCACGGCCAGCCCGGCCGCCACGGCCCGCCGCCGATGCCGTACGAGCCGTCGCAGCCGGTACCGCGTGCCGCGCACCCGCACCGGATCGAAGTGCGGCACCTCACGGGTGGCCGGGGCGTCCGGCCCGGGCGGCAGCGCACGGCGAGGCGACGAGGAGAAAGAGAAGGAGGAAGAGGGGGCCCGGAAGGCAGGGGGAGGGGGAGCTACGGACACGGGGATCACCACCAGCGAGGACGGAGTGGACGGAACGGCTTGCGAAGCCACCATCCGCCATCACGCCGCCGCCCGCTGAAGCCCGTGGACAACCCACAGCCTGTGGAAAAGCCCGCCCCTCGAACGAGGCGTTCCGCCCCCTCGTGGGCCCCTTGTCATGGGTGCCCTACGGCAACACGAACCCCGGATCCATCCCGCCCAACGCCCCCGCACACAGACAGTCCCGGTCCTCATTGGCCGGCAGCGCCGCCACCGCGTCGAAGAGAACCCCCCGCAGCCGGTCGACGTTCGCCGCGAACACGCGCAGCACCTCGTCGTGGCTGACGCCCTCGCCGGTCTCGGCGCCCGCGTCGAGGTCGGTGACCAGGGTCATCGAGGTGTAGCAGAGCTCCAGCTCACGGGCGAGCGCCGCCTCGGGATGGCCGGTCATGCCGACCACGGACCAGCCCTGCGCCTGGTGCCACAGCGATTCGGCGCGGGTGGAGAAGCGGGGCCCCTCCACGACGACCAGGGTGCCGCCGTCCACGGCCTCCCAGTCCTGGCCGCGCGCGGCCTTCAGGGCGGCGGCGCGGCCGGTGGGGCAGTAGGGGTCGGCCAGCGACACATGCACCACGTTGGGCACGGTGCCGTCCGGGAGCGGGAGTCCGTCGAAGTAGGTGCCCACCCGGGACTTGGTGCGGTCGACGAGCTGGTCCGGCACGAGCAGGGTGCCGGGGCCGTACTCGGGTCGCAGACCTCCCACCGCGCACGGGCCGAGGACCTGGCGCACGCCGAGGGAGCGCAGCGCCCACAGGTTGGCGCGGTAGTTGATGCGGTGGGGCGGCAGATGGTGGCCGCGGCCGTGCCGGGGGAGGAAGGCGACTCGCCGGCCGGCGATCTCGCCGAGGAAGAGGGAGTCGCTGGGCGGTCCGTACGGGGTGTCGACCTGGACCTCGGTCACGTCGTCGAGGAAGGAGTAGAAACCGGAGCCGCCGATCACGCCAAGCTCGGCGTTCGCCTTGTTCGCCATGCCCGCACCCTAACCGGCCCCGGACACACCGAGGACCCCGCCGCCGGACGACGACAGGGTCCCGTAAGAAGTGGTGGTGCCGCGGGCTAGGCGGCGGAGGAGGTGCCGGTGCTCGACGCCTTCTTGTCCGAGGAGGACGAAGAGGACGAGGCCGCCGACGAGGAGTCGGACGACGACGAGGACGAAGAGGACGACGACTTCGACGACGCCGGCGAGCTGCTCGACGAGGAGCCGCGGCTGTCGTTGCGGTAGAAGCCGGAGCCCTTGAAGACGATGCCGACCGCGGAGAACACCTTCTTGAGGCGGCCCTGGCAGTTGGGGCACTCGGTCAGGGCGTCGTCGGTGAACTTCTGCACCGCCTCGAGGCCCTCGCCGCACTCGGTGCACTGGTACTGGTAGGTCGGCACTGTCTTCCTCCTGGCACTCTCACTCGATGAGTGCTAACGACGATCCATAGTGACGTATTCCGGCCGCTCAGTCCACTGCCACCGGCACGCGGTGACCGACGCCACGTGCGACCGTGCGCCCCGCGGCCCGGGTCTCGAGCCGTGAACGCAGGGCCAGAAGCGTGAACAGGGCCAGCAGGGTGCCGCCCATGGGCACCAGGAATCCGGCCCCGCCCCACAGGCGGTCCTCCAGCTGTCCGGCGACCGTGACGGCGGCGGCCTGGCCGAGCGCGACGGCTCCGGTGAGCCAGGTGAACGCCTCGGTGCGGGCGCCGGCCGGGACCAGGCTCTCCACGAGGGTGTAGCCGGTGATCAGGGCGGGCGCGATGCACATGCCGACCAGCAGTCCCAGTGCGGCCAGTACGAGGACGGAGTGCGCGGCCCACAGTCCGGACGCGGCCAGCGCCAGCGCGGCGTAGCCGACGAGGAGGCGGCGCTGTGGCGAGACCTTCCAGACGATGGCGCCGCAGACGAGGCCGGCGAGCATGTTGCCCGCGGCGAAGGTGCCGTACAGGACGCCGTTCAGGCCGGGGCTGCCGATGGACTCGGTGAAGGCGGCCAGGGACACCTGCATGCCGCCGAAGACGGAACCGATGCCGAGGAACGTCACGATCAGCACGCGCACGCCGGGGATGCGCAGCGCACTGGCGTGCCGCACGCGCGCGTGCCCGCCGCCGGTGACGGCCGGCTGGGTGCTCCGCTGCGCGGCGAACAGCAGTCCGCCCACGAGGGTGAGCGTGGCCTCGGTGACCAGGCCGGCGGCCGGGTCGACGGCCGTGCACAGCGCGGTGGCCAGCAGCGGGCCGACGACGAAGGTCAGCTCATCGGTGACGGACTCGAAGGCCGCGGCCGTCGACATCAGGGGTGAGCCCTGGAGCTTGACGCCCCAGCGGGCCCGCACCATCGGCCCGACCTGCGGCACCGAGGCGCCGGTGGGCACGGCCGCGACGAACAGCGCCCACAGCGGGGCGTGCGCGAGGGCGAGCGTGGTCAGCGTCAGCCCGGACACGGCGTGCACGAGGACGCCGGGGATCAGCACGGCGCGCTGCCCGTGGCGGTCGGCGAGACGGCCGCTGTAGGGCGCGAAGACGGCCATGGAGACGCCGGTGACGGCCGCGGCGGCGCCCGCCGCGCCGTACGAGCCGGTGGTGTGCTGGACCAGCAGCACGATGGAGATGGTCAGCATCGCGAACGGCTGGCGTGCCGCGAAGCCGGGGAGCAGGAACGTCCAGGCGCCGCGGGTGCGCAGCAGCTGTCCGTATCCCGGGCGGGAGGAGGCCGAGTCCTTCGACGGCTCCTCGGTGACCGTGGATGCCACGGCCCGTGCCTTTCTGCCGCCTGGTAGCGCGGCCCCACCGGGTGGGGGACGGCGCCGAGAGCTGTCCTCTTGCGCGGAACTGCGGTAGATACCGGCGCCCACGATGAGGAGGGGCGTCCCGGCCGCCATACGGTCGCGCCAGCTCTGCGTCAGGCAGAGTTGGTTCGATCTGGGTCACCTGCATTGTACAGGGGCTCAGACCCCTGCCCCTGTGAAAACCAGCACGCCCCGGCCCCCCACCTGTACTTCCCCGGAACAAGCCGGATCACAGCGCAAGCCGTACGACACCGGCGGCACCGCGACCAGGCACCGGCCTACGACCGGCTCATCCCATCCGTCCCCAGCCACCCGGCCAGCTTGCCGCCCGCGCCCACGGCGCGCAGCCGGCGCTCGGCCGCGTCCCGCACCGGATCGGTGGCGACGACGAGGAGTTCGTCGCCCTGCCGAAGCACCGTCGCCGGCTGCGGAACGAACGATTTTCCGTCCCGGACGACGAGGGTGACGCCCGCGCCCGGCGGCAGCCGCAGCTCGCCGACCTCGACGTTGTGCATCTTCGAGCCCTCGGGGATGACGAACGACAGCAGGTGTCCGCCCAGCCGCTCCAGGGGCGCCGACTCGATGCCGAGGTCGGCGGCCTCCGGTCCCTGGCCGAGGTTCAGCTTGCGGCCCAGCCAGGGCAGCGTCGGCCCCTGGATCAGGGTGTAGACGACGACCAGCACGAAGACGATGTTGAAGATGCGCTCGCTGCCCTCGACGCCGCTCACCACGGGGATCGTCGCCAGGATGATGGGCACGGCGCCGCGCAGGCCCGCCCAGGACATCAGGGCCTGTTCCCGCCAGGCCACCCGGAAAGGCGTCAGACAGGCCACGACGCTCAGCGGGCGCGCCAGCATGGTCAGCGCGAGGCCGATGACGAGGGCGGGCACGATGTCGTCGCCCAGTTCGTGCGGGGTGACGAGCAGGCCGAGCAGGACGAACATGCCGATCTGGGCGATCCAGCCGAGCCCCTCGGCGAAGCCGCGGGTGGCCGGCCAGTGCGGCAGTTTCGCGTTGCCCATCACCATCGAGGCGAGGTAGACCGCGAGGAACCCGCTGCCGTGGGCCATGGCGCCGGACGCGTAGGCGGTGACGGCGATGGCCATGACGGCGATCGGGTACAGGCCGGAGGCGGGCAGCGCGACATGCCGCAGCCCCCAGGCGCCGAGCCAGCCGATGGCGAGGCCGATGGCCGCGCCGATGGCCAGTTCCAGCGCTATCTCGCCGAGCAGCACGTACCACTGCTCGATGGGACCGCGGTGGGAGAAGGCGACGACGAGGATGACGACGGGCGCGTCGTTGAAGCCGGACTCGGCCTCCAGGGTGCCGGTGACCCGGGAGGGCAGCGGGATGCGGCGCAGCACGGAGAACACGGCGGCGGCGTCGGTGGAGGAGACGACGGCCCCGATGATCAGGGCCTGCTGCCAGTCCAGTCCGACCAGGTAGTGCGCGGCCGTCGCGGTGACGCCGACGCTGATGGTGACGCCGACCGTCGCGAGCGCGGAGGCGGCCGGGAGGACGGGCTTGACCTCTTTCCACTTCGTGCCGAGTCCGCCCTCGGCCAGGATCACGACCAGGGCGGCGTAGCCGATGACCTGGGTGAGCTCGGCGTCGTCGAAGCGGATCCCGATGCCGTCCTGGCCCATGAGGACGCCGATGCCCAGGTAGACGAGCAGGCTGGGGAGGCCGCTTCGCGAGGAGATGCGGACCGCGGCGACGGCGCTGAGCAGCACGAGCGAGCAGACGAGCAGAAGCTGGTTGAGGTCGTGGACAGTCAGCGGCCGTTCCCTTCCCTGGCCCACGTACGCGCGCGGGGGCTCATGAACATAGGACACGAAGTGGCGGTTCTCCGCACCCAACTACTTCATTACCTTACCTAACTCTTGACGATTTCTTGACGCTCCGGCGGGCATGATCGAACGTCCGTCCGCTACGGTTCCCCACTCCGCGTCAAGTCCGGCCGGGCCCTGCGCCTATGGTTGCTCCCAGCACTCCAGGACCGTCTGCCGCTCGCGTTAGGACAGCAAGGACAGCGATGCCCCCGAACACCACCGCCTCCACGGGTCAGCAGCCCGGCAAATCCGGCAGGAAGAAGGGGCGCAGAGCGCGTCTGCTCGTCCTGGTCCTGGTGCTGGCCGTCATCGCGGGTGTCACCGGCGGTGCCTACTGGTCCATCAGCACCGTCCGCGCGTCCTTCCCGCAGACCAAGGGCTCGCTCACGCTCGACGGCCTGTCCGGGCCGGTCGACGTCAAGCGGGACGGCTACGGCGTGCCGCAGATCTACGCGTCCTCCGACGAGGACCTGTTCATGGCGCAGGGCTTCGTGCAGGCGCAGGACCGGTTCTGGGAGATGGACGTCCGCCGGCACATGACCTCCGGGCGTCTGTCGGAGATGTTCGGCAAGGGGCAGGTCGACAACGACGAGTTCCTGCGCACCCTCGGCTGGGACCGGATCGCCAAGCAGGAGTACGACACCAAGCTGTCGGCCGCCACCAAGAAGTACCTCCAGGCCTACGCCAAGGGTGTCAACGCCTACCTGGCCGGCAAGGACGGCGCGGAGATCTCCCTGGAGTACGCCGCCCTCGGTTTCACCAACGACTACAAGCCCGAGCAGTGGACCCCGGTCGACTCGATCGCCTGGCTGAAGGCGATGGCCTGGGACCTGCGCGGCAACATGCAGGACGAGATCGACCGCGCCCTGATGACGAGCCGGCTCGGCCCCAAGCAGATCGCCGAGCTGTACCCGCAGTACCCGTACGACCGGAACAAGCCGATCGTCCGGACCGGCGGCTACGACGCGGTCACCAGGACGTACGGGCCGCAGGACGCCACGGCAGGCGCCGCGGGGACCGGGGCCACCGCGGGCGGCACGGCCGGCGCCTCCTCGTCCGGCACCACCGGTCTGCAGAGCCAGCTCGCGGGCCTCCAGGACGTCCTGGACGGGCTGCCCACGGCCGTCGGCGTGAACGGCGACGGCATCGGCTCCAACTCCTGGGTGGTCGGCGGCAAGCACACCATCACCGGCAAGCCGCTGCTGGCGAACGACCCGCACCTGTCGGCGTCGCTGCCGTCCGTCTGGTACCAGATGGGCCTGCACTGCCGCTCGGTCTCCGCCTCCTGCCAGTACGACGTGGCCGGCTACACCTTCGCGGGCATGCCGGGCGTCGTCATCGGCCACAACCAGGACATCGCCTGGGGCATGACCAACTCCGGCGTCGACGTCACCGACCTGTACCTGGAGAAGCTGTCCGGCGACGGCTATCTGTACGGCGGCAAGACGGTGCCGTTCACCACCCGCCAGGAGACCATCAAGGTCGCCGGCGGCGAACCGAAGAAGATCGTCGTACGCGCGACGAAGAACGGCCCGCTGCTCTCCGACCGCAGCTCCGAGCTGGTCAAGGTCGGCAGGAAGGCCACCGTGGACACCGCGGCGCCCGACCGCGGCGACGGCTACGGCATCTCGCTGCGCTGGACCGCGCTGGACGCCGGCACCACCATGGACGCCGTCTTCGCCATGGACAAGGCGAAGAACTGGAAGGACTTCCGCGCCGCGGCCGCCCTCTTCGACGTCCCCTCGCAGAACCTGATCTACGCGGACCGCGAGGACAACATCGGGTACACGCTGCCCGGGAAGATCCCCACGCGCGCGCAGGGCTACGACGGCTCCGTGCCGGCGCCCGGCTGGGACCCCAGGTCCCGCTGGACCGGCTACCTCGACGAGGACGAGCTGCCGTACGAGTACAACCCGAAGCGCGGCTACATCGTCACCGCCAACCAGGCCGTCGTCGACAAGAAGTACCCCTACACGCTCACCACGGACTGGGGCTACGGCGCCCGCAGCCAGCGCATCAACGACCTGATCCAGTCGAAGATCGACGGCGGCGGCAAGATCTCCACCGACGACATGCGCCAGATGCAGCTCGACAACAGCAGCGAGATGGCCAAGCTGCTGGTGCCCCAACTGCTGAAGATCGACATAGCGGACCCCGACGTCCGTGAGGCGCAGGAGCTGCTGGAGGGCTGGGACTACACCCAGGACGCCGACTCGGCGGCCGCCGCCTACTTCAACTCGGTGTGGCGCAACATCCTCAAGCTCGCCTTCGGCCACAAGCTGCCCAAGGAGCTGCGGGTCAAGGGCCAGTGCCTGTACGTCGACCCGGTCAGCACCACCGGCCCGGCCGACGAGGTGCAGAAGGTCCGCGAGTGCGGCGAGCGCGACGCCGACCAGGCGCAGCCGGACGGCGGCGACCGCTGGTTCGAGGTGGTGCGCGCCCTCATGGACGACCCGGACAGCGACTGGTGGACGACGCCGGACTCGGGCCCCCGCAAGGGAGCCGACCGCAACCGCGACGACCTGTTCGCGCGCGCCATGGTCGACGCCCGCTGGGAGCTGACCGCGAAGCTCGGCAAGGACATCGACACCTGGAGCTGGGGCCGGCTGCACCGCCTGTTCCTGAAGAACCAGACCCTCGGCACCGAGGGCCCGGGCTTCCTCCAGTACGCCCTCAACCGCGGCCCCTGGAAGCTCAGCGGCGGCGAGGCCACCGTCAACGCGAGCGGCTGGAACGCGGCCGGCGGCTACGGGGTCGTGTGGGTGCCGTCGATGCGGATGGTCGTCAACCTCGGCGACCTTGACAAGTCGAAGTGGATCAACCTCACCGGCGCCTCCGGGCACGCCTACAACGCCCACTACACCGACCAGACGGACAAGTGGGCCGACGGCGAACTGCTCGACTGGTCCTTCTCCAAGCAAGCCGTCGACGGCTCCACCAGCGACACCCTGGTGCTGCGGCCCTGACCGTCCGCCGACCGTGCGACGGGCCCTCCACGCGTGCGTGGAGGGCCCGTTCGCGTACGGCGGTCAGGTCCGGGGGAAGCGGCGGACCCCCGACGGTGTCACCACCGCGTGCACCGGACGGTCGTGCGGCTCCTCGGGGACATGGGCGACGACCTCCGTGTCGTACAGCAGCACCACCAGCGCCGGATCGGCGCCCGCGCTCTCCAGCCGGGCCAGCACCCGGTCGTACGATCCGCCGCCCCGCCCCAGACGCATCCCGCGCGCGTCGACGGCGAGACCCGGCAGCAGCACCGCGTCGGCCTCGGTGACGGCGTCCGGGCCGAGGTGCGGGCCGGGGGGCTCGAAAAGAGCCATCCTTCCGCCGTGTTGGACGCGGACGAGCCCGTCCCGTCCGGTGTACGGGCCCCAGTCCAGGTCGTTGTCGGGCAGCAGGGCGGGCAGCAGGACGCGCACGCCCCGCGCGCGCAGCGCGTCGAGCAGCGCGAGGGTGCCGGGTTCGCTTCCCACGGAGACGTACGCGGCGACCGTGCCCGCCTGCGCCAGCTCCGCGAGGCGCAGCGCGCGCTCCGCCAGCGCCGCCGCGGATTCCCGCACGTCATCGGGTGTCAACCCGCCCCTTACCGCGAGGAGCTCTCGCCGCAACGTCCGTTTGGCAGACTCGGTGCCGTCCGCGAAGTGAGGCAAAGCTCGCTCCCTTACCCTTCCCAATGTGCTCATATGAGAGCCAAATAACCGGAGCCTCAGATTCCATACAAAGGCACCGGATAAGGTGTCGGGCATGACTCAGTCCCACCCTCGGATCACCAAGGCTGTCATCCCCGCAGCGGGTCTAGGAACCCGCTTCCTGCCGGCCACCAAGGCGACTCCCAAGGAGATGCTGCCGGTCGTCGACAAGCCCGCGATCCAGTATGTGGTCGAAGAGGCCGTCTCGGCGGGCCTCGACGACGTCCTCATGATCACCGGCCGCAACAAGCGGCCGCTCGAGGACCACTTCGACCGCAACTACGAACTCGAGTCCGCCCTGCAGAAGAAGGGCGACGCCGAACGCCTCGCCAAGGTGCAGGAGTCCAGCGACCTCGCCACCATGCACTACGTGCGCCAGGGCGACCCCCGGGGCCTCGGCCACGCCGTGCTCTGCGCGGCCCCGCACGTCGGCCACGAGCCCTTCGCGGTCCTCCTCGGCGACGACCTGATCGACCCCCGCGACCCCCTGCTCAAGCGCATGGTCGAGGTGCAGGAGCAGCACGGCGGCAGCGTCGTCGCCCTGATGGAGGTCGCGCCCGAGCAGATCCACCTCTACGGCTGCGCCGCCGTCGACCCCACCGACGAGGGCGACGTCGTCAAGGTGCACGACCTCGTCGAGAAGCCGGCCGCGGCCGACGCCCCGTCGAACTACGCCATCATCGGGCGCTACGTTCTCGACCCGCACATCTTCGACATACTCCGCAAGACGGAGCCCGGCCGCGGCGGCGAGATCCAGCTGACCGACGCCCTCCAGCAGTTGGCCGCGGACGAGAAGGTCGGCGGCCCCGTGCACGGCGTCGTCTTCAAGGGCCGCCGCTATGACACCGGCGACCGGGGCGACTACCTGCGTGCCATTGTCAGACTCGCATGCGAACGTGAAGACCTGGGCCCGGACTTCCGGACCTGGCTTCGCAGTTACGTAGCCGAGGAGATGTAGCGAGTTGAGCACCGCCGCGCCCCGTCCCGCCGGCCACGACCAGCTCTGGTCCGTGGACGAACACCTTCAGGACATCCTCGCCACCGTCCGCCCCCTGGAACCCATCGAGCTGCAGCTCCTCGACGCCCAGGGCTGCGTCCTGGTCGAGGACGTCACGGTGCCGGTCTCGCTGCCGCCGTTCGACAACAGCTCCATGGACGGGTACGCGGTACGGGTCGCGGACGTCGCGGGCGCGAGCGAGGAGTTCCCGGCCGTCCTGGAGGTCGTCGGGGACGCCGCGGCGGGCCAGGCCGATCAGCTCCACGTCGGCCCCGGCCAGGCCGTCCGCATCATGACCGGCGCCCCGCTGCCGCCCGGCGCCGAGACCGTCGTCCCCGTGGAGTGGACCGACGGAGGGCTCGGCGAGGGCCCCGTCACCGGGATGCGCGCCCGCAGTCAGGCCCCCGAGGGCGCCGCCGGCACCGTACAGATCCACCGGCCCGCCGAGGCACGCGCCCATGTGCGCGCCGCCGGCAGCGACGTCAAGGCCGGCGACCGCGCCCTGGAGGCCGGCACCGTCCTCGGCCCGCCGCAGATCGCCCTGCTCGCCGCCATCGGCCGCGGCACGGTCCGGGTGCGCCCGCGCCCCCGCGTCGTCGTCATGTCCACCGGCAGCGAACTCGTCCAGCCCGACGAGCAGCTCGCCACCGGCCAGATCTACGACTCCAACAGCTTCGCCCTCACCGCCGCCGCCCGCGACGCCGGCGCCATCGCCTACCGCGTCGGCGCGGTCGCCGACGACGCCGAGACACTGCGCGACACCATCGAGGACCAGCTGGTCCGCGCCGACCTCATGGTCACCACCGGCGGCGTCAGCGTCGGCGCGTACGACGTCGTCAAGGAGGCGCTGTCCCACGCCGGCGACGAGGACGAGCCCGGCAGCGGCGTCGAGTTCCGCAAGCTCGCCATGCAGCCCGGCAAACCGCAGGGCTTCGGCTCGATCGGCCCCGACCACACCCCGCTGCTCGCCCTGCCGGGCAACCCGGTGTCGTCGTACGTCTCCTTCGAGCTGTTCGTGCGCCCCGCGATCCGCGCCCTGATGGGCCTGACCGATGTGCACCGGCCCCGTACCCGGGCCACCCTCGTCGCCGACAAGGCGCTCACCTCGCCCAAGGGACGCAGACAGTTCCTGCGCGGCAGCCACACGGACGGCGAGGTCCGGCCCGTCGGCGGCGCCGGATCGCATCTGGTCGCCGCCCTCGCGCACGCGGACGCGCTGATCGTGGTCCCCGAGGACGTCGAGAGCGTCGAACCGGGCAGCGAGGTCGAGGTGGTCCTGCTCGGCTGACCGCCCCGCGTTGGCGGTACCGTGTCGCGCACAGCAGGCCCGTGCGCCGCACCGCGACGGGCCCGGACCGGGAGCGCCACACCAGCATGAGCACGCAGAACCCACCCGAGCAGGACCACCTCACGCACCTCGACGAAGCGGGCGCCGCCCGGATGGTCGACGTCTCCGGCAAGGACGTCACCGCGCGCACCGCGCGCGCGAGCGGACGCGTCCTCGTCTCACCGCGCGTGGTCGAGCTGCTGCGGGGCGAGGGAATGCCCAAGGGCGACGCCCTCGCCACCGCCCGGATCGCGGGCATCATGGGCGCCAAACGCACCCCGGACCTCATCCCGCTGTGCCACCCGCTCGCGCTCTCCGGTGTGAAACTGGACCTGTCGGTCGCGGACGACGCCGTGGAGATCCTGGCCACCGTGAAGACCACGGACCGCACGGGCGTCGAGATGGAGGCCCTGACCGCGGTCACCGTCGCCGCGCTCACCGTGATCGACATGGTCAAGGCGGTCGACAAGGGAGCGGTCATCACGGACGTACGGGTGGAGCAGAAGACGGGCGGGAAGTCGGGCGACTGGAGCCGGGCATGACGTATCGCGCTCTCGTGGTCACCGCGTCCAACCGGGCCGCCGCCGGGGTCTACGAGGACCGGGGCGGACCACTGATCGCCGACGGCCTCACGCGCCTCGGGTTCACCGTCGACGGCCCCCGGGTCGTCCCGGACGGCGACCCCGTCGAGGCCGCCCTGCGCACCGGGGCCGAGGACGGGTACGACGTCGTCGTCACCACCGGCGGCACCGGCATCTCGCCCACCGACCGCACCCCCGAGGCAACCCGCGCGGTGATCGACCGCGAGGTCCCGGGCATCGCGGAGGCGATCCGGGCGTACGGCCGGGACAAGGTGCCCGCCGCCGCCCTGTCACGGGGTCTCGCCGGCGTCGCCGGACGGACCCTGATCGTGAACCTGCCCGGCTCCACCGGAGGGGTGAAGGACGGCCTGGCCGTCCTCGAACCCCTCTTGATCCACGCCGTCGACCAGCTGCGCGGCGGCGACCACCCCGGACCGAGCAGTGGGGGTGCGAGCTGAACAGCCCATCGTGGCCCGTCGTGCTGCGGGACGGCGACATCGTCCTGCGGCCGATAAAGATGCGCGACCAGCGGGCCTGGCGCGAGGTCAACCGCCGCAACCGCGACTGGCTGCGGCCCTGGGAGGCGACGATCCCGCCGCCCACCCCCAGCGGGCCGATCGTGCACCGGCCCACCTACCGGCAGATGGTGCGCCATCTGCGGTCCGAGGCGAACGCCGGCCGGATGCTGCCGTTCGTCATCGAGTACCAGGGGCGGCTCGTCGGGCAGTTGACGGTCGCCGGGATCACCTGGGGCTCGATGTGCTCCGGGCACGTCGGCTACTGGGTGGACGAGTCCGTGGCGGGCCGCGGCGTCATGCCGACCGCCGTCGCCCTCGTCGTCGACCACTGTTTCCGCACCGTCGGTCTGCACCGCATCGAGGTCTGCATTCGCCCCGAGAACGGGCCCAGCCGCCGGGTCGTGGAGAAACTCGGATTCCGCGAAGAGGGACTGCGTCCGCGTTATCTGCACATCGACGGAGCCTGGCGCGACCACCTCGTGTTCGCGCTCACCGCGGACGAGGTCCCCGACGGACTGCTCGGCCGCTGGCACCGCACCCGTGCGCAGGCCGGCCCACCCACCGGGCCGCGCAACACACAGGGGAATCCCGCGTAACCCCGGAATTGAATAAGTGTTCGAAATTGATCGGCGGATGACCGGCTAGGGGCGTGAAATTCGCGGCCTCGGCGGGCAGCTGATCGCATCGGTCACAAAAAAAGTTCGAAATATCAGCCAGATCGTGCGACACACCGGCTCAATTGGCGGATGGCCTCACGCAAACCCCTCTACCGTGTGAGACGTGAGCAGCAGCGGCCTCATCTACGCAGTCATCGTCGGGGCCTGGGCCGCCTACCTGGTGCCGATGTGGCTCCGTAGGCAGGACGAGCTGAACGAGGCCCGTCCGACGGAACGCTTCAGCACGGCCATCCGGTTGCTGTCCGGACGGGCCGGCATGGAGCGCCGGTACGCCAAGGACCTGCGCGCCCGCTCCACCGGCGAGGGGGAGCCCGGCGCGGACGACCCGGACGACGTCACCGAGTCGGTGGACGTCCGGGCCTTCGCCGTACCCCCGACCCGTCCGCAGACCCAGGCGGCGGCACCGGCCCCGGCACCCGCACGCCCGGAACCGGCACGCCCCGAACCCGCCCGCGACACCCCCCGGGACGCCGAGGCCAAGGCCCGCAAGCGCGTGCCGGCCCCCCGGCGGTCCCCCTCCGAGGAGGCGGCCGCAGCACGGGCCCGGCGCCTGAAGGTGCTCGCGCGCCGCCGGCGCACCACCGTCGTCCTCTTCCTCGCGTTCACCCTCGGCGCGATCGTCGCCGCCGTCGGCGGACTCGCCTTCCTGTGGGCACCCGGCGTCCCCGCCGTCCTGCTCAGCGGATACATCGCGTATCTGCGGTCCCAGGAGCGCCGCCGCTTCACCTACCAGATGGACCGGCGCCGCGCCGAGGCCGCCGCGCAGCGGCTGCGCGAACACGCCCGGCAGAACCGCCGCCGCGGACCCGGCGCCGCCGCGCCCGGCGCCCCCGAGTCCGACGAAGGGTCCGGACCAGACACCGGCACCGACCTTTCCGCGCTCGCCGCCGACCGGCGCGCCCTCGTCGAGCAGACCGACCACGCCGAGTGGGTCGACCAGCAGCGCGAACGCCAGCGCCGCCCCGGGCACGGCGACAGCTGGGACCCGGTCCCCGTCCCGCTGCCCACCTACGTGACCGCGCCGGTCGCGCCGCGCGCCACCTCCGACGTCGACCTCGGCGCGCCGGACGCGTGGAGCTCGGCCCGCTCCAGCGCCGTCGGCCACGAGCACGAGGCACCGGCCGCCGCCGACGCCCCCGCCGCGCCCGAGGACGACCGCGCCGACGGTGACGAGCGCAGCGACGCCCGCCGGGCCGCGTCCGCCCGCCGGGCCCGTGAGCGGGGCCGCACACCGCTGTTCGACCAGTACGAGGACGGCGACCGGCCGCGCGCCGCCAACGAGTGACCGCCCGGCAACGGATTTCCGAGCACCCCGATCGGGGTGCTAAAGTTTCACTCGTTGCAAGGGCCTGTGGCGCAGTCCGGTAGCGCACCTCGTTCGCATCGAGGGGGCCAGGGGTTCAAATCCCCTCAGGTCCACGCAGCTCAAAGCCCCGGTAGGGATATCCCGACCGGGGCTTTGGCATGTCCTGGGGCCGACGGGTCAAAAGGGGCGGCGGGTGGCGGGGTCTGACCCCCGCTCACCCGCCGCGCGTGTGCCGGTCCTCACAGGGCCTTGGCGTAACACAGGCTCAGTTCGTGGAAGCGGTAGTAGCCGAACTTCTCGCACGGCTCGTAGCCGCTGGACGTGTAGAGGGCCACCGCCTCCGGCTGCTTCACCCCGGTCTCCAGCACCATCCGCCGGCGGCCCGCCGCCCGGGCGTCCTCCTCCAGCGCCGCCAGGACGCGCCGCGCTATCCCGCGCCCGCGCATGTCCTCCACCACGTACATGCGCTTCAGCTCGGCGTCGCCGTTCTGGTTGCCCTCGCCGTTCTCGTCCTGCGAGCGCCAGCCGCCGGAGGCGACCGGCACGCCGAGCGCGTCGTACGCGATCAGGTACAGGCCGCGCGGCGGCGCGAAGTCGGCCGCGGCGAGCGGTGTCTCGTCGCCGCCGTCGCCGTAGCGGACGGAGTACTCGGCCTGGACCTGGTCGTTGAGCTTGACCGCGTCGGGGTGGTCGAAGGGAACCGGGCGAATATGCATGCTGTATACCGTATATCAATTCAAGATCGGGACATTCCAGAATCGGACAGCGTCCAGTGTGCCGGTAAAGTGCCCTGGTGCTCACTGTGACCTCTGTGAATGTGAACGGGCTCCGGGCCGCCGCGAAGAAGGGCTTCGTGGAGTGGCTGGCCGCGACCGACGCCGATGTGGTGTGCCTCCAGGAGGTCCGGGCCGAGCCCCAGCAGCTGCCCGAGCACGTCCGCGCCCCCGAGGGCTGGCACGTCCTGCACGCGCCCGCCGCCGCCAAGGGCCGCGCCGGCGTCTCCCTCTACACACGCCGGGAACCCGACCGGGTACGGGTCGGCTTCGGCTCGACCGAGTTCGACGCCGGGGGCCGTTATGCGGAGGTCGACCTGCCGGGTGTGACGATCGCCTCCCTCTACCTGCCCTCGGGCGAGGTCGGCACCGAGCGGCAGGACGAGAAGTACCGCTTCATGACCGAGTTCCTGGCCCACCTCAAGGACCTGCGCGAACGCGCCGCCGCCGACGGCCGCGAGGTCCTGGTCTGCGGCGACTGGAACATCGCGCACGACAAGGCCGACCTGAAGAACTGGCGGGGCAACCAGAAGAGCTCCGGCTTCCTCCCCGAGGAACGCGCCTGGCTCACTCGCGTGTTCGACCAGGCGGAGGGCGGCTACGTCGACGTGGTCCGCGCCCTGCACCCGGACGTCGAGGGGCCGTACTCGTGGTGGTCGTACCGGGGACGGGCGTTCGACAACGACACAGGATGGAGGATCGACCTCCACGCCGCGACGCCGGGGCTCGCGGGCCGGGCGCTCAAGGGGTACGTCGAGCGCGCCGCCACGCACGGTGAGCGCTGGTCGGACCATGCGCCGGTGACGGTCGTCTACGGCAGTTAGTCCCACTCCTGCTTGCGCAGTCTGCGGTCCAGGGCCAGGGAGAGTTCGGCCTCGACGACGCTGCGGGCCAGGGGGCGCAAGCGGGGGAGGTCGGACTCGTCGGCGTGGCGCAGGACCAGGTCGGCGAACATGTCGGCCATGGCGTCGACGTGTTCGCGGACGCGGCGGCCGGCGGTGAGGACCTCGGCGAGGGGGATGCCCTCGCGGACGAGGGCCGAGGAGACGTCGAGCAGGCGGCGGCTGATGTGGACGATCTCGTCGCCGTCGGTGCCGAGGTAGCCGAGGTCGAGGGCGGCGGCGAGGTTCTCCGGGGTCACCTGGCCCTCGAAGCGGGCGGCGAGTTCCTCGGGGGTGAGGCGGACGGGCTCCTCCTCGGTGGGGGTGACGCCGAGGACGTCGGCAACGTCGCGGCCGTGGTCGAGGGCCTCGGCGAGTTCGGCGATGCCGGTGAGGGTGTGGCCGCGTTCCAGGAGGGCCGCGATGGTGCGCAGACGGGCCAGGTGGTGGTCGTCGTACCAGGCGATGCGGCCCTCGCGGCGGGGCGGCGGGATCAGCTTGCGTTCGCGGTAGAAGCGCAGGGTGCGGACCGTGATGCCGGCCAGCCGGGCCAGCTCCTCCATGCGGTACTCACGCTTCTCGGTCACTGGGGCACCTTAGTTCGTACCGGGGGTAACTTTCGTCGGCCGCCCCCTACCGGTCGGTACGCGGCTGCTCTACGCTCCCCACCATGCCAGTGTTCACTGGCATGGTTCCGGTGGAGCAGGGAGGCACACGCATGGCCGAACGCGAACATGTGCGGGTCGCGGTGGTCGGGTCCGGGTTCGGCGGGCTGGGAGCGGCCGTACGGCTGCGGCGCGAGGGCGTCACGGACTTCGTCGTCCTGGAGCGGGCCGGCAGTGTCGGCGGCACCTGGCGGGACAACAGCTATCCGGGCTGCGCCTGCGACGTTCCGTCCCATCTGTACTCCTTCTCGTTCGCGCCCAACCCGGACTGGCCGCGCACCTTCTCCGGTCAGGAGCACATCCGGGCCTATCTGGAGCACGTCACCGACACCTTCGGGCTGCGGCCGCACATCCGCTTCGACACCGAGGTGAAGCGGATGACGTGGAACGCCGAGCGGCTGTGCTGGGACATCGAGACCAGCCGGGGCGAGCTCTCCGCCGATCTCGTCGTCTCCGCCACCGGGCCGCTGTCCGACCCGAAGATCCCCGAGATCCCGGGCCTGGACTCCTTCCCCGGCAAGGTGTTCCACTCGGCGCGCTGGGACCACGACTACGACCTGCGCGGCAAGCGCGTCGCGATGGTCGGCACGGGCGCGTCCGCCATCCAGATCGTGCCGTCGATCCAGCCCGAGGTGGAGCGGCTCACCCTCTTCCAGCGCACCCCGCCGTGGGTCATGCCGCGCATGGACCGGGCCATCAGCGGGGCGGAGCGCTCGCTGCACCGGGCGCTGCCGTTCACCAGCCGGCTGCGCCGGGGGGTGCTGTGGGGCATCCGGGAGCTTCAGGTGCAGGCGTTCACCAAGCACCCGAACGAGCTGGGCTTCATCGAGGGGCTGGCCAAGCGGAACATGGGCCGGGCGATCAAGGACCCGGAGCTGCGGGCCAAGCTGACCCCGGACTACCGCATCGGCTGCAAGCGGATCCTGCTGAGCAGCTCGTACTACCCGGCGCTCGCCCAGCCCAACGTGGACGTCGTCGCCAGCGGGCTCAGCGAGATCCGGGGCTCGACGCTGGTCGCCGCCGACGGCAGCGAGGCCGAGGTCGACGCGATCGTGTTCGGCACCGGGTTCCATGTCACCGACATGCCCATCGCCGAGCGGGTGGTGGGTGCGGAGGGCAAGACGCTCGCCGAGGCGTGGAAGGGCGGGATGGAGGCGCTGCGCGGCGCGTCCGCCGCCGGGTTCCCGAACTGGATGACCATCATCGGGCCCAACACGGGCCTCGGGAACTCGTCGATGATCCTGATGATCGAGTCCCAGCTGAACTACATGGCGGACTTCGTGCGCCAACTCGACGTCCTCGGCGGCCGGGTGGCGCTGGACGCCCGGCCGAGCGCGGTGCACGCCTGGAACCGCCGGGTGCAGCAGCGGATGACGCGGACCGTGTGGAACACGGGCGGCTGCACCAGCTGGTATCTGGACGCGCAGGGCCGCAACACCACCGTCTGGCCGGGGACGACCGCGGAGTTCCGGCGGGCGACCCGCCGGGTGGACCTCGCGGAGTACGCCGTCGTACGGCCCCCTGAGCCGGAGCGCGCGCCGAGCGGCGAGAGCGCGGAGGTCTCCGCATGAGCCGCCCGGTGAGTGTCGCCGAGGGGCCGTACGCCCCGCCCGTGCCCGTCCGGGAGCTGACGGTGGAGTCCGCAGACGGGGCGCGGCTGCATGTGGAGGTGCACGGCCCGGAGGGCGCGCCGGCCGTCGTCCTCGCGCACGGCTGGACCTGCTCGACGGCCTTCTGGGCGGCGCAGATCCGCGCCCTGGCCGTGGACCACCGGGTCGTCGCCTACGACCAGCGCGGTCACGGGCGCAGCCCGGCCGCCGCGGTGTGCAGCACGGACGGCCTCGCGGACGACCTGGAAGCCGTCCTGAAGGCCACGCTCGCCCCCGGCGAGAAGGCCGTCATAGCCGGGCACTCGATGGGCGGGATGACGGTGATGGCCGCCGCCGCCCGCCCGGCCTTCCGGGAGCACGCGGCCGCCGTCCTGCTGTGCAGCACGGGCGCGTCCCGGCTGGTCGCCGAGTCGGTGGTTCTGCCGCTGCGGGCGGGCCGGCTGCGGACCTGGCTGACCGGGCGGCTGCTCGGGTCGCGGGCGCCGCTCGGCCCGGTCACGGCGGCCGCCCGGGCGATCCTGAAGTACGCGACGATGGGCCCGCGTTCGGCTCCGGAGATGGTCGAGGCGTGCGCGCGGATCGTGCACGCCTGCCCGCGGACCGTGCGGCACGCCTGGTCGCGGGTGCTGTCCCTGCTCGATCTCGGCGACGGCATACGGGAGTTGACGGTCCCGGCGGCGGTCGTCGTCGGTACGGCCGACCGGCTCACCCCGCCGGTGCACGCCCGCTCGCTGGCCGAGGCGCTGCCGAACTGCGTCGGCGTGACCGAGCTTCCGGGGCTCGGGCACATGACGCCCATCGAGGCGCCCGAGCTGGTCACCGGGAAGATACGCGAACTCGTCACGACGTACACGCAGGTCAAGGAGGGTGCATGAGCAGGGTGAGCCTTGAGGGGCAGGTCGCCGTCGTCACCGGTGCGGCGCGCGGGGTCGGTGAGCTGCTCGCGCGCAAGCTGTCCGCGCGGGGCGCGTCGGTCGCGCTGGTGGGGCTGGAGCGGGACGCGCTCAAGCAGGTCTCCGAGCGGCTGCACGGCGACAGCGACCACTGGTACGCGGACGTCACCGACCACGAGGCGATGACGCGGGTCGCGCAGGAGGTCAAGGAGCGGTTCGGGAAGGTCGACATCGTGGTCGCCAACGCGGGTGTGGCGACCGGCGGGCCGTTCGCCGAGTCCGACCCGGAGTCCTGGCGGCGGGTCATCGAGGTCAATCTGATCGGGTCGGCGGTGACGGCGCGGGCGTTCCTGCCGGTGCTGATGGAGAGCCGCGGGTATCTGCTGCAGATCGCCTCGCTCGCCGCGATCACGCCGGCGCCGATGATGACGGCGTACTGCGCGTCCAAGTCCGGTGTGGAGGCGTACGCGCACAGTCTGCGGGCCGAAGTCGGCTACAAGGGCGTGCGGGTGGGCGTCGGCTATCTGTCGTGGACGGACACCGACATGGTGCGCGGCGCCGATCAGCACGATGTGATGCGGGAGTTGAGGCAGCGCCTTCCGTGGCCGTCGAACAAGACGTATCCGCTGGGCCCGGCGGTGGACCGGATCGTGGCCGGGATCGAGCGGCGCTCCAGCCATGTGTACGGGCAGTGGTGGCTGCGCGGCATGCAGGGGGTGCGCGGGTATCTGCCGGCGCTCATCGGGACGGTCGGGCAGCGGGAGATGCGGCGGTTCGCGGACCGGCTCGACGGGATGCGGACGGGCCTGGTCGGGGCGGGTGGCGCGGCCGACGAGGAGGCGAGGACTACACGGCGTGACTGATCGACATGCGCAGGGTTATCGCCCGTGTGAATCTGGTCGAGGCCCCAGCGAGGGGCCGATCCGACCCACTACGGGAGTGAACCCACATGGGCATGAAGGACCAGTTCAAGGAGAAGTCCGAGCAGCTCCAGGAGCGTGCGCGCCAGCACGGGCAGCAGGAGCGCCGTCCGCAGGAGCAGCCGGAGCGGGGCCGTCCGCCGCAGCGCCCGCAGCGTGACGAGGAGCCCGAGCGCATGCGCGAGCGTGAGGAAGACGAGCGCTTCGACCTCGACTACGACCGGTAGTCCGTCGGTTCGCTGAAACGCGGGGTGCCCCCGGCTCTGGTGGGTGCCCCGCGTTCGCGTGCACGGCCTGGGAGTGCACGGCCTACGACGCCGGGCGCGGTGGCAGTTTCGGCCGGGACCGGTCCGGTACGTGGGAGTAGTCCGGGGGTGTCGCCGCCGGGTGGGACTCCAGGAGTTCCAGAGCGAGTTCGACGGCGTCGGCGAGCTGGGCGTGGCGGCCCTCCGCCCAGTCCAGCGGGGTGCGCAGGACCTCGACGTCGGGGGTGACGCCCTGGTTCTCGACGGACCAGCCGTAGGCGTCGAACCAGGCCGCGTTCATCGGGACGGTGATCACCGTGCCGTCGCCGAGCCGGTGACGGCCCGTCATGCCGACGACCCCGCCCCAGGTGCGCTGCCCGACGACCGGTCCGAGGCGCAGCAGCTTGAACGCGGCGGTGATCATGTCGCCGTCGGAGGAGGTCGCCTCGTCGGCGAGGGCGACGATCGGGCCGCGGGGCGCGTCGGAGGCGTACGACACCGGCTGGGCGTTGCGGGTGAGGTCCCAGCCGATGATGGTCCGGGTCAGCTTCTCCACGACGAGCTCGCTGATGTGGCCGCCCGCGTTGCCGCGCACGTCCACGATGAGCGCGGGCCGGGACATCTCCATGCGCAGGTCGCGGTTGAACTGCGCCCAGCCCGAGCCGCCGAGGTCGGGGATGTGCAGATAGCCGCAGCGTCCGCCGCTCAGCTCCCGTACGACGGCCCGGCGTTTGGTGACCCAGTCCTGGTAGCGCAGCGGGCGTTCGTCGACGAGGGGGACGACGGCGACGCGGCGCGCGCGGCCGGCGACGCCCTCGGCCGGGGTGAAGGTCAGCTCCACCGTGGTGCCGCCGGCTCCGGCGAGCAGCGGGTACGGCCCGGTGTGGGGGTCGACGGGGCGGCCGTCGACATGGGTGAGCACGGCGCCCTCGCGGATGCCGGTGCCGGCCAGCGGGGAGCGGGCCTTGGAGTCGGAGGAGTCACCGGGCAGGATGCGCCGCACCGCCCAGCCGTCCTCGCGGCGCGCGAGGTTGGCGCCGAGCAGGCCCTGGCGGCGCTGGTAGTGCGGCGGGCCCTCGTTGCGGCGGGCGGCCGTGACATAGGCGTGGGAGGTGCCGAGCTCGCCCAGCACCTCGCGGAGCAGGTCGGCGAACTCGTCGGGGGTGGCGACGCGTTCGACGAGCGGGCGGTACTGGTCGAGGACGGCGTCCCAGTCGATGCCGCACATGCCGGGGTCCCAGAAGTACGCCCGGATCAGCCGTCCGGCCTCGGCGTACGCCTGCCGCCACTCGGCCGCCGGGTCGGCCTCGTGCAGGATGCGGCGGGTGTCGATCCACACCGTGCTGTCGCTGTCGCCGGACTCGCTGGCGGGGACGGCCCGCAGGTCGCCCTCGTCGACGACCACCAGCCGGGTGCCGTCGCCGCTGACCGCGAACCAGTCGAGGTGGCCGACCAGTTCGGTCTTCTTCGCCTTGCCGATGGAGAAGTGCTCCAGGGTGGGGCGGCCGGTCATGTCGTCGGGGTTGGCGAAGGTCTCGCCGAGCGCGCCCGAGATCGGCCAGCGCAGCCACACCAGTCCGCCGCCGGAGACCGGGTGCAGTGCCGAGTACTTGGAGGCGGTCACCGGGAACGGGGTGACACGGCTGGCCAGGCCCTCGGTCTCCACGGTCGTCGTGCCGGGGTCGCCGACCTCGTCGTCGGCCAGCGGGTCCAGGCCCCCGGCGGCGGGCCGGCCCTCCGGGGTCAGGGCGAACGGGGAGGGGGTGGCCGAGGAGAGCGGGACCAGGTAGGGGCGGCAGCCCAGCGGGAAGGACAGGTCGCCGGTGTGCACGTCGTAGACCGGGTCGAAGCCCCGCCAGGACAGGAACGCGAGATAGCGGCCGTCGCGGGTGAAGACCGGGTTCTCGTCCTCGAAGCGGCCGTCGGTGACGTCGACGATCAGCCGGTCCTTCATCCGGGCCAGCTTGATCTGGCGCAGGGTGCGGCCGATGCCGGGGTGCGACCAGGTCAGCCAGCCGCCGTCGGGGGAGAAGGCGAGGTCGCGCACGGGTCCGTTCACGGACCGGATCAGCTCGGTGACCTCGCCGTTGGATTCCTCGGTCGCGTCGAGGACGAGCAGCCGGCCGTCGTGGGCGGCGATCGCGAGCCGTTCACCGCGGGGGTCGGCGACCATCTCCAGGACCCGCCCCAGCTCGCCGGAGGCCAGCCGGCGCGGCTCCCGGTCGCCGGTGGCGCGGGGGAGGTAGGCGATCTCGACGGCGTCCTCGCCGTCCGCGTCGGTGACGTAGGCGACCTGGCCGACGGAGCCCAGCATCTCCGGGAGGCGGACCCGTACGCCCGGGGTGTCGGTGATGGTGCGGGCGGGGCCGTCGCGATGGGTCAGCCAGTACAGGCTGCCCCGGACGACGACGGCGCTGGCCCGGCCGGTCTCGTCCACGGAGACGCCGTCGACGTGCTGGGCGGCCGGCACCTGGTACGGGCGGCGGCCCGCCGCCGGGCCGCTGAGCCGTACGTCGAGCCGGCGGGGCTCGGAGTCGGCCGCGAGGTCGTCCACGATCCACAGGTCGCCCGCGCACTGGTACACCACCCGGGTGCCGTCGCTCGCCGCGTGCCGGGCGTAGAAGGCGTCGTGGTCGGTGTGCCGGAGCAGGTCCGAGCCGTCGTGGGCGCAGGAGTAGAGGTTGCCGACGCCCTCGTGGTCGGAGAGGAAGGCGATGCGGTCCCCGACGAACATCGGGGAGTGCAGATGCCCGTCGAGGCCTTCGAGCAGCCGTTGGCAGTGCAGCCACAGCCGGCCGGTGGCGCCGCCGCGGTAGCGCTTCCAGTACGCCGGTTCGTGCGGCGGGGTGCCGGTGAGCAGCAGGGTGCGGCGCTCGCCTTCGAAGTCGGCGACCTGGATGTCGGAGCAGGGGCCCCAGGGGAGCTTGCGGCCGGGCTCGCCGTCGGGGCGTACCTGGTAGGCGAACGTGTAGTGGGAGAAGGGCTCGCCGTGGGAGGCGACGGCGAGGATCACCCCGTCGGGTGTCCAGCCGCAGACCTGGGTGTCGGCGGAGCCCCAGTGGGTGAGCCGGGTGGTGGCGCCGCCGTCGACGGGGACGAGGTGGATCTCGGGGACGAGGGTGCGCCAGCTCGTGTACGCGATGTGCCGGCCGTCGGGGGAGAAGCGGGGGTGGCCGGTCTTGGCGCGGTCCACGGTGAGGCGCCAGGCCCGGCCCGGGGCGTCGAGGGGGGCCAGCCACAGGTCGTCCTCGGCCACGAAACACAGCAGGTCGCCGCTCAGATGCGGTAGGCGCAGGTAGCTCACCTCCCCATGCTTCGCCCGGGGACTGGAGGGGGCAACTCGTGACATACCGGCCATCCGAAGCCGCGCCATGGCCGAAAGGAGTGCGTGACCCAGAACACGAACGAAACCGTTTCGTTTCGTTAGCGTCGTGCGCTATCGTCTTAGGTGTACGAAACCGTATCGTTCGGAGGAGAGGGGTGGCAGCGATGACCGAGGTGTCCACGACACGGCGTTCCCGCATCACCCCCGAGCGCGAGGCCGAGCTGTACGCGGCCGTGCTCGAACTCCTCCGGGAGGTCGGCTACGACGCCCTCACCATGGACGCCGTGGCGGCCCGCACCCGGTCCAGCAAGGCGACGCTCTACCGCCAGTGGGGCGGCAAGCCGGAGCTGGTGGTCAAGGCGATCCGGCACAACAAGCCGGGCAACGTCTCCGAGATCGACACCGGGTCCCTGCGGGGCGACCTGCACGCCCTGACGTCCCAGGAGGACGACTGCACCATGCAGCAGAACGCCGCGCTGATGCGGGGTCTGTTCATGGCGGTGCACAACAACCCCGACCTCCTGCAGGCGTTCAAGGAACTCCTCATCGAACCCGAGATGGAGGAGTTCCGGCGGATCCTGCAGCGGGCCGTCGAGCGCGGCGAGGTCCGCCCCGACCGCCCGGCGCTCGACTACGTCGTGCACATGCTGGTCGGCGCCTTCGCCACCCGGTCCCTGATCGACGACCGGCCGCCGACGAAGGCCTTCCTCACGTCCTACATCGACGCCGTCGTCCTCCCCGCCCTCGGCGTCCCCGTCAGCTGACGAGCCCTCCCCACGCAAGCCCTTACCTGACGTAACCGCTCACGTCGTCGGGCTGATCACCCCTGCCCAGAACCAACACACGACCTGACCGGGAGACGCCCTCGTGGCCACGTTCCTGTACAAACTCGGCCGGCTCGCCTTCAGGCGACGCCATTTCGTCGCCCTCATCTGGGTCGCGCTGCTCGCCGTCGCCGGCGTCGGCGCGGCCACCGCCCCGAGCGCGGGCAGCACGTCCTTCTCGATCCCCGGCACCGAGGCGCAGAAGGCCTTCGACCTGCTGGACGAACGGTTCCCCGGGATGAGCGCCGACGGCGCCACCGCCCGGGTCGTCTTCAAGGCGCCGGACGGCCAGAAGATGACGGACGCCGGCAACAAGGCGGCCGTGGAGGACACCGTCCGGGAGCTGTCCGACGGCTCCGAGGTCGCCTCCGTCGCCGACCCGTACACCGCGAACGCCGTCAGCAAGGACGGCACGACCGCGTACGCCTCCGTGAAGTACAAGGTCTCCGGCATGGAGCTGGAGGACACCTCGCGCGAGGCCCTCGAGGACGCCGCGCAGGACGCCCGTGACGCCGGACTGACCGTCGAGGTCGGCGGTGACGCCCTCCAGACGACCCCCGAGACCGGGGCCACCGAGGTCATCGGCATCGCGATCGCCGCGGTCGTCCTCGTCATCACCTTCGGCTCCCTGATAGCGGCCGGGCTCCCGCTGCTGACCGCCCTGATCGGCGTCGGCATCGGCATCTCCACGATCACCGCCCTGGCGAGCGCGCTGGAGCTGGGCTCCACCACCTCGACCCTGGCGACGATGATCGGCCTCGCTGTCGGCATCGACTACGCCCTGTTCATCGTCTCCCGCTACCGGGCCGAACTCGCCGAGGGCCGCGACCGCGAGGAGGCCGCCGGACGGGCCGTGGGCACCGCCGGATCCGCCGTGGTCTTCGCCGGACTGACCGTCGTCATCGCCCTGGTCGGCCTGTCCGTCGTCAACATCCCGATGCTCAGCAAGATGGGCATCGCCGCCGCCGGCACCGTCGTCATCGCGGTCCTGATCGCCCTGACGATGATCCCCGCGCTGCTCGGCTACGCCGGCCGCCGGGTCCGGCCCGCCGGCGCCAAGAGCCGCTGGATGGGCGGCCGGCGCGCCGAGCGCAAGGCCGCGTCCGGCACCGCCAAGCCCAACATGGGCACCCGCTGGGCGAGTTTCGTCGTCCGCCGCCCGGTCGCCGTGCTGCTGCTCGGTGTGCTCGGCCTCGGCGCCGCCGCCGTCCCCGCGACCTCCCTGGAGCTCGGCCTCGGCGACGACGGCTCCCAGCCGACGTCCACCACCCAGCGCCGCGCCTACGACCTGCTCTCCGACGGCTTCGGACCCGGCTTCAACGGACCGCTGATGGTCGTGGTCGACGCCCGCGGCACCGACGACCCGAAGGCCGTCTTCGGCGATGTCGGCAACACCATCGAGCGGCTGGACGACGTGGCCACGGTGACGCCGGCCGCGCCCAACAAGGCCGGCGACACCGCCACCATCACCGTCATCCCGAACGCCAAGCCGTCGTCGGTCACCACCGAGGACCTGGTGCACTCCATCCGCGACGAGGGCGCCCGCATCCAGGCCGACACCGGCTCGACCGTCCTGGTCACCGGCTCGACCGCGATGAACATCGACGTCTCGCAGAAGCTGAACGACGCCCTGCTGCCGTATCTGGCGCTGGTGGTCGGCCTGGCCTTCCTGCTGCTGATCGTGGTGTTCCGCTCGGTCCTCGTCCCGCTCAAGGCGGCCCTCGGGTTCCTGCTGAGCGTGCTCGCCGCCCTCGGCGCGGTCGTCGCCGTCTTCCAGTGGGGCTGGTTCGCGGGCCTGCTCGGCGTCGAGGAGACCGGACCGGTCATGTCGATGATGCCGATCTTCATGGTCGGCGTGGTCTTCGGCCTCGCCATGGACTACGAGGTGTTCCTCGTGACCCGGATGCGCGAGGCGTACGTCCACGGCGAGAAGCCGAGCCAGGCGGTCGTCACCGGCTTCCGGCACGGCGCCCGGGTCGTCACCGCGGCCGCGGTGATCATGATGGCGGTCTTCGCCGGGTTCATCGGCTCCAGCGAGTCCATGGTCAAGATGATCGGCTTCGGCCTGGCGATCGCGGTGTTCTTCGACGCCTTCGTCGTCCGCATGGCCATCGTCCCGGCCGTCCTCGCCCTGCTCGGCAAGCGGGCCTGGTGGCTGCCGAAGTGGCTGGACCGCGCCCTGCCCAACGTGGACGTGGAGGGCGAGGGCCTGCGCACCCCCGAGGACGGCAAGGACACCGACCCCGACGCGGACCGCGCGCCCGCCCTCGTCTGACACGCGGGCGGCCGGCCAGGACCGGCCGGTGAGGGCTCCGTGGGGACGGGGCGCCCTCACCGGCCTTCCGCCGTGCCGGTCCGGACCGCGAAACGTCCTCGCGTGGCCCGTACACGCACCGCTAGCGTGCCGTGCATGACGACGACCGACAGCCCGGGCTCCGGAGCCCACCCCCGATTCGCCGAGGCCCTGCACGAACTGGGCCTCGGCGAACTGCTGCCCCGCGTCCGCCGCTTCCCGGACGCCACCCGCACCGCCGCCGAGGCCGCCGCCGCGATCGGCTGCGAGCTCAGCGAGATCTGCAAGTCCCTGATCTTCGCCGCCGACGGCGTCCCCGTCCTGGTCCTCATGGACGGCGCCTCCCGGGTCGACCTCGAACGGGTACGGGAGGAACTCGGCGCCGGGAAGGTCACCCGCGCCAAGGCCGACGTCGTCCGCGAGACCACCGGATATGTCATCGGGGGCGTGCCGCCCTTCGGGCACCGCACCCGCACCCGGGTCCTCGCCGACCGGTCGCTGCTGGAGCACGACGTGGTGTGGGCCGCCGCAGGGGACCCGCACACCGTCTTCCCCATCGGGCCCAAGGACCTGATCGCCCACGCCGGAGCCGCCCTCGTCGACGTGCGCGAGCAGTGACGCCCCTGGTCGCCGGCGCCGTCCTGCTCGCCGCCGTCACCCACGCCGGCTGGAACGCCATCGCGCACCGCATCGCCGACAAGCTCGTCGGGTTCACCCTCATCGCGGGCGGCGGGGTGCTCATCGGGATCGCCCTGATGCCCTTCGGGACGTTCCCGGCGGCGGGCGCCTGGCCGTATCTGCTGGCGTCGGCGGTCGTCCACGTCCTGTACTTCGCGCTGCTGATGACGTCCTTCCGGCTCGGTGACTTCGGGCAGGCCTACCCGCTCGCCCGGGGCACCGCGCCGCTCGTGGTCGCCGTCCTCGCCGCCGTCTTCGCCCACGAGGTGCCGGACGGCTGGGCGGCCGCAGGGATCGCCCTGTCCTGCGCGGGCCTGACCGGGGTCGCCCTGTGGGGGCTGCGCGGACGTCGGCCGGACTGGGCCGCGATCGGCGCCGCCCTCGCCACCGGGCTGAGCATCGCCGCGTACACCGTGCTCGACGGGCTAGGCGTCCGCGCGTCCGGGTCGTCCCTCGGCTACATCGCCTGGCTGATGACGCTCGAAGGGCTCGCGGTCCCGGCGTACGCGCTGTGGCGCTGGCGCGGGTCGGCCCTGGCCGTGCTGCGCCCGTACGCGGGGCTGGGGCTGCTCGGCGCCGCCCTGTCTGTCACCGCGTACGCCCTGGTCCTGTGGGCGCAGACCCGGGCCGCACTCGCGCCGGTCGCGGCGCTGCGCGAGTCCTCCATCATCGTCGGCGCCGCCATCGGGGCCGTCTTCTTCAAGGAGCGCTTCGGGGCGCCGCGTATCGCGGCCGCGTTCCTGCTGGTCGCCGGGATAGGACTGATGCTGCACACCGGGTGACCCGGCGGGCGGGCTCAGAGCCGGCCCGTGATCCCCGACAGGTCACGGACCGTCACGCTGTTGCGGTCCGCGACCGAGCGGCCCAGCGAGTGGTGCGGCCACAGACCCCCGGCCACGCGCCGGCTGCGCTCGCTCCACTGACGGGCCGCCAGATCGCCCGCCTTGTAGTGGTTCAGGGCGAAGCCGCCGGAGTGGACGCGCAGCAGGGTGAAGCCGCCCGGGTACTCCTTGGCCGCCGCGACCTCCTGCTGGGTGACATGCGGGGCGCGCGCCAGCACCGTCCGCTTGTTGCGGTGTGTGTGGCCGGCGTGGTGCAGGAAGACGCCCGGGGCGTCCGCGTAGGCGTCGAGGACGGAACCGGCCTGCCGGCGGTCCAGGCAGTGCCCGCGCGTCACCGGGAACAGCGAGTCCCGCACGGTCAGCGGATGATGCCCGAACACCAGCGTCGGCTGGTCGGGCTGCTCCCTCAACCGCTGCTGGAACCAGGCCAGTTGCTCCCGGCCGAGGCCGCCCGCGTCGGCGCCGTTGCCCGCCCTGACATAGGTGTCGAGGCCGACGACCCGCAGCCCGCCGAGGTCGCGCGTGAACCAGCCGGGGCCGTCGCCGTCCACGAACGCGGTGGCGAAGGTGCCCTCCGCGGAACGGTCGTGGTTGCCGCGCACGACGAAGTAGTCCCGCCCGCGGGTGCCGAACCCGTCGAGGATGCGCCGGGCCTCCGCGAGGTCGTGCGCCGCACCGCCGGCCGAGATGTCGCCGCCGGCGAGCAGCACGTCCGCGCCGCGCCGCCGGGCCTCCTCGACCAGCGCCCGCGACATGATCTCCGGATACGGCTCCCGGCCCGGCTGCTGAAGGACCCCGCGCAGCAGCGGCAGCCCGCCGACCAGCCCGGCGGTGGTCTCGCCGAGGTGCAGGTCGTTGCAGAGCGCGACGGACAGCAGATGCCGGCCGGGCGGCGGCTGCGGGGTCGTGAACGAGTACGGCCCGCCGCGGGTGCCGAGCCCGAACGCCGAGGTGCCGACCGCGTTGCCGCGCACCAGGTGCAGCGAGGTCGGCGTCGCGGCGACCCCGCGCGAACGGGCCTGGTAGTAGTACGTCTGCCCCGGCTCCAGGCCTGTGAGCTCCACCTGGTGATGGGCGGTGGGCGGGCCGCCGGACGCCACCCGGTTCAGCCGGGACGGATGGGTGCCGTAGACGACCTCGCCCTCGGTGACGGCGGGCAGCGGGCGGCCCGCGCCGTCGTCGGTGCCGGGGACACCGGTGAACCAGGTGACGACCGCGCGGTCCTCGGTGAGCGTGACCAGTTCCAGATGGACGGCCGCCAGATCGTCGGGGTGCGCGGCGCGGACCCGCCGGCGGGCCGTGGCCGCCGACCGCAGCAGGGCGGGGGCCAGCCGCGCCCCGGAGCGCAGCACCTCACCGGGGCCGGGCAGGGCCGACAGGGCGGCGAGAGCGGGGAGATGGGCGGAGAAGCAGCAGCGCATGGCCTCGGTGCGGCCCTGTGCGGGGGACGGGACGAGAGGCGCCGTCGGCGGGGCCAGAGCCGGTGCGCGACCCTCCCATGGAAGCAGGGCGGGAGCGCCTTCGGCGGTCCCTGTGCCGAGTGTCACCTGATCCCGGGTTGCCGGATGGACACCGGGTAAACGTGCGTCGGCTGGGGCGGACGTGGCGTCCGGATCGGGCCGTTCGACTGTCCGGGACCGGCCCCTCGGGCCGCCCGCCGCACTACGATCGTCCCGGCGGACGGTTCACCGAGGGGGCGGGCAGTGACGGCGCTGAGCGAGGGGTCGGACGCGGGGGTCGGCGGCCGGGAGCCCCTGCCTCCGGACCGGATCAAGCACCTCGAGTTCATCCAGGCCACCATCACGCGGATGGGCACCAACTCCTTCCTGGTGAAGGGCTGGGCGCTGACCCTGGCCGCCGGTCTGCTCGCGCTGTCGGCGAGCCGGATGAGCTGGCACCTCGCGGCCGTCGGCGTGCTGCCGCTGCTGTGCTTCTGGTACCTCGACTGCTTCTTCCTGCGCCAGGAGCGGGCCTTCCGCCGCCTCTACGACGACGCCCGCCGCCCCGGCAGCACCGTCGAGCCGCTCTCCATGAACGTGGCGTCCTATCTGGGCGCCATGCCCTGGCGGGAGGTCTGGGTCACGCCGACCCTGCTGCTGTTCTACTCGCCGCTGTTACTGGCCGACCTCGCGCTTGTCGTCCTCGCCCTCTGAGCCGGCGCGGGCGGCGTCCGCGACCCGGGCCGCGAGCGCGTCCGCGGCGGCGTCGTCGGCGAACCGGAAACCGGCGCCGGCGGCCGGCCACAGCCGTCCCATCGCGTCCCCGGCCCGGCGCGGCACCAGATGCACATGGGTGTGGAACACCGTCTGCGTGGCCGCCTCGCCCGCCGAGGAGACGACGTTCATCCCGTCCGGCGCGAGCACCGAGCGCAGCGCCCGGCCCACCCGCAGCACCGTCCGCATCACATGCCGGGCCGTCGTGTCGTCCATCGCCCACAGGTCCGCCGAGTGCCGCCGGGGCACCACCAGGGTGTGGCCGAGGGTGGCCGGCTCCAGCGGGAAGAACGCCACGGTGTGCGGGTCCTCGTGGACCAGCCGCGTCCCGGCGGTCCCGGCCGCGATCTCACAGAACACGCAGGGCTGTTCGTCCCCGGGCATGGGCTTTCCCCGTTCGTCGGCGGTGTGCGGTGGCGGCCACTGTACGAGCGCCCCGCCCCGGCCCTTCTGGCGAGCCGGTCCGTGAAGGAGCACCCTGGAAGCAGGTCTTCCGGAGGTGATCGTCATGATGCACACCGCAGTGGGATGGCATGTCGAGATGGAGTTCGTGGAGGACGACCAGCACACGCGGGCGGCCGCGCTGGTACGGCTCCCCGACGGCACCGAGGTACGCGGCCACGGGCACGCCACCCGGCACCACACGGACTCCTACCAGCCCCGGGTGGGCGAGGAGATCGCCGGTGCCCGCGCGCTGAACGAGCTGGCGACGCAGATGCTGAACAAGGCGCACAGCGAGATCGACGCCGCGTCGGGCCGCACCTCGCACCCGATCAACGTCTAGGGGGTGTCCAGCGAAGTCCTCACCGCGCGGATCAGCGCCTGCGCCCTCGGGTCCGCCGTCACCGTCCTGCGGAAGCCGTTCGTCACATAGCCGAAGGCGATGCGCGCCTCCGGGTCGGCGAAGCCGAGGGCACCGCCGCGCCCGGGATGCCCGAACGAGCCGGGGCCCAGCAGCGGCGCCGCGGTGCCGTGCAGCATGTACCCCAGACCGAAACGGGTGTTGACGACCAGGACGCGGTCCGGGCCCGACGACTCCTCGGCGCGGGCCAGGTCCACCGTCGCCGGGTCGAACAGCCGCACCCCGTCGACCTCGCCGATCAGCGCCGCGTAGAAGCGGGCCAGCGCGTCGGCCGTCGCGATGCCGTTCGTGGCGGGGAGCGCGGCCGCGCGGTACGCGGGGTCGTTCTGGTCGGGGAAGGGGCTGATCGCGGCGAACGCGCGACGCGTGAGGGAGTCAGGGTCCTCGTAGGCCGCGGTCACCGACCGCTTCGGCCGGGCCCGCAGCGCGCCCGCCGGCTCCGGCCCGTCCACCCGCCCGGTACGGCCGACCCGGCCGGCCACCTCCTCAGGCAGCCCCAGCCACAGATCGAGCCCCAGCGGGCCCGCCACCTCCTCGGCGAGCCACTCGCCGGTCCAGCGGCCCGTCACCCGTCGCACCAGCCCGTCCAGCAGCCAGCCGTACGTCAGCGCGTGATAGCCGTGCGCGGTGCCGGGCTCCCACACGGGGCGCTGCGCGGCGACCGCCGCCGGACCGCGCTCGGGGTCCAGGGCCTCCTGCGGGGTGAGCGGCACGTCCAGGACCGGGAGCCCGGCACGATGGCCGAGGACGTGCCGGACCAGCAGCCGCTCCTTGCCGTGCGCCTTGAACTCCGGCCAGTACGCCGCCACCGGCGCGTCCAGGTCGAGTTCCCCGCGCTGGTGCAGCAGCAGGGCCACGGCCGCGGCGACCCCCTTGGTGGCCGAGCGCACGACCTGCGCGGTGCCGCGCTCCCAGGGCTCGGTGCCGTCGACGTCCCGGGTGCCCGCCCACAGGTCGACGACCCGCCGCCCGTCGCGGTACACGGCGACGGCCGCGCCCCGCTCGCCGAGCCCGGTGAAGTTCCGCGCGAAGGCGTCCCTGACCGGCTCGAAGCCCTCGGCGACCGTGCCGTTCACATCCACGCGCGTGCTCCCTCGACGACCACCCGGCGCCCCCGTGGCGCCTGCGGTGTCCAGTCCAACATGGGTGTGCCACCTTCGATTCCGAAGTGTGGCCGACGTCTCGCGGGGAGGGTGGAGGTCAGGCGCCCGTGGGCACCGAGCGCGGGTCGAAGCCGTACGGCAGCTCCAGGCGGTGGGCGCCCATCAGCGCGTCGTCGGCGAGGAGTTCACGGGTCGGGCCGTCCGCCGCGATCACGCCCTCGCTGAGGATCAGCGACCGGGGGCACAGCTCCAGCGCGTACGGCAGGTCGTGGGTGACCATGAGGACGGTGACGTCCAGGGAGCGCAGGATGTCGGCGAGTTCGCGGCGGGAGGCCGGGTCCAGGTTGGAGGACGGCTCGTCCAGGACGAGGATCTCCGGCTCCATCGCGAGCACCGTGGCGACCGCGACCCGGCGCCGCTGCCCGAACGACAGATGGTGCGGCGGGCGGTCCTTGAACTCGGCCATGCCGACCCGTTCCAGCGCCCGGTCGACGCGGGCCTCCAGCTCGGCGCCCTTCAGCCCGGCGGCGGCCGGGCCGAACGCCACGTCCTCGCGGACCGTCGGCATGAACAGCTGGTCGTCCGGGTCCTGGAAGACGATCCCGACCCGGCGCCGGATCTCCGCCATGTGCTCCCGGCCCACGGGCAGCCCGGCGACCCGGACCGTGCCGGTGCCGCCGCTCAGGATGCCGTTGAGGTGCAGCACGAGAGTCGTCTTGCCGGCGCCGTTCGGGCCGAGCAGCGCGACCCGTTCGCCGCGCTCGATGGAGAAGTCGACGCCGAACAGGGCCTGATGCCCGTCGGGGTAGGCGAAGGCGAGGCCACGGACCTCGAGGGAAGCGGTCACAGGGTCCATCCCAGCAGACAGACGACGAGGGCGGAAAGCGGGAGGGTCAGGGCGTACGACCACTGCGCCCGGGACGCGGTGACCTCGTCGATCACCGGCATCGTCCCGGCGTACCCGCGGCTGACCATGGCCAGGTGGACGCGCTCGCCGCGTTCGTAGGAGCGGATGAACAGGGCACCGGCCGACTTGGCGAGCACCCCCCAGTGCCGTACGCCCTTCGCCTCGAAGCCGCGGGACTCGCGCGCGATGCGCATCCGGCGCATCTCGTCGGCGATGACGTCGCCGTAGCGGACCATGAAGGACGCGATCTGCACGAGCAGCGGCGGCAGCTTCAGCCGCTGCAGGCCGAGCAGCAGCTCCCGCAGTTCGGTGGTGGAGGCGAGCAGCACCGAGGCGGCGACCCCGAGGGTGCCCTTGGCCAGCACGTTCCAGGCGCCCCACAGGCCGCCGACGCTCAGCGACAGGCCCAGCACCTCGACGCGTTCGCCCTCCGCCACGAACGGCATGAGCACCGCGAACGCGACGAACGGCACCTCGATCAGCAGCCGCTTCAGCAGAAAGCCGGCGGGCACGCGCGCGACGTACGCGACGACGCCGAGCAGCACGGCGTACAGGCCGAACGCCCACATCGCCTCGCGCGGTGTGGAGACCACGACGACGACGAACGCGAACGTCGCGGCCAGCTTGGTGTGCGGCGGCAGACCGTGCACGGGTGAGTGCCCGTGCCGGTACAGCCGGTGCGCGTGCCCCGCCCCCATGTCAGGCGCCGCTCGTGCTCGCCGGGGAGACGTCGGCGGGACCGGCGGCGCGGCGCCGGCGCACGGCCCAGAACACCGCGCTGCCCGCGACGACGGTGACCCCGACGCCGATCACGCCCGCGAGACCGCCGGACAGCCGGGCGTCGGTGACGTCCTTGACGCCGTAGTCGGCGAGCGGGGAGTCGGCGACGGCGTGGTCCTCGGCCTTCTTGTCGATGCCGTGGTCGGCGGCGACCTTCTCCAGGCCGTCGGGGCTGGCGGAGGCGTAGAAGCTGACGAAGCCGGCGAGGACCAGGGAGGTCACCAGGCCGACCGCCCAGATCTTGCGCGGGGAGCGGGCGGCGACCGGGGCCGGCTCGGCGGCGGGAGCGTCGACGAGTTCGCCGTTGACCCGCAGCCTCAGCCGCTGCCTCAGATCACGGGCGCCGTACACGAGGTCGGGGCGTACGGCGACGACGGCGCCGACCGTCAGGGCGGTGATCGTGGCCTCGCCGAGGCCGATCAGGACGTGCACGCCGACCATGGCGGTCAGGACCTTGCCGAGGGAGACGTCGGTGGTGCCGCCGACCGCGAACATCAGCGTGAAGGCGAGCGCCGCCGCCGGGACGGACAGCAGGGCCGCGGCGAAGGAGGCGACGGTGATGGAGCGGCGGCCGCGCGGGAGCACCTTCACCAGGAGCCGGAAGACGGCGTAGGCGACGACGGTCGTGACGATCGCCATGTTGGTGATGTTCACTCCGAGCGCGGTCAGGCCGCCGTCCGCGAACAGGATGCTCTGCATGAGCAGGACCACCGACACGCACAACACGCCTGTATAGGGCCCGACGAGGATCGCCGCGAGGGCGCCGCCGAGCAGATGGCCACTGGTGCCGGCCGCGACGGGGAAGTTGAGCATCTGGACGGCGAAGATGAACGCGGCGACCAGGCCGGCGAGCGGGGCGGTGCGTTCGTCGAGCTCGCGCCGGGCACCGCGCAGGCTCACGGCGACCGCGGCCGCGGCGACCACGCCGGTCACGGCGGAGGTGGGGGCGTCTATGAATCCGTCAGGTACGTGCACCGTACGATGATAGTGGCTTAATGCGAACGGTTCGCAAGAGCGAGGCGGTGTTCATTGCGGCCACGCTCGCGGTGGGGCGTCCGGGCATGATTCGGCCCACATCTGAGCCCGATCCGGCTACGACGAGCGGAATCGGGAAGATGTGCGACATTGGAGAAGGAGCGGAGGCACAGCCTTCGCACAGGTCACGCGTTGAGTTCACGCGGGTTAGGGGCCGTCCGATGTCCGTAGTCGAGCAGTACGCACGAGCCCACATCGTCACCGACGCCGACATCCAGGCCGCGGAGCAGGACGCCGTCCCGGTCGTCCTGCGCTACGACCCCGACACCGATCCACGCGTGGTGCACATCCGGCTCCCCGGAGGCGACACCCACGACTGGACGTGCTCGCGCACCCTGCTGGAGCAGGGCCTGCGCGCCCCCGCCGGAAGCGGCGAGGTACGGGTCTGGCCGTGCGGCCGGGTGCAGGCCGTCGTCGAGTTCCACTCACCGGAGGGCGTCTCGGTCGTCCAGTTCGACACGAAGGCGCTGATGCGGTTCCTGCGGCGGACCTATCTGGCCGCCACGGAACCCGTGCACAGCTGAGGCTCAGCCGCCCGCCTTCAGCAGGGCCGCCACGATCGGGCCGGCCGTCGAACCGCCGTGCCCCGCCGACTGCACGACACCCGCCGCTGCGAGATCGCCCCGGTACGCCGTGAACCAGCCGTTGGGCTTCTTCTGGTTGTCCACCTCGGCCGAACCGGTCTTCGCGCCGACGTCACCGGGGACGCCCGCCATCGCCTCGGCCGCCGTGCCGTACTTCGCCGTGTACGCCATCAGATCGCGCAGCTGGCCCAGCGTGGACGCGGACATCGTGCGGGACGCCTTCGCGAGCGAGCGCCCGTCCACCTCGGGGGAGACCAGATAGGGCTGCTTGAAGACGCCCTGCTTCACGGTCGCCGACACCGACGCCATGTTCAGCGGGTTCATCCGCACCCCGCCCTGCCCGATCAGCTCGGCCGCCATCTGCGCCTGCGACTGCACCGGGACGGCGCCGTCGAAGGTGGGCACGCCCACCGACCAGCTGTCGAGCGAGAGACCGAAGACCTGCTGGGCCTGCTTGGTCAGGCTGTCGTCCTCCAGCTCCGGCGCCTGACTGATGAAGGCCGTGTTGCAGGAGCGGGCGAAGCTCGCCTTGAACGTGCCGCCCTTGATCTCGAACTTGTCGTCGTTCTGGAACTTCCAGTGCCCGTAGGTGAAGTACTTCGGGCAGGGGTGCGCCTTGTCCGCCGACGCCAGCCCCTTCTCGATCAGCAGCGAGGAGGTGACGACCTTCATCGTGGAGCCGGGGGCGAGGGACCCCTGGAACGCGGTGTTGAAGCCGTGCGAGGAGTTCGCCGCGGCGAGGATCTCGCCGGTGGAGGGGCGCAGCACGACGACCGACGCCTTCTCCTTCGCGGCGACCTGCTGCTCGGCGGCGGCCTGCAGGGAGGGGCTGAGCGTCGTCTTCACGGTGCCCGGGGTGCCCTTGCTCAGCTCCAGCAGGGTCTTGTCGGACAGCTCCGCCTTCTGGGACTCCTTGCCCCGGACGACCTGGAGCTCGACACCCGCCGTGCCGCCGGCCTTCTCGCCGTACTTCTCGCGCAGCCCGTCCAGGACGGAGCCCAGCGACGGGTAGGCCTTCACGGTCAGCTCGCCGCCGTCGCGGTCGAGCGCCTTGACCGGCGGGGTGCCGGACGCGCCGGTGACGAGCCGGTCGCCGTCCTTCAGCTCCGGGTGGACGACCGACGACTGCCACTTGACCAGCGGCTTGCCGTCCTCCGCCCGCCGGACGACGGTGAGCGCGCTGTCGTACGTCAGGGGCTTGCTGGTCTTCTTGTAGGAGACGGTGCCCTTCACCGAGAAGGGGACCTTGTCGCCGGCGCGGGCACCCGGGGAGAGGGTGACGTCCTTGATACGGGCGTCCTTGGCGTAGCCGGTGAGCAGTGCCTTCGCGGCGGCGCTGTCGTCGGTGGCGGCGGCGGCCTTCGCCACGTCGCCCTTCTGCCAGGCAGTGAGGAACGCCTCGGCGGCCGAGGTGACCTCCTTGCCGGAGAGCGGGCCGGACCTGACCTTCTTCGCCCGCTGCTCGGCGGAGGACGACTGCGTGTCCGCGGCCGCTCCACCGCCGTACAGGGCGTAGACGCCGAACCCGGCGCCACCGATCACGACGGCGATCACCCCGCCGAGCACGGCGGGGTTGGTCTTCCGCCGCTCGGCGACGCGCTTTCTTCTGCCCACTGCTTTCCGTTCCCTCGCGAATCCCAGGGGTCCCCGGCGCCCCGCTGCCCTCACGCACAACGACGACGACAGCCTAGAGTCCCTTGGCGCCGAGGGTGAGGTCAGCCTGCCGCTCGTAGCACGGCTGCGACAATCGGACCGGCCGCGTCGCCGCCGTGCCCGCCCTGCTGGACCAGCGCGGACGCGGCCACGTCACCGCGGTACCCGACGAACCAGCTGTCCGAGGTGGCCTCCCCGTCGACCTCCGCCGAACCGGTCTTCGCGCCGATGTCACCGCCGAGCCCGCGCATGGCCGCCGCGCCGGTGCCCTGCGTCGCGGTCAGCCGCATCATCTGCCGGATCTGGTTCGCGGTGCCCGGGCGCAGCCCCGCCGCGGTCGCGAACTCCCGGTCGTCGAGCGTACGCGGCACCAGATACGGCTGCCGGAACGAGCCGGTGATGGCGGTCGCCGTCACGGACGCCATGGTCAGCGGGTTCATCTGGACCGTGCCCTGCCCGATCGCGTTGGCCGCGCGGTCCGGGCCCGCGGAGGCGGGGACGCTGCCGTCGAACGAGCTGATGCCGGTCCGCCAGTCGCGGCCGATCCCGAACCGCTGCTCGGCCTCCGCCGTCAGCGAGGCGTCGGTGACGCCGTCGCGGCCGACCAGCTTGATGAAGGCGGTGTTGCAGGACCGGGTGAACGCGGCCGAAAGGGTGGCGCCGGGGCCCTCGTCGGGCTTCATGCCCTTGAGGTTCTTGAAGGTCTGGCTCTGCCAGACCGCGGTGTCCGGGCAGGGCGCCGGGCCGTTCATCGTGGCGAGGCCGTTGTCGATGAGCATGGCCGAGGTGAGGACCTTCATCGTGGAGCCGGGGGCGACCTGCCCCTCGAACGCCGCGTTGAAGGCGTCCTCGCGGTGGTTGGCGACGGCGAGGATCTCACCGCTGCTGGGCTGGAGGGCGACCACGGAGGACTGCCCGTACTTCTCGACGGCCTTCTCGGCGGCGGCCTGCACGCCCGCGCTGAGCGTGGTGCGCAGCGTGCCCGGTCTGCCCTTGGAGAGGGTCAGCAGCGAGGTGTCCGGGGCCTCGGTGGCGGTGTGCCGGATCGACAGCTCCACGCCGGGCTCACCGCCCGCCTTGTCGCCGTACCTCGACCGCAGGGTGTCCAGGACCGGCCCGAGCGAGGGGTACTTCTCCTTCGTCAGCACGGTGCCGTTGCGGTCGACGGCCTCGATGGGCGGGTTCTCGGCCTCGCCGGTGACCAGGGTGTCGCCCTTGCGCAGCTCCGGATGGATGACGGCCGGCTGCCAGTCGACGAGCGCCTGCCCCGTACTCACGCCCCGCACGACGGTGAGCCGGCTCTCGTACCGCAACGCCTTGGACTTCCCGCCGTACGACACCTCGGCGTCGACAGTGAACGGCACGGTGGTGCCCTTGGCCTTCCGCGGCGTGATCTTCACATCGCGGATGTGCGCGGCCTTGGTGTAGGCGTTGAACAGCACACCGGCGGCCGCGTCGTTGTTGGTCCGGGCGGCGGCCTGCTCGACCTTGCCCTTCTCCCAGGCGTCGAAGAACGCCTCGGTGGTCTCCGCCACCTCCTCCGCGTCCGGCGGCCCGGACCGCGCCGACCCCCCGGCGCCGGTGGCCCCACCCCCGTCCAACGCCGACACGATGTTGTACGCGCCGTACCCGGCCCCGCCCACCATCAGGGCGAACACCCCACCGACGACCGCGACCTTGACCCCCTTGGCCATGATCCCCTCCCCGTTTTCGTCCCCCGCACTGTAAGTGGCGTACTAGAGAGCTGTGAGGAGAGTTTCCTTTTGTGACCGAGGAAGCCCGCACATATGTCCGATCGTGAGGCCCTAGCCCGGCCTCCCGAGCGTCATCCGCGCGCCGTCCACGAACAACGTCCGGGCCTCCGCCACGTCCCGGTTCCGCGAGGCGAGTTTCTCGAGGTGTCTCGCCATGGCGGCCCGGTCGCCGGAGCCGTGCACGGCGGGCCACTCCGTGATGACGACGTACACCTGCGCCGCCGCCGACGTGAGGGCCGACGCCCGCTCCACCATGAGGTCAGGCCCCCACAGCTGGGGGTGGGCCCCGACGAGGATCAGGGCCGTGAGCTCGTTCAGGAGCTGCTCGGTCAGCTCGGCCGCCGGGAGCCGGCCCAGCAGCATCTGCGTCCGGCACCGCTGGACCGACGTGGTGAACACCGCGCGGACATTCTCGCGGCTGCGGGCCCGCCCCGGCAGGGAGTCCGTCAGCCCTGCCGGGCTACACCCACGTATCCAGCCACATCCGGGACCGCCACTCGTCGATCGGGATGGACTGGCCCGTGTGGAGGGGCCAGAAGTAGATGAAGTTCCAGGCGATCAGGAGGACCAGGACGCCTGCGGCTGTCGCGCCGATGACCCGGCGGGTGTCGCCGGAGCGGGGTGGGCCGATGATCGCGCCCAGGAGCATCGCCACGGCCAGGCAGAGGAAAGGGAGGAAGACGATGGCGTAGAAGAAGAAGATGGTGCGTTCCTGGTAGAGGAACCAGGGGAGGTACCCGGCCGCGACGCCGCAGGCGATGGCGCCGGCCCGCCAGTCGCGGCGCGGCAGCCAGCGCCACAGGACGTACAGGACGGCCGCGGCCGCCGCCCACCACAGGACCGGGGTGCCGATCGCCAGGACCTCGCGGGCGCACTTGCCGCCCGCGTCGGAGGGGCAGCCGTCCCTGCCGGGCAGCGGGGACTCGTAGAAGAAGGAGACGGGGCGGCCGTCGACGATCCAGCTCCACGGGTTGGACTGGTACGTGTGCGGCGAGGACAGGCCGACGTGGAAGTCGTACACCTGGTTCTCGTAGTGCCACAGGGACAGCCACCAGTCGGGGAACAGCCACGACCAGTCGCTCGTGCGGCCGTTGGCGGTCGCCCAGTCGCGGTAGTAGCCGCCCTTGCCGTTCGTGGGGGAGAGGATCCAGCCGGTCCAGGACGCGAAGTAGGTGACGACCGCCACCGGGACCGTCGCCAGGAAGGCCAGGCCCAGGTCGTGGCGGGCCACGGCCCAGTACGGGCGGCCGGCGCCGGCGACGCGGCGGGCGCCGATGTCCCACGCCACGGTCATCAGGCCGAACGCGGCCAGGAAGTACAGGCCGTTCCACTTGGTGCCGATGGCCAGGCCCAGCATCAGGCCGGCCAGCCAGCGGTAGGGGCGCAGCCCGAGATGCAGGGTCTCGGCGATGTGCGCGTCCGGGCGGGCCCGCCCGTCGGCGTCCACCGGCAGCGCGGCCGCCAGCTTCGCCCGCGCCCGGTCCCGGTCGATGACCAGACACCCGAAGGCCGCCAGCACGAAGAACATCAGCACCCCGTCCAGCAGCGAGGTGCGGGCCATCACGAAGGCCAGCCCGTCCACGGCCATCAGCGCGCCCGCGACACAGCCGAGGAACGTGGAGCGGAAGATCCGCCGGCCGATGCGGCACAGCATCAGGACCGACAGCGTGCCGAGCAGCGCCGTCATGAAGCGCCAGCCGAAGGGGTTGAATCCGAACATCAGCTCGCCGAGCCCGATGACGTACTTGCCCACCGGCGGGTGCACGACGTACGCCGCCTCCGTCGGGATCGGCACCTTGTCGGCCAGCTCCAGCACCGACTTGTTGGCGCTCTTGTCCCAGCTGACCTCGAAACCGCGGTGGATCAGCGCCCAGGCGTCCTTGGCGTAGTAGGTCTCGTCGAATATCACCGCCTTCGGGCTGCCCAGGTGCCAGAAGCGCAGCACGCCCGCGAGCAGTGTCACCAGCAGCGGACCGCCCCAGCCGGACCAGCGTGTGATCCGGTCGGCGAGCGGACCCGAGGCGCCGAGGAACTGCCACATCCGCGGGCTGGGCTTCACGTACGGCGGCACGAGTTGGTCGCGTACGTCGCCGCGGGGCGCGGCGGAGTAGCCGAATCGGCGCAGCCGCTGCTGCCACGACGGCCGCTGTTCGTGCGATGCCTGGCCCTGCCGGGTGTCCGTGGAGGACGCGGTACTGGTCACCGCGCCATCGTAGGGAACACGTCTGTGACAGTCGCGCGGATGCGCCCTGCGAGACTGGAAACGTGACAGGAACCCTTGTACTGGCAGGCACCCCCATCGGCGACGTCCAGGACGCCCCGCCCCGCCTCGCGGAGGAACTGGCCGGCGCGGACGTGGTCGCCGCCGAGGACACCCGGCGGCTGAAGCGCCTCACCCAGGCGCTGGGCGTGCAGCCGTCCGGCCGGGTCGTGTCGTACTTCGAGGGCAACGAGTCGGCGCGCACCCCCGAGCTGGTCGAGGCGCTGCTGGAGGGGTCCCGGGTGCTGCTCGTCACCGACGCGGGGATGCCGTCCGTGTCGGACCCGGGGTACCGGCTGGTCGCGGCGGCGGTGGAGAAGGACATCCGGGTCACCGCCGTGCCCGGCCCGTCCGCCGTGCTGACCGCGCTGGCCCTGTCCGGGCTGCCCGTGGACCGGTTCTGCTTCGAGGGGTTCCTGCCGCGCAAGGCGGGGGAGCGGCTGTCGCGGCTGAAGGACGTCGCCGGGGAGCGGCGCACGCTCGTCTACTTCGAGGCCCCGCACCGGCTCGACGACACCCTCGCGGCGATGGCCGAGGTGTTCGGCCCCGAGCGGCGGGCCGCCGTGTGCCGGGAGCTGACGAAGACGTACGAGGAGGTCAAGCGGGGCGGCCTCGGGGAGCTGGCGGCCTGGGCCTCCGAGGGTGTGCGCGGCGAGATCACCGTCGTCGTCGAGGGGGCGCCGGACAAGGGCGCCGAGGAGATCGACGCGGCGGAGCTCGTACGCCGGGTCCGCATCCGCGAGGAGGCGGGCGAGCGGCGCAAGGAGGCGATCGCGGCGGTCGCGGCCGAGGCGGGCCTGCCCAAGCGGGAGGTGTTCGACGCCGTCGTGGCGGCGAAGAACGCGGGCGCGTGAAGGTGGTGTGAGCAGGGCGTACACCGCTGGGCGCGGGCGCCCCATGCCGGGGTAAAGCGACTCGGGCCTTTCGGCAAGGAACGGCCAATTCGCCGCCAACAGTGGACAGATGCCGTGCGTTCATGTCTGGCCGGGAGTCCACTGGTCGTGGGGCGTCGACCGCCCCAGCCCTGCGGACCACAGGAGCCTGCATGAGTGAGAGCGCCCAGCGGATACCGGGCCTTCCCGGCGCCGCCACCGCCGCCGTCCACGAGTCGTACTCGTTCGCGTGCATGCGCTGCGGGCACGGCTGGGAGCAGTCGTACGCCATCGAACACGAGCGGGACGCGGACGGCCGGGAGTCCGTCCGGTACGTGGCCGACGGCCGGGTCGTGCCGTCGCCGCTGAGCCGGCCCATGTGCCGGAACTGCGACGGGCACGTGGTGCGCATCATGCGCGCCGGGCAGGTGGCCTCCGTGCAGAACTCCCTGCACCGGCCCGCCCCCGCCCCGGCCCCGGTGGTGCCCGCACAGCCCGGTGAGGCCCCGCATCACCGGCACCTCTCCGACCTCCTGCACGTCTTCCACCGCAAGGCCGGCTGACCCCGCCGCCCGGCCGGCCCGGCAGGCCCCTTCCGTAGGATCGGGACATGCCTTCGAACGCCGCCGACAAGCACGCCACCCCGCCCGCCCCGGAACCCCTGCGGGTGCCGGTCGCCGACTCGCACACCCATCTCGACATGCAGTCGGGCAGCGTGGAGGACGCCCTGGCGAAGGCGGCCTCCGTCGGGGTGACCACCGTCGTGCAGGTCGGCTGCGACGTGCGCGGCTCGCGGTGGGCGGCCGAGACGGCGGCGGCGTACGACGCCGTCCACGCGGCCGTCGCCCTCCACCCCAACGAGGCGCCTCGCATCGTGCACGGCGACCCCGACGGATGGTCCCGGCAGGGCTCGCGCGAGCCCGGGGGCGCGGCGGCGCTCGACGAGGCCCTCGCCGAGATCGACCGGCTCGCCGCGCTCCCGCAGGTCAAGGGCGTCGGCGAGACCGGCCTCGACCACTTCCGCACCGGGCCCGAGGGCATGGAGGCGCAGGAGGCGTCCTTCCGCGCCCACATCGAGATCGCCAAGCGGCACGGCAAGGCCCTCGTCATCCACGACCGCGACGCCCACACCGACGTCCTGCGCGTGCTGAAGGAGGAGGGCGCCCCCGAGCGGACCGTCTTCCACTGCTACTCCGGCGACGCCGAGATGGCGGAGATCTGCGCCCGCGCCGGATACTTCATGTCCTTCGCCGGCAACGTCACCTTCAAGAACGCCCAGAACCTGCGGGACGCGGTCGCGGTCGCCCCGCTGGAACTGCTCCTCGTGGAGACCGACGCGCCCTTCCTCACCCCGGCCCCGTACCGCGGACGGCCCAACGCCCCGTATCTCGTTCCGATCACGGTGCGGGCCATGGCCGAGGTGCGCGGCATCGACGAGGACACGCTGGCCGCGGCCCTGGGATCGAACACGGCTCGGGCCTTCTCCTACCCGCGCTGACACCCCGCCGACGGCCCTCGCGGCTCCCAACGCCCGTAAAAATTACGGTGCGTAGCCGCGTCGCCTTGGTGACCGCCCGGCGCTCCGCTAGGTTCTGGTGGCCCTGAACGGACCCCTCCGCTGGAGCGTCGTCGTGAGCAACGCGCAGTTCGAGACGTATGGACCGAGCCCGTCCCCGTACCCCCCGGGGTACGGCGGCTTCGACCCGTACACCGCTCCCACGGTCGCGTACGGCACGCCGGCCGCCTTCGAGTCGTACACGGAACGTCACGAGAGCGGGTACGGCGGTCCTGAGGCGTACGCGGACACCTACCGCCCGGCGTACGAGGTGGCCGAAGGGGCGTACGCGCCCGGCGCGGACCACCGGACCGGGCGGCGGGCCGCGCACCGGCGCCGTGGCCGGACCGTCGAGCGGGTCGAGGGGCCCATGCGCCGGCTGGTCCCGCAGGCCCTGGTCGTCGCGTTCCTGGCGGGCGGTACCAGCGCCTTCGTCGCCAACGACAAGGCCGTCGAGCTGACCGTCGACGGCGCCCCACGCACCCTGCACACGTTCGCCGACGACGTGGGCGACCTCCTCGCCGACCAGGGCGTGGAGGTCGGCGCCCACGACGTCGTGGACCCGCCGGCGGGCTCGGCGCTGGAGAGCGGCGACGAGGTCGTGGTCCGCCACGGGCGGCCCCTGCGGCTCACCCTCGACGGCCGCCCGCGCGAGGTGTGGACGACCGCGCACACCGTCGAGGCGGCGCTGCGGAAGCTCGGTGTGCGCACGGAGGGCGCCTATGTGTCGGTGCCGCGCTCGAAGCGCATCGGACGCGAGGGGCTCACGCTGGACGTGCGCACCGAACGCGCGGTGACGGTCCTCGCGGACGGCCGCGCCCGCACCATCCGCACCAACGCCGCGACCGTCGCCGAGGTCGTCGAGCAGGCCGGCATCACCCTGCGCGGCGACGACACCACCTCGGCGCGGGCCGAGGACTTCCCGCGCGACGGGCAGGCGGTGACCGTGCTGCGGATCACCGGCGGCCGGGAGATCCGCGACGAGGTGATCCCCTTCGACGTGCGCCGGGTCGAGGACCCCACGGTGTTCCGGGGCACGGAGGTCGTCGAGCGCCCGGGCCGGCCGGGCCTGCGCCGCATCACCTACACCACCCGCACCGTCAACGGCGTACGGCAGAAGCCGCGGCGCACCGGGACGGAGATGATCCGCAGGCCGGAGACCCAGATCGTCAAGGTCGGCACCAAGCCGCTGCCCGTCTCCACGGGCTCGACGGGCCGACTGAACTGGGAGGGCCTCGCGGCCTGCGAGTCCGGCGGCCGCCCCGACGCGGTCGACTCCTCGGGGACCTACGGCGGGCTGTACCAGTTCGACACCGAGACCTGGCAGCGCCTCGGCGGCCGGGGCCGCCCCCAGGACGCGCCGCCCGCCGAACAGACCATGCGCGCCAAGAAGCTGTACGTCCGCCAGGGCACCAGCCCATGGCCACACTGCGGGCAACGCCTGCACGGATGAGCCCCACGCCGGGGGCGCACCGCCGACCCGACCGCGGCGACCGGCGCGGCCCCCTCGGCCCCGGCGGCCGGCGACCGGCCCGGACGCGGCGGACCGGCTGCGGCGACCGCGCCGGACCCGGCGGACCGGCTGCGGCGGTCGGCCCGGACCCGCCGGACCGGCTGCGGTGACCGGCCCGGGTCCCTCGGCCCCGGCTGTGGCGACCGGTCCGGACGTGGCGGACCCGCTGTGGCGATCGGCCCGGACCCGCCGGACCGGCCCCGCCGATCGGCGGGACCCCTCGACCCCGGCTGTGGCGGTCGCGCCGGTCCCGGCTGTGGCGGTCGGGCCGGACCTCCGGCCCCGGCTGCGGCGGGCGGCGCGGGTCGCCGGGCCCGCTGCGGTGATCGGGTCCGGCGGGGCCCCGTACCCTGGTCGGGTGAGCAGCCCCACCCCCGACGCCCTCCTGGGCCCCGCCGACATCCGTGAACTGGCGGCCGCCCTCGGTGTGCGCCCCACCAAGCAGCGCGGTCAGAACTTCGTCATCGACGCGAACACCGTCCGCCGTATCGTCCGCACCGCCGAGGTCCGCCCCGACGACGTGGTCGTCGAGGTCGGCCCGGGGCTCGGTTCCCTCACGCTCGCCCTGCTGGAGGCCGCCGACCGGGTCACCGCCGTCGAGATCGACGACGTGCTGGCCGGCGCGCTGCCCGCCACCGTCGCGGCCCGCATGCCCGACCGCGCCGACCGGTTCGCGCTGGTCCACTCCGACGCGATGCACGTCACCGAGCTGCCGGGACCGCCCCCGACGGCGCTCGTCGCGAACCTCCCCTACAACGTGGCCGTCCCGGTGCTGCTGCACATGCTGGAGACCTTCCCGAGCATCGAGCGCACGCTGGTGATGGTGCAGTCCGAGGTCGCCGATCGGCTCGCCGCCGCCCCCGGCTCGAAGGTGTACGGCGTCCCCTCGGTCAAGGCCAACTGGTACGCCGAGGTCAAGCGGGCCGGCGCCATCGGCCGCACCGTCTTCTGGCCCGCGCCGAACGTCGACAGCGGACTGGTGTCGCTGGTGCGCCGCGCGGAGCCGCTGAAGACCACCGCGAGTCGCCGCGAGGTCTTCGCCGTCGTCGACGCCGCCTTCGCCCAGCGCCGCAAGACGCTGCGCGCCGCCCTCGCCGGGTGGGCCGGTTCCGCGGCCGCCGCCGAGGCCGCACTCGTCGCGGCCGGGGTCTCCCCGCAGGCGCGCGGCGAGTCCCTGACCGTCGAGGAGTTCGCGCGCATCGCCGAGCACAAGGACGCCGGAGACAAGGGCGCCGGACACGAGGAGCAGGCCCAGCAGTGAGCGTCACCGTCCGCGTCCCCGCCAAGGTCAACGTCCAGCTCGCGGTGGGCGCCGCCCGCCCCGACGGCTTCCACGACCTGGCCAACGTCTTCCTCGCCGTCGGCCTGTACGACGAGGTGACCGCCACCCCGTCGCCGGACGGGCTGCGCATCACCTGTGACGGCCCCGACGCCGCGCAGGTCCCCCTGGACCGCACCAACCTCGCCGCCCGCGCCGCCATCGCCCTCGCCGAGCGGTACGGCCGCACGCCCGACGTCCATCTGCACATCGCCAAGGACATCCCCGTCGCGGGCGGCATGGCCGGCGGCAGCGCGGACGGCGCGGGGGCCCTGCTCGCCTGCGACACCCTGTGGGGCACCGGCGCCTCCCGCGAGGAACTCCTCGACATCTGCGCCGAGCTGGGCAGCGACGTGCCGTTCAGCCTGGTCGGCGGGGCGGCCCTCGGCACCGGGCGCGGCGAGAAGCTGCGCCCCCTCGACGTCGGCGGCACCTTCCACTGGGTGTTCGCGATGGCCACGCGTGGGCTGTCGACGCCCGCCGTCTTCCGCGAGTTCGACCGGCTCGCCGAGGGCACCCGCGTCCCCGAGCCCATCGCCTCCGAGCCGCTGCTCGCCGCCCTCGCGAAGGGTGACCCGGACGCGCTCGCCGCCGCCGTCTCCAACGACCTCCAGCCCGCCGCGCTCTCCCTCTTCCCGGAGCTGGCGGACACCCTGGACGCCGGGCGCGCGGCCGGGGCGCTCACCGCGCTCGTCTCCGGCTCGGGCCCCACCACGGCGTTCCTCGTCCGCGACGCGGCCGGCGCCCAGAAGGTCGCCGAGGCCCTGGCATCCGCACCCGCCTGCCGCACGGTGCGCACAGCGGTGGGGCCGGTGCCGGGGGTGACGGCTCTCTGAGGCGTCAGGGGCGCGGGCCGACCGTGGTCAGATCGATGTCGACGGGAGCCGGCTTGTCCACCTTGACCCGGTCGCTCTGCCGGCCCAGGTGCACGTACGACATCGTCGCGAGGTCGAGTTCGTAGACATGCACCACGGGCCGGCCGGTGAGGCCGTCCTGCTCGACGCGCCAGAAGTTCGGAATCCCGGCGACGGCGTACTTGTGCGGCTTGTACATGCGGTCGCGGGCTTCCGAGTCGGGGGAGACGACCTCCACGGCGAGAAGCACGTCCTTGGCGTGGAAGCACGTCTGGTCCAGCCCGGTCACCGCATCGGCCCGCACCACGCTGACATCCGGTTCGGGGCCGTTCCGCCGGTCGAGGACCACCGTCATCTCGCGCTCGACACTGAACTGCGGGCCCAGGCAGGCGCGCAGTCCCTGGACCAGCAGGTCGATCACCAGGAAGTGGAAGCGGCGCTGCGGACTCACGAAGATCAGGCTCCCGTCGATCAGCTCTGTGTGCGGCGGGAGATCAGGCAGGGTGAACAGGTCGTCCACGGTCCAGCCGTCCGGAGGCGGCACCGGCCAGCGGCGGTGCTCTGCGGGCTCGGCGGTCATGAGTCCTCCCATGGACGGGATCCTGCGGCCTGCCCTCCACGGTAGTCGCCCCATTCCGATCACGTCATCACAAAGGGTGACCATCTCCTCGCGTCACGGCCGTCCCCCGGCAGGGCCTAGGCTGGAAAGCTGATCGATCCACCGGGCAGGAGAGAAATGGCCGTCAATCTGGTCAATGTCGAGAACGTCAGCAAGGTGTACGGCACCCGTGCGCTGCTGGACGGGATTTCGCTCGGCGTCTCCGAGGGGGACCGCATCGGTGTCGTCGGCCGCAACGGCGACGGCAAGACGACCATGATCCGGATGCTGGCCCGGCTGGAGGAGCCCGACACCGGCCGGGTCACCCACTCCGGCGGGCTGCGGCTCGGCGTCCTCACCCAGCACGACTCCCTCGACCCCGAGGCGACCGTCCGCCACGAGGTGATCGGCGACCTCGCCGACCACGAGTGGGCCGGCAACGCCAAGATCCGGGACGTCCTGACGGGCCTGTTCGGCGGGCTCGACCTGCCCGGCTTCCCGCAGGGGCTCGACACCGTCATCGGCCCGCTGTCCGGTGGCGAGCGGCGGCGGATCGCGCTCGCCAAGCTGCTCATCGAGGAGCAGGACCTGATCGTCCTCGACGAGCCCACCAACCACCTCGACGTCGAGGGCATCGCCTGGCTCGCCGAGCATCTGCGCAACCGCCGCTCCGCGCTCGTCTGCGTCACCCACGACCGGTGGTTCCTGGACCAGGTCTGCACCCGCATGTGGGACGTGCAGCGCGGTGTCGTCCACGAGTACGAGGGCGGCTACTCCGACTACGTCTTCGCGCGCGCCGAGCGCGAGCGCATCGCCGCGACCGAGGAGGTCAAGCGGCAGAACCTGGTCCGCAAGGAGCTGGCCTGGCTGCGCCGAGGCGCCCCCGCCCGTACGTCCAAGCCGCGCTTCCGCGTCGAGGCGGCCAACGAGCTGATCGCGGACGTGCCGCCGCCGCGCGACAGCAGCGAGCTGATGAAGTTCGCCTCCTCCCGGCTCGGCAAGACCGTCTTCGACCTGGAGGACGTGACCGTCCAGGCCGGGCCCAAGGTGCTGCTGAAGCATGTGACCTGGCAGCTCGGCCCCGGCGACCGCATCGGCCTGGTCGGCGTCAACGGCGCCGGCAAGACCTCCCTGCTGCGCGCGCTCGCCGATGCCGCCTCCAGCGAGGGCGAGACGCAGCCGGCGGCCGGGCAGATCCGTGTCGGCAAGACGGTCAAGCTGGCCTATCTGTCGCAGGAGGTCGCCGAACTCGACCCCGAGTGGCGGGTGTTGCAGGCCGTGCAGCAGGTCCGTGAGCGCGTCGACCTCGGCAAGGGCCGCGAGATGACGGCCGGTCAGCTCTGCGAGACGTTCGGTTTCAGCAAGGAGAAGCAGTGGACGCCGGTCGGGGACCTCTCCGGCGGTGAGCGCCGCCGGCTGCAGCTGCTGCGGCTGCTGATGGACGAGCCCAACGTCCTCTTCCTCGACGAGCCCACCAACGACCTGGACATCGAGACCCTGACCCAGCTGGAGGACCTCCTCGACGGCTGGCCCGGCTCGATGATCGTCATCTCCCACGACCGGTTCTTCGTCGAACGCACCACCGACCGGGTGTTCGCCCTGCTCGGCGACTCCACCCTGCGGATGCTGCCCCGCGGCATCGACGAGTACCTGGAGCGCCGCCACCGGATGGAGGCGCAGGCGGCCGCCGCCGCGTCCGTCCCGGCCGTGGAGAAGGCCGTACCGGAGCGCAGCGCCGCCGATCAGCGGGCCGCCAAGAAGGAGTTGCAGCGCATCGAGCGACAGCTCGACAAGCTGTCCGAGCGGGAGACCAAGCTGCACGCGCAGATCGCCGAGAACGCCACGGACTTCGCGAAGGTGGCCGAACTCGACGCGGAACTGCGCGATCTGGCCACCCAGCGGGACGAGCTGGAACTGCGCTGGCTCGAACTCGCCGAGGACGCGTAGCCGTCGGCTCCCGCACGTGAAGAGCCCGTGAAGGGTCATAACGGGGGCATCACAGGCCGGTCCTCCCTTGGGTACAGGGGTGGACGGGGACCGGTGCGCCGTCGGGGGCGGGTGATAGAAAGGGCCGCTGAGGACAGTCTGAGAAACGCCGGTGTGGCGAGATCGCGACGGCACAGGACGCGGCACCGCACCGGCCCACCAAGGGGGACCACTCATGAGCCAGCCGCCCAACCAGCCGCCGCAGGGCGGTTTCGGCGCACCGCAGGACCCGCGGCAGGGTGGCTTCGGCGCCCCGCAGCCGCCGCAGCCCGACGGTGCCCCGCAGACCCCGCCCCCGCCGCAGGGTGCCCCCCAGACGCCTCCGCCGCCGCAGACCCCACCGCAGCCGCCGGCCGGCCCGCCCCAGCCCGGTTACGGCTACCCGCAGCAGCCTCCGCAGCCGCAGCAGCCCGGCCCCTACGCGAGCGGCCCGTACGGCCAGCCGCCCCAGCAGCCGGGCCCGTACGGCTACCCGCAGCAGCCCGGCCCCTACGGCCAGCCGCCGCAGGGCTACGGCCAGCCCGGCCAGCCGCAGTTCCCGGGCGCGCCCGGCACCCCGCCCGGCGGCTCCCGCAACCCGTTCAAGGGCAAGCCCGCCCTCGCCGTCGTCGCGGCCGTCGCCGCGCTCGCGGTGATCGGCGGCACCGTGTACGCGGTGACCAGCGGCGGCGACGACGACCCGAAGAAGCCGGTCGCGCAGAAGACCGACGACCCGAAGGGCTCCGCGTCCCCGACCGGTGACGACGAGGGCGACGGCGGCAGCGGCGGCGGCGCCGACCCGGAGAACCTCAACGGCGGCCGGCAGGCCGGCGAAGCCAAGGTGCTCTGGTACAAGCCCGCCCCCGACGCCCCCGGTTCGGGCGCCGACGCCCCCGGCATGTGGATCACCGACAAGACCGCGGTGAAGGCGGCGTACAAGCAGGTCTTCGGCTACCGCGTCGCCGACGGCGAGGCCGCCTGGGACCCGATCTCCTTCCCGGAGAAGATCTGCTCGGTCACCGCGCAGAAGTCGTCCGACGACAAGGTCGTCGTGGCCTACATGAGCGGCAGCAGCGACCGCGCCAAGTGCAACCAGCTCCAGCAGATCGACCTGAACTCCGGCGCGAAGGGCTGGAAGGGCACGGTCGCCGAGGGCGGCCTGTTCGACACCACCCTCAAGGTCGAGATGTCCATCACGGGCAAGACGCTGATGGTGGGCCGCTCGCAGTCCGGCACCGCCTACGACGTAGGCACCGGCAAGAAGATGTGGGACAAGCAGCGCTACGGCGACAAGTGCTTCCCCGACGCCTTCGCGGGCGGCGACGCCCTGGTCGGCGTGGCGTCCTGCGACGCCGGCGGCTCCGGCGAGCACGACGAGATCCAGGCCCTCGACCCGGCGACGGGCAAGGCCAAGTGGACGCGCAAGATCGACGAGGGATGGCGGGTCGCCCGCGTCTTCTCCGTCGACCCGCTGGTCGTCTACAGCACCAACAAGGACAAGAAGACGTGGAACATCTCCACGTTCGACACCTCCAGCGGCAAGCGCCGCTCGCAGGTCTCCGTCGACCTGGAGATCGGCGCCGAGTGCGGCTGGGCCATCCTGGAGCGGGCCCTGCAGGGCTGCGGCGGTGTGGTCGCCGACAAGGACACGCTGTACATGCCGACCAAGGCCATCGCCGCCGCCAACGAGATCGTCGCGATCAGCCTGGACAGCGGCAAGGAGAAGTGGCGCGCCAAGTCGCCCGCCGAGGAGACGATGCTCCCGGTCAAGGTCGAGGACGGCAAGCTCGTCGCGTACGTCACGCCGTCGTACGACGCGGGCGGCCAGGTCGTGTCGATCCCGCTGAGCGGCGGCGGTCACGAGCCGGCGAAGCTCCTGCAGAACCCGGTGAGCGCCGCGCGGATCGAGAACGGCTTCTTCTCCAAGGCGTACGACTGGGTCGACGGCCGCTTCTACCTGTCGAGCACCCGCCTCAGCGGCAGGGACGACGCCAAGGAGAAGCTGATCCTCGCCTACGGCAAGTGAGTTCGGCGCGGGTGCCCGGCACCCGCGCCTCCGCCGTGTCCGCCGCGCTCCCGTCCCCCCTCCCCGAGGTGCCCCCGCCATGACCCAGCCGCCGCCCCCGCCGCCGAACCAGCCCCCGCAGGGCGGCTTCGGCCCGCCCCAGGACCAGCCGCCCCAGCAGCCCGGCCCGCAGTACCAGCCGCCGCAGCCGCCGCAGGGCCCGCCGCAGCCGCCGGCCGGTCCGCCGCAGCAGCCGGGCTACGGCTACCCGCAGGCACCGCAGCAGCCCCAGCCGCCGACGCCGCCGTACGGCTACCCGGGCCAGCAGCCCAACCCGTACGCCCAGCAGCCCCAGCCGTACCCGACGCCCAACCCGTACGGCCAGCAGCCCGGTTACGGCTATCCGCAGCAGCCGCAGCCCTACGCGACGCAGCCCGTCACGTCGGCCGGCGGCGGCTCGAACGGCTCGCGGATCGCGGTGATCGCGGCCGCGGTGGTCGTGGTGATCGCCCTGGTCGTCGGCGGGATCTACCTGTTCAAGAACGGTGACGACGGCGGCAAGGACGAGACGGCCAGCTCCAGCGGCGGCACCGGCGGCGGAGGCGACGACGGGCAGGGCGGCGGCGGGGACACCCCCGACGGCACCGAGAAGGTGCCCTCCGACGCCAACGCCGACGTGCTGTTCAAGGTCCCGTCGCCCAAGGTCGACGAGGACACCAGCGTCGTGGTCGCCGGCTCGTGGCTGACCGAGAAGGCGTACGTCAAGAGCGGTGTCTCCGAGGTCGTCGGCTACGACCCCGACAAGGGCACGAAGCTGTGGACGATCCCGCTGCCCGGACCGGTCTGCCAGGCCAGCCGGCACGTCACCGACGGGCACCTCACGGCGATCGCCTTCCAGCCCGCGAAGCCGACCAAGGACAAGCCGTCCCACGGCTGCAGCCAGGTCGCGGCGATCGACCTCGACACCGGCAAGAAGCTGTGGACGAAGACCGCCAGGACGGGGAGCCGTGAGCTCCGCTTCGACAACCTCACCGTCAGCGGCGGCACCGTCGCCGCGGGCGGCACCAGCGGCGGCGCCGCCTTCGACCTGGAGTCCGGCCGGCAGCTGTGGTCGCCGAAGGCCGACGACGACTGCTACGACCTCGGCTACGCCGGCGGGCCCAAGCTGGTCACCGTGCGCAAGTGCGGCAGCTACGACCAGCCGCAGCTCCACATCCAGACCGTCGACCCGAAGAGCGGGAAGGTGATCTCCGAGTACAAGATGGCCGAGGGCGTCGAGTACGCCAGCGTCGTCTCCACCGACCCGCTCGTGGTGGCCGCCGAGGTCGGCGAGTCCGACGCCATCGGCATCTCGGACGTCTTCTCCATCGACAACAAGACCGGCAAGCTGCGCATCCGCATCCCGCTGCCCGCCGACAAGTTCTCGGCCCGCTGCTCCGGCGTCACCACCATCGAGGCGTGCACCGGTGTCGTCGTCGGCAACGACCGGCTGTACGCGGCCACCAAGGAGCACTCCGGCGGCGGCGAGTACGGCCGCACCAACGAGATCGTCGCCTTCGACCTGGCCAGCGGCAAGCAGACCGGGCAGCGCGCCGACGCCGGCGACCGCTACACGATCACGCCGCTGCGCATGGACGGCGGCGACGTGATCGCCTACAAGCGGCCCCCGTACGACAAGGGCGGCCAGATCGTCAGCATCGACGGCGGCAGCTTCAAGGAGACCAGGCTCCTGGAGAACCCGGCCGCGCGCACGGTCCGGGACATCGAGACGCGGATGTCGCCGGACTACGCCGAACTCCTGTACTCCCAGGGCCATCTGTACATGTCGTCCCGGTTCGCCAGCTCCCTGGGGAGCTCGGGCGAGCAGCGGTGGCATGTGATCGCGTTCGGCGCGAAGGGCTGACGCGCGCGCCCCTTCCGCATCCGGCGGCCCCGTTCCTGGTCAGGAGCGGGGCCGCCGGCTTATCGCCTGCGGTCCCCGGCGTGCGGGGAAAGCCGGAAATTCCGCCGTTCCGGGGCACTTATCGCCGGTAGGGGGCGCGCGACGTCGAACAAGCGTGTAGCTTCCGGGGGCATGAAGGGCGGGGGAGCCGGGAGGGGGCTTCTGTCCGCGCGGACCAGTGGGCGGCCATAGTGGGGCGTCCGGACCGGCACGAGCCGATCCGGGCATGGCGGGAGATCCATTGGGGGGACTGGGGGGTTGCTCGATGGGAGTGCGGCTGATGGTGGTCGACGACCACCGGTTGCTCGCCGAGGCGCTGGCCTCGGCACTGAAACTGAGGGGGCATCGGGTGCTGGCCGCGGCCGCTCCGGCCGCGGGGGCGGCCGAGCTGGTGATCACGCGGGCGCCCGAGGTGTGTCTGCTGGGGACGGCGACACCGGCGGAGCCGGGCATGTTCGACCCGGTGGTGCGGATCAAGCGGGAGCGGCCGCAGGTGGCGGTGCTGGTCCTCGGACCGGTGCCGAGCCCGCGGGGGATCGCGGCGGCGTTCGCGGCCGGGGCCTCCGGCTATGTCCGGCACGACGAGCGCATCGAGGGCGTCGAGCGGGCGATCATGAAGGCGCGGGCCGGTGAGGCGGCGGTGGCGCCGCAGTTGCTGCAGGGCGCGTTCAGCGAGCTGCTCAACCCGGCGGCCCAGCCGGACGACGAGGGGCAGCGGCTGCTCCAGATGCTCACCCCGCGGGAGGTGGAGGTGCTGGTCCGGGTCGCGGACGGCGAGGACACCCGGCTCATCGCCGCCGGCATGGGCATCGCGCCGTCGACGGCCCGCACCCATGTCCAGCGGGTCCTGATGAAGCTGGGTGTCGGGTCGCGGCTGGAGGCGGCGGCGCTGGCGGCCCGTACCGGCCTGCTCGACCGGGCGGGCCCGCTGCCCCGCCCGCACGCGCCGCCGGAACCGCCGTAGCGGACCGGGGGCGAGGGCGGGTGCCGCTCGCCCCCGGCGGGGTCATTCGGACGGTTCGTCGCCCGGCGCGACCGGCGGGGGCGGCGGCGCGGTGGGCCGCAGCTTCAGCCAGGTCAGGAAGAACAGGCCGAGCAGCAGCATGCCCAGGCCGGTCCACAGGTTGATGTTGACGCCCTCGGCCTTGTCGATGGCGGCGTCGTCGTCGGTGATGCCGACGATCGTGACGATGACGCCGTAGAGGACGAAGAGCCCGCCGATGATGCGGCGGATGTCGAAGAGCCGGGCGGCCGTCTCGGACTTCTCCTCCAGCTCGGTGACCTCGCGCTGGACGTCCTCCTCGGAGAAGCCCTGGTGGCGCGGGCGTTCGGGGTGCTCGGGACGGTCGGTCATGGTCGGTCGGACCTTCCTGTCAGAACGAGAACGGGATGTAGCAGGCGGCCGCCAGGATCACGGCGCCCCAGCCCAGCAGGGCGGGCCTGCGGTACCAGGCGTCGTCGCCCTCGGCGGGCGGCTCCGACATCCCGGGGGAGCGGGTGCCGTAGACCAGGCCCTGCAGTTCCTTCGCCGGCTTGGGCGCGGTGAACAGGGAGACGGCGACCATGACGACCGCGCCGGCCACGAAGCCCGCGATGGCGGAGACGAAGTTCGCGCCCTGGTCGGTGGGGATGGAGATGACGTCCTGCTTGTAGAGGACGAAGTAGTTGACCATCGCCGCCGTGGTGCCGGCGAGCAGTCCCCAGAAGCCCGACTTCATCGAGGCCCGCTTCCAGAACATGCCGATGATGAAGACGACGAACATCGGCACGTTGAAGAAGGAGAACAGCGTCTGGAGGTAGCTCATGATGTTCGAGAACGACGAGGCCAGGAACGCCGTCCCGATGGACGCCATGACGCCGATCGCCGTGATGAGCCGTCCGAAGCGCACGTAGTAGGTGTCCTCGCGGTCCTTGACCACGTACTTCTGCCAGATGTCCGTGGTGAACACGGTGTTGAAGGACGACACGTTGGCCGCCATGCCGGCCATGAACGCGGCGAGCAGCCCGGTGACCGCGATGCCGAGCACACCGTTGGGCAGCAGCCCCTCCATGAGGAAGGGGATGGCGTCGTTGTACTGGTAGCCGGACTCCTCGGTGCCGAAGCCGGGGACCAGGGCGGCGGCCGCCAGGCCGGGGATCATCACCAGGAAGACGATGAAGATCTTGGGGAAGGCCGCGATGAGCGGGGTGCGCTGGGCCGCGGAGAGGTTCTTCGCGGACAGGGCGCGCTGGACCTCGGCGAAGTTCGTCGTCCAGTAGCCGAAGGACAGCACGAAACCGAGGCCGAGGACGATCGTCAGCCAGTTGGCGCCGAGCGGGTTGGCGTCGCCGATGCCGGTGCCGCCCCAGGCGGTGACGAAGTCGTCGCCGTGCGCCTTGGTCAGGGTGTCGCTCAGACCGTCCCAGCCGCCCACCTTCTTCAGGGAGAGGACCGTGATCGGGATGAGCGCGGCCAGGATCACGAAGAACTGCAGGACCTCGTTGTAGATCGCCGAGGACAGACCGCCCAGGGTGATGTACGCCAGCACGAAGAATCCGGCGACCACGATGGCCACCCACTGCGGCCAGCCCAGCAGGGCCTCGACCACGATCGCGAGGGCGTACAGGTTGACCCCGGCGATGAGGATGGCGGCGAAGGCGAACAGGATCGAACTGAGCAGATGGGCCGCCCGGTCGAAGCGCAGCAGCAGGAACTCCGGCACGGAGCGGACCTTGCTGCCGTAGTAGAAGGGCATCATCACCAGGCCGAGGAAGACCATGGCCGGGATGGCGCCGATCCAGTACCAGTGCACGGTGTAGGCGCCGTACTGGGCGCTGTTCGCGGCCATGCCGAGGATCTCGGTGGCGGCCAGGTTGGCGGAGATGAACGCCAGGCCGGTGACCCAGGCGGGCAGGGAGCGCCCGGACAGGAAGAAGTCCAGGCTCGTCTTCACCGAGCGGCGGGCCGCGAAACCGATGCCCAGCACGACGACGAAGTAGATGCCCAGCAGTGTGTAGTCGAGCCAGTTCGTGGGGAGCCGTAGCTCCGCGGCGAGGTAGGTGGGGGGATATGTGGGGGTTTCCATGTGTACTCGCTTCGTTTAGCGAACCGATCCAGAGCGGAACCTACGCCGCCGTGTTCAGTAATTGAACACTTCGAGTGACGGTTTTTGTTTGATCGTGATGTTGACCGACCCTGGTGAGTTGTGTTCTCCTATGTTTGGTTCTGTTGGGTGAAGGTTCGGACAACTGTGGAGTCCCGCGTGAAGAAGACCTCGACCCGGCTGGCGGACGGTCGGGAGCTCATCTACTACGACCTGCGCGACGACACCCTGCGCCAGGCGGTCGACCGCCGCCCGCTGGAACCCACCGTCACCACGTCCGAGATCCGCCACGACGACCTCCTCGGGGACGCCGTCGCCATCGCCTCCCACCGGCAGGGCCGCACCTACCACCCGCCCGCCGACGAGTGCCCCCTCTGCCCCTCCCGCGACGGCCGGCTCAGCGAGATCCCCGACTCCTCCTACGACGTCGTCGTCTTCGAGAACCGCTTCCCCTCGCTCGCCGGCGACTCCGGGCGCTGCGAGGTCGTCTGCTTCACCTCCGACCACGACGCCTCCTTCGCCGATCTGACCGAGGAACAGGCACGCCTCGTCCTGGACGCGTGGACCGACCGCACCTCGGAGCTGTCCTCGCTGCCCGCCGTTGAACAGGTGTTCTGCTTCGAGAACCGCGGCGCCGAGATCGGCGTCACCCTCGGGCATCCGCACGGGCAGATCTACGCTTACCCCTTCACCACGCCCCGCACCGCCCTGATGCTGCGTTCGCTCGCCCGCCACAAGGCGGCCACCGGCGGCGGCAACCTCTTCGACGCCGTCCTGGAGCGCGAACTCGCCGGGGAGCGGGTGGTCCTGGAGGGTGAACACTGGGCGGCCTTCGTGCCGTACGCCGCGCACTGGCCGTACGAGGTCCACCTGTACCCCAAGCGCCGGGTGCCCGACCTGCTCGCCCTCGACGAGGCGGCGCGCACAGAGTTCCCCCAGGTCTATCTGGAACTGTTGAGGCGGTTCGACCGGATCTTCGGGGAGGGCGAGCCGCCGACGCCGTACATCTCCGGCTGGCACCAGGCGCCGTTCGGCCGGTCGGCGGAGTCCGACGGTGTCGTCCGCGACGACTTCGCGCTGCATCTCGAGCTTTTCACCATCCGCCGTACGTCCGGCAAGCTGAAGTTCCTCGCGGGTTCGGAGTCCGGCATGAACGTGTTCATCAACGACGTGCCGCCGGAGCGCGCGGCCGAGCGACTGCGAGAGGTAGCGAGCTAGATGAGCGGGAAGTTTCTGGTCACCGGAGGCGCGGGCTATGTCGGAAGCGTGGTCGCCCAGCACCTGATCGAGGCCGGGAACGAGGTCGTCGTCCTCGACAACCTCTCCACCGGCTTCCGCAAGGGCGTGCCGGCCGGGGCCGCGTTCGTCGAGGGCGACATCCGCGACGCCGCCAAGTGGCTGGACCCCTCCTTCGACGCCGTGCTGCACTTCGCCGCCTCCTCCCAGGTCGGCGAGTCCGTGGTGAAGCCCGAGAAGTACTGGGAGAACAACGTCGGCGGCTCCATGGCCCTGCTCGGCGCCATGCGCGAGGCGGGCGTGCGCACCCTCGTCTTCTCCTCCACGGCCGCCACCTACGGCGAGCCCGCCGAGGTGCCGATCCTGGAGTCCGCACCGACGCTCCCCACCAACCCGTACGGCGCCTCCAAGCTCGCCGTCGACCACATGATCACCGGTGAGGCGGCGGCCCACGGTCTCGCGGCGGTCTCCCTGCGCTACTTCAACGTCGCCGGCGCCTACGGGGAGCACGGCGAGCGCCACGACCCCGAGTCGCATCTGATCCCGCTGGTCCTCCAGGTCGCCCAGGGCCGCCGAGAGTCGATCTCCGTCTTCGGCGACGACTACCCGACGCCGGACGGCACCTGCGTACGCGACTACATCCATGTCGCCGACCTCGCCGAGGCCCATCTGCTCGCCCTGAAGGCCGCCGTGCCCGGCGAGCACCTCGTCTGCAACCTCGGCAACGGCAACGGCTTCTCCGTCCGCGAGGTCATCGAGACGGTCCGTCAGGTCACCGGGCACCCGGTCCCCGAGGTGGTGGCCGCGCGCCGGGGCGGCGACCCGGCCGTCCTCGTCGCCTCCGCCACCACCGCCCGCGAGCGGCTCGGCTGGAACCCGTCCCGCACCGACCTAGCGGGCATCGTCCGGGACGCGTGGGAGTTCGCGCAGCGTATTGGCTAGGTTCTACGGCTGAGCGGCCGGTCAACTCTCCGGCCACGACGGCCGGTTCGGCAGGGAAGGTCAGGATCAGGGGATGAGCGTCGACACGGCGGCCACGGTCGCGGAGCGGTTCCGGGAGCTGTACGGGTCCGAGCCGGAGGGAGTGTGGGCCGCGCCCGGGCGGGTCAACCTCATCGGCGAGCACACCGACTACAACGACGGCTTCGTCATGCCGTTCGCGCTGCCGCACACCGCGGTCGCCGCCGTCGCCCGCCGCGACGACGGTGTGCTGCGCCTGCACTCCGAGGACGTCCGCGGCGGTGTCGTGGAGCTGCGTGTCGACGACCTCGCCCCCGAGACGGACCGCGCCTGGACCGCCTACCCGGCCGGTGTCGTCTGGGCGCTGCGCAACGCGGGCCACGCCGTCGGCGGCGCCGACGTCCACCTCGCCTCCACCGTCCCGGCCGGCGCCGGCCTGTCCTCCTCGGCGGCCCTGGAGGTCGTCGTCGCCCTCGCCCTGAACGACCTGTACGAGCTGGGCCTGAAGGGCTGGCAGCTGGCCCGTCTGTGCCAGCGCGCCGAGAACGTCTACGTCGGCGCCCCCGTCGGCATCATGGACCAGACGGCGTCCGCCTGCTGCGAGGCAGGGCACGCCCTCTTCCTGGACACCCGCGACCTGTCCCAGCGGCAGATCCCCTTCGACCTGGCCGCGGAGGGCATGCGCCTGCTCGTGGTCGACACCCAGGTCAAGCACTCCCACAGCGAGGGCGAGTACGGCAAGCGCCGCGCCGGCTGCGAGAAGGGCGCCGCGCTGCTCGGCGTGGACGCCCTGCGCGACATCCCCTACGGCGAACTCGACGCGGCCCTCGCCCGGATCGGCGACGACGAGGAGGTGCGCCGCCTGGTCCGGCACGTCGTCACCGAGGACCAGCGCGTCGAGCGGGTCGTCGGCCTGCTGGAGTCCGGCGAGACCCGTGCCATCGGCCCGGTCCTGACCGAGGGCCACGCCTCGCTGCGCGACGACTTCCGCGTCTCCTGCCGCGAACTCGACCTGGTCGTCGACACCGCCCTGACCGCCGGGGCGCTGGGTGCCCGGATGACCGGCGGCGGCTTCGGCGGCTCCGCGATCGTGCTGGCCGAGGCCGGGGACGTCGAGGGGATCACCAAGGCCGTCGAGGACGCCTTCGCCGCGGCCGGCCTCACCGCGCCGCGCGTCTTCGAGGCCGTACCGGCGGCGGGCGCGCGCCGGCTGAGCTGAGCGCTCAGCGCAGCCGTTTGACGAGCGTGTACTCGGTGATCCCCGGCGGATAGTCGGGGATCACGCACACCACGTCGTACCCCTGCTTCTGGTAGAACTCCGGCGCCTGGAAGTCCCAGGTCTCCAGGCGCACGGAAGCACAGCCCCGCTCGTCGCGGGCGACGCGCTCCGCCTGTGCGAGCAATTGCGAACCGAGCCCGGCGCCGCGGTGGCGTCCGTCCACCCACAGATACGTGACGTGCAGCCAGGTGGCCCAGGTGTGGCCGACCAGACCACCGGCCACGGCGCCCGCGTCGTCCAACGCCCACACATGGAGCGGAAGTTCGCGTTCACCTGGGGTTCCGCGCAGCGCGCGCAGCACCGGGGAGGCCGCGGTGTTGGTGTCCCGCAGTCTCCGCCGGAGCAGATCCCGCCGGGAAGTGTCGACTTCTGTCTCCAGACGAAACATGCGGCTCACCATAAACGCGTCGGTGAACCAGTTCTGCAAATCCGCTTCCGCTCATCGCCGTCGCCCGTACTCTGATGAGCAGCACCGGTGGGGGCCGGTGCTGATCAGGGGGCGAGACAGTCGGGTTCGACGCCCGGCGTGGGGGGTAGCAGTTCCTGCACGGCGGCGGCCGTGCGTGCCCTTCGCGTCCGGGCGTCGCGCCCGCGACCGTGTTCGTCTCCCGGTGTCGTCCTCATGACGATGGGGTATCCCCTGCTCTTCGGGAGCGTGGGGAAGGGGGTTTCGTGGTTCGCATCCGAGTCCTGGTCGTCGACGACCATCGCATCTTCGCCGAGTCGCTCGCCGCCGCACTGGCGGCCGAGCCCGACGTCGAGGTCTCCGCCGCGGGCAGCGGTCCGGCCGCGCTGCGCAGCCTGGAGCGCGCGGCCGCCGAGGGGCGCCGCTTCGACGTGCTGCTCGTCGACGCAGACCTGGGCGGCGCCATGCCGGGCATACGGCCCGCCCCGCCTGTCCAGGAGGTGGGCGAGGACGGGCTGGTCGACGGCATCTCGCTGGTCGCGGGTGTCCGCTCCGCGCAGCCCGCCGTACGGACCGTCGTCCTCGCCGAGAAGGACGACCCGCGCCGCGCCGCGCTCGCCCTGCAGGCCGGGGCGTCCGGCTGGGTCGCCAAGGACTGCTCGCTGTCCCGGCTGCTCACGGTGATCCGCGGGGTGCTGCGCGACGAGACCCATCTGCCGCCGGCCCTGCTCACGGGGGTGCTGCGCGAGCTGACGGCGGCCCGCAAGCACCGCACGGAGAGCGAACGGCTCGTGGAGTCGCTGACCCCGCGCGAGCGGGAGGTGCTGCGCTGCATGGTCGCCGGCCTGGGCCGCAAGGCCGTCGCCGAACGCCTGTTCCTCTCCCCGCACACGGTCCGCACCCACATGCAGAACGTCCTGGGCAAACTGGGCGTCCACTCCACCCTGGCCGCAGTGGCCCTGGCCCGCCGAGCCGGAGTAGGCCCAGTAGACCTGACTCCCCCCACCAGAATCCTCCCGGAGGCAACAACAAGCGCCTGACGTAAAGCGCAGGGCGCCGACACCACCCTCAGGGGCGCGGGGAACTGCCTCAGGGGCGCGGGGAACTGCGCGACAAGCCACAACGGCGCCGCACCCGCAACAAACCGGCCCCGGCACCCCGCTCTGGCGCAGCGCCGCCCGCCGACAACCCCCTCAGGGGCGCGGGGAACTGCGCGAGCAACCACAACGGCGCCGCACCCGGCATCAGGCAGGACCCCAGCGGCGCAGCCCCGGGCAGCACACCTACCCGGGGATGTTGTCGAAGGGCGCCGTAAGCCTGCGCAGCAACCCCGCCAGCTCGGCCCGCTGCCCCCCCGACAGCTCCCCCAGAATCGCCCGCTCCTGCGCGAGCAGCCCCGCCAGGGCCTGGTCGGCCCGATCCCGCCCCTCGGCGGTCAGCCGCACCAGCACCCCACGCCGGTCACTGGGATCCGGCAGCCGCTCGACCAGCCCCTTCTTGGCCAGCCGGTCGATCCGGTTCGTCATCGTCCCCGACGTGACCAGCGTCTGCGTCAGCAACTGCCCCGGAGAGAGCTGATACGGCGCCCCCGCCCGCCGCAGCGCGGTCAGCACGTCGAACTCCCACGGCTCCAGGCTGTGCTCGGAAAACGCCAGCCGCCGCGCACGGTCCAGATGCCGGGCCAGCCTGCTCACCCGGCTGAGCACCTCGAGTGGCTCCACGTCGAGGTCAGGGCGCTCCCGGCGCCACGCTGCGACCAGCCGATCGACCTCGTCCTCCATGACGATCAGTGTAGTGGTTGTGTCGACGTGAAGTCTCTTGACGTCAAGATAAAACCGGAGGCAGGGTAGAACCCGGAACACAGGAGGCCCCGCCATGTCACCAGCCGCCACCCCCACCCCGACCTGGGACCCGGCCCAGTACCTGCGTCACGCCGATCACCGCGCCCGCCCCTTCACCGACCTCCTCGCCCGCGTCCCCCCGCTCCCCGGCGACCGCCCCCGTATCGCCGACCTCGGCTGCGGCCCCGGCAACGTCACCGCCCTCCTCGCGGAGCGCTGGCCCACCGCCCACATCACCGGCCTCGACAACTCCGCCGAGATGCTGGACCGCGCCCACACCGAGCACGAGGGCCCCACTGCGGGCGGCGGACGCCTGGACTTCGCCCACGCCGACGTGGCCCGCTGGACGCCCGAGGAGCCGTACGACCTGATCGTCAGCAACGCCACCCTGCAGTGGGTGCCGGGCCACGCCGACCGCTTCGGCTCCTGGGTGGCCGGTCTGCGCCCCGGCGGCACCTTCGCCTTCCAGATCCCCGGCAACTTCGACGCCCCGAGCCACCGCCTGATGCGCGACCTCGCTTCGCGCCACGGCGTCGCCGACGTCCTGCGCCACTCCGACGCGGTGCTCGACCCAAGCGAATACCTGGCCCGCCTGACCGCCCTGGACTGCGCGGCGGACGTCTGGGAGACGACGTATCTGCATCTGCTGACCGGCGAGGACCCCGTCCTGGACTGGGTGAAGGGCACCGGCCTGCGCCCCGTCCTCACCGCGCTAGCCGACGACCCCGGCCGCCGGGACGCCTTCCTCGACGAGTACCGGGCCGCGCTGCGCGAGGCGTACCCGCCCGGCCCGCACGGCACCCCGTTCCCGTTCCGCCGCCTGTTCGCCGTAGCCCGCAAGGAGCAGTGATGATCAGCGCCGTCGACCATGTCCAGCTCGCCGCCCCGCCCGGCTCCGAGGACCGCCTGCGCGCGTACTACGGGGACGTCCTCGGCATGACCGAGATCCCCAAGCCCCCCGCGCTCGCGGCCCGCGGCGGCTGCTGGTTCCAGACGGGCGGCGTCCAGCTGCACCTCGGCATCGAGGCGGACTTCCGCCCGGCGTACAAGGCCCACCCCGGGCTGCGGGTCACCGGGATCGCCGCGTACGGCGCCCGGCTGGCCGCGCTCGGCGCCACCGTGGAGTGGGACGGCGGCCTCCCCGGGCACCGCAGGTTCTTCTCGTACGACCCCGTCGGCAACCGTCTGGAGTTCCTGGAGCCCGATCCCGCTGTTTGACCCGTCTCCCGTGGGACACCCGTTCTGTGGCAGCGACAGTCGAGCCCCGCGGGAGTTGAGAGACGTGGCGAAGGAAGAGAAGTCCCGGGCCATGAAGGAACAGGCCAAGGGCAAGGCGAAGGAAGCCATGGGCCGGATGACCGGCAACGAGCGGATGACCGCCGAGGGCAAGGCCGACCAGATGAAGGGCGACGCGCGTCAGGCGAAGGAGAAGGGCAAGGACACCTTCAAGCACTGACGCATACCGTCCGCACGACCGACACGGGCGCGCGGGGGGGGGGGGGGGGCCCCCCCCGGGGGGGGGCCCCCCCCGCCCCGCCCGCCTCGCGGGCATGTCCTACGGCAGGGTCTTCTC
>NZ_JAGPYD010000026.1:0-77333 GCF_018070255.1 Streptomyces sp. RK62 | reverse complement strand
GGAACGGACGCTTCCTTTGTACTCACCCTCTCGGGCTTTCCTCCGGGCGCTTCCCTTCGGTCTTGCGTTTCCGACTCTATCAGATCTTTCCGATCCGATTTCCTCGGTGCTTTCCAGGTTCCCGCTTTCGCGTTTCCCTTTCCGGCGGTTCCGACTTTATCAGAAGTTCTGAGTCGGATTTCCCGCCCCCTGCGGGGCGGTCCGGGCACATGAAGTGGCCGGGTTCCCCTCGGGCGGAGCCGTAAACGTACTGGAGCGGGGCGCCCCGATGCAAATCGAGGCGCCCCGCTCCTGAAGCACACGGCCGTGGGCCGACGGGTCGTCAGACCTCCACGACCACCGGCAGGATCATCGGCCGGCGGCGGTAGGTGTCAGAGACCCACTTGCCGAGGGTCCGGCGCACCAGTTGCTGCAGCTGGTGCGGTTCGACCACACCGTCCTGTGCCGAGCGTTCCAGCGTCTCGGTGATCCTCGGGATGACGTCCGCGAAGGCCGAGTCCTCGATGCCGGAGCCGCGGGCCTGGATGTGCGGGCCACCCGTGATCTTGCCGGTGGAGGAGTCCACCACCAGGAAGACCGAGATGATGCCCTCGTCGCCGAGGATCTTGCGGTCCTTCAGGGCCGGCTCACCCACGTCACCGACGGAGAGGCCGTCGACGTAGACGTATCCGGCCTGGACCTTGCCCGCGATCTTCGCCTTGCCCTCGACGAGGTCGACGACGACGCCGTCCTCGGCGATGACGATCCGGTCGTGCGGGACGCCGGTCAGGGCACCCAGTTCGGCGTTGGCGCGCAGATGGCGCCACTCGCCGTGGACCGGCATCAGGTTCTTCGGGCGGCAGATGTTGTAGAAGTACAGCAGCTCGCCGGCCGAGGCGTGGCCCGAGACATGGACCTTGGCGTTGCCCTTGTGGACGACGTTGGCGCCCCAACGGGTCAGGCCGTTGATCACGCGGTAGACCGCGTTCTCGTTGCCCGGGATGAGCGACGACGCCAGGATCACCGTGTCGCCCTGGACGATGCGGATCTGGTGGTCGCGGTTGGCCATCCGGGACAGGGCGGCCATCGGTTCGCCCTGGGAGCCCGTGCAGACCAGGACGACCTCGCTGTCCGGGAGGTCGTCGAGCGTCTTGACGTCGACGACCAGGCCCGGCGGGACCTTGAGGTAGCCGAGGTCGCGGGCGATGCCCATGTTGCGGACCATCGAGCGGCCGACGAAGGCGACCCGGCGGCCGTACTCGTGGGCCGCGTCCAGGATCTGCTGGATGCGGTGGACGTGGCTGGCGAAGCTGGCCACGATCACGCGCTTGCGGGCACCGGCGAAGACCTGGCGCAGGACGTTGGAGATGTCCCGCTCGTGCGGGGTGAAGCCCGGCACTTCCGCGTTCGTGGAGTCGGAGAGAAGAAGGTCGATGCCCTCTTCGCTCAGACGCGCGAAGGCGTGCAGGTCGGTCAGGCGGTTGTCCAGCGGAAGCTGGTCCATCTTGAAGTCGCCCGTGTGGACCACCATGCCCGCGGGCGTGCGGATGGCCACGGCGAGGGCGTCCGGGATGGAGTGGTTGACCGCGACGAACTCGCAGTCGAAGGGGCCGATGCGCTCCCGGTTTCCCTCGGACACCTCCAGGGTGTACGGGCGGATCCGGTGCTCCTGGAGCTTGGCCTCGATCAGTGCCAGGGTCAGCTTGGAGCCGATCAGCGGGATGTCCGGCTTCTCGCGCAGCAGGAAGGGCACACCCCCGATGTGGTCCTCGTGACCATGGGTGAGGACGATGCCCTCGATGTCGTCGAGGCGGTTCCTGATGGACGAGAAGTCCGGCAGGATCAGGTCGATTCCGGGCTGCTCCTCCTCGGGGAAGAGCACTCCGCAGTCGACGATCAGCAGGCGGCCGCCGTACTCGAAGACGGTCATGTTCCGGCCGATCTCGCCGAGGCCGCCGAGCGGGGTGACCCTCAGCCCACCGTCGGCAAGCGGCGGGGGCGGGCCCAGTTCAGGGTGCGGATGACTCAAAAGACTCTCCTCACCACACGCGCCACGTACCGGTTGGGCACGTGGCGCGCATGACGTTCGTGCAGAAGCAGTTGTCGTTGTGGGGCGCAGGCACCGGTGGCCTGCTTATTCAGTTGTGAAGTCAGGTGCGCGGCTCGCGCGCGAAGTCTGTGTTTAGAGCTGTACCCCGCCCGCGGCAAGATCGATCTTGAGCTGCTCGATCTCCTCGGGGGAGCACTCCACCATGGGGGCGCGCAGGGGTCCGGCGGGGAGCCCCTGGAGGGCGAGCGCCGCCTTGGTCGTCATGACGCCCTGGGTGCGGAACATGCCGGTGTAGACCGGGAGCAGCTTCTGGTGGATCTCCGTGGCCTTCTGGACGTCGCCGGAGGTGTACGCCTCGATGAGCGCGCGCAGGTCCGGGGTCACGAGATGGCCGACGACAGAGACGAAGCCGACGGCGCCGACGGAGAGCAGCGGCAGGTTCAGCATGTCGTCGCCGGAGTACCAGGCGAGGCCGGAGCGGGCGATGGTCCAGCTGGCGCGGCCGAGGTCGCCCTTGGCGTCCTTGTTGGCCACGATGCGCGGGTGCTCGGCGAGCCGGACGATCGTCTCGGTGCTGATCGGGACGCCGCTGCGGCCGGGGATGTCGTAGAGCATCACGGGCAGGCCGGTGCTGTCGGCGATGGCCTTGAAGTGCCGGTACAGGCCCTCCTGCGGGGGCTTGTTGTAGTACGGCGTGACGACCAGCAGGCCGTGTGCGCCCACCTGCTCCGCGTCGTGGGCGAGCTCCAGGCTGTGCCGCGTGTCGTTGGTGCCGACCCCGGCCACCACGTGGGCCCGGTCGCCGACGGCCTCCAGCACGGCGCGTACGAGATCCTTTTTCTCCGCGTTGCTGGTGGTGGGCGACTCGCCGGTGGTGCCGTTGATGATCAGGCCGTCATTGCCTGCGTCCACCAGGTGCGTGGCGAGCCGCTGCGCGCCGTCGAGATCGAGTACGCCGTCCGCCGTGAAGGGCGTGATCATGGCGGTGAGGACCCGCCCGAAGGGGGTCTGCGGAGTCGAGGTCGGAGCCATGGGTTACACGCTACTCGTTGTGCACGGCCGGGTCTGCCCTCGGGGGGTGCGGCAAAGTCAGGACAAATAAGGAGCCCGGCACTGCCTGCTCGGGGGTTCAAGCAGTGCCGGGTCCGTTTGATCAGGCTAGATGAACTTCTCTAAATGCCGCAATACGGACACTTCGCGAGGCTGACGCCCCTGGTGCCGTGCCGGCCGCCGCGGGGCGGTCGGGTCAGGGCGCCACCCGGCCGTTGGCGTTGAAGGCGGCGTACGTGAGCGGCATGAGCTTGGCCCACTCGGCCTCCATGCGCTCCCCCACCATCTCGATCTCGCGCTGCGGGAAGGACGGGACCTTCGCCAGCTCGTGCTGGGTGCGCAGGCCGAGGAAGTGCATCAGCGAGCGGGCGTTGCACGTGGCGTACATCGAGGAGAACAGGCCGACTGGGAGGACGGCGCGGGCGACCTCGCGGGCCACGCCGGCGGCGAGCATCTCCTGGTACGCCTCGTACGCCTGCCGGTAGGAGTCCTCCATGACGCGGCCGACAAGCTCCTGCTGGGCCTGGGTGCCCTCCACGAAGACGTACTTGCCGGGGCGGCCCTCCTGCACGAGCTTGCGGGACTCGTCGGGGACGTAGAAGACGGGCTGGAGCTCCCTGTAGCGACCGCTCTCCTCGTTGTACGACCAGCCCACGCGGTGGCGCATGAACTCGCGGAACACGAAGATCGGGGCGCTGATGAAGAAGGTCATCGAGTTGTGCTCGAAGGGGCTGCCGTGCCGGTCCCGCATCAGGTAGTTGATCAGGCCCCGGGAGCGCTCCGGGTCCTTCTTCAGCTCGTCCAGGGACTGCTCGCCGGCGGTGGAGACACGGGCGGCCCACAGCACGTCGGAGTCGGCCGCGCTGTGCTTGACCAGCTCCACGCTGACATCGCTGCGGAAGCTGGGTTTGAGGTCGGCGGCGGGGGTGTCGGTCACGGCTCGGGAGGTCCTTCCTTCACGGCTTCGGGCGGCGCCCACTCTACGGCCCGGCACTGACAACGGGGCGATCGGTGCCGGGTCGCGACATACGACGGCGAATTTCTGTGAATTCGGTGAAACCGGGCACCGATTGGGGCGTTCGATCGTCTGTCCTCATGACGGGTCACCCCCCGTGAACCCCCTCACCGACACCCTTACGAACCCCAGAGGAGACGACGTCCCCATGTCCCGCCGGCGCGAGCCCGTTCCCTTCGCCTTCGTCGCCGAAGCCGACCGGTTCCGCAGCAATGTCACTCCCCCGCCCCGTGAGCGGCTCTCCCTCGGCCGGCTGGCCGGGCGCGCGCTCCTCGGTCTCACCATCGTCGCCGGTCTCGTCGGCTCGCTGGTGATCGGTACGCCGGCCCTGTCGACCGACACCGACGCCGGCACCTCGCAGTCGCAGGCGTCCGACGGGCGCTGAACCCCTTCGGACCCCCGAGGGTGGTGAGTGGTCTCACGTCTCGGTAGCCTCACCGGTCACAGCCCATGCATGGATTGAGTGAGGACCAGCCGTGCCCCTGCCCTTCCTGACGGCCGACCGCGCGTTCGAGGCAGCCGACGACGTCACGCTGCCCTTCGAGGACCACGAGCGCTGGCGGCGGCCCTACCGTCCCGGGCCGTGGCGGGTGGGCGCGGCCGCGTTGTGGCTGCTCCTCGCCTCCTACGTGCTGTTCGCCGCGGTCATCATCGCCCTGACCGGCACGCTGAGCGCGGCCGCGACCGTGTTCGGGATCGCGCTGGTCATCATCGCCGGGGCGCTGCGTCTGCTGCGCCTGGGTGTGTGGGTGAGCGCCCACGGGCTGCGCCACGCCCGGTTCCTCGTCACGCGTACGGTGCCCTGGCAGCAGGTCGCGGCCGTGCGGACGGTGCAGCAGCCGGTGCGGTGGCTGGGGCTGCCCCGGACCGTGCAGGGGCAGGCGCTGCTGCTCGTACGCCGGGGGCGTGCGGGCGATGAGCTGCCGGTGCTGATGACCACGCACAACGCGGACTTCCTGGCCCGTCCCGCCGCGTTCGACCGGGCCACCGACGCCGTCGAGGCGTGGGCCGCGGAGAACGCGCGCGGCTGAGCGGTGACATGTGTGAGGGGCCGGTCCAGGGTGCTGGACCGGCCCCTCACGTATGCGGGTCAGGCGTCGACGGTCCTGCCGTCGTGCAGGGCGATGGCGCGCTGCATGGCCTTGCGGGCCCGCGGGGTGTCGCGGGCGTCGTGGTAGGCGACGGCGAGGCGGAACCAGCTGCGCCAGTCCTCGGGCGCGGCCTCGGTCTCGGCCTTGCGCCGGGCGAAGACCTCGTCGGCGGAGTCGCGGTCGATACGGCCGCTGGGGGTGCGCCGCAGCTCGTCGCGGGGCAGGCCGCCCTCGGCGTCGAGCTCGGCGGCCAGCGCGTTGGCCCGGCGGACGAACTGGGTGTTCTTCCACAGGAACCACACGCCGATGACCGGCAGGATCAGCACGGCCACCCCGAAGGTGACGGTGACGACGGTGCCGGACTGGATGAGCATGACGCCCCGGCTGCCGACCAGGACGAAGTAGACGACCAGGACGGCGGCCGTCACGGCGTAGGAGATCTTCGCGCGCATCAGGTGTCTCGTGTCAGCTCAGGTCCAGGAAGTGCTCCAGGCCGAACGTGAGGCCCGGAGTGGTCACCACCCGCCGCGCGCCGAGCAGGATGCCCGGCATGAAGCTGCTGTGGTGCAGGGAGTCGTGGCGGACGGTGAGGGTCTCGCCCTCGGCGCCGAGGAGGACCTCCTGGTGGGCGAGCAGGCCGCGCAGCCGGACCGAGTGGACCGGGACGCCGTCGACGCCGGCGCCGCGGGCGCCGTCCAGGGCGGTCTCCGTGGCGTCCGGAGGCGGTGCGGTGCCGGCGGCCCGGCGCGCCTCGGCGATGAGCTGTGCGGTGCGCGTGGCGGTGCCTGAGGGGGCGTCGACCTTCTTCGGGTGGTGCAGCTCGACGACCTCGACGGACTCGAAGTAGGGCGCGGCGATCTGCGCGAACTTCATCGTCAGGACGGCGCCGATGGAGAAGTTCGGCGCGATGAGCACGCCCGTCGTCGGGGAGGCGTCGAGCCAGCCCCGCAGCCGCGCGAGGCGTTCGTCGGTCCAGCCGGTCGTGCCGACGACGGCGTGGATGCCGTGGCCGACGCAGTACTCCAGGTTGGCCATCACCGAGTCCGGCGTGGTGAGTTCGACGGCCACCTCGGCGCCGGTCTCCGCCAGGGTCTCCAGCTTGTCGCCCCGGCTCAGGGCGGCGACCAGCTCCATGTCCTCGGCGGCCTCGACCGCCCGTACCGCCTCGGAGCCGATCCGGCCCTTGGCGCCGAGGACCGCCACGCGCAGCTTGCTCATCTTCTGTGCTTCCTTCAACCGGGGGATGGTCAGGCGACGGCGTCGTGCAGCCGGGCCGCCTGCTTGTCCTTCAGCGGGCCGATGACCGACAGCGAGGGCCGTACGCCCAGGATGTCGCGGGCGACCGCGCGCACGTCATCGGGGGTCACGGCCGCGATGTGGGACAGCATGTCGTCGACGGACATCTGCTCGCCCCAGCACAGCTCGCTCTTGCCGATACGGTTCATCAGCGCGCCCGTGTCCTCCAGGCCGAGGACCGTGGAGCCGCGGAGCTGGCCGATGGCGCGGTCGATCTCGTCGTCGGACAGACCGTGCTCGGCGACCTGGTCGAGCTCGTCCCGGCAGATCTTCAGCACGTCGTGGACCTGTGAGGGCCGGCAGCCCGCGTACACCCCGAACAGTCCGCAGTCGGCGAAGCCGGAGGTGTACGAGTACACGCTGTAGGCCAGGCCGCGCTTCTCGCGGACCTCCTGGAAGAGACGGGAGGACATGCCGCCGCCGAGGGCGGTGTTGAGGACGCCGAGCGCCCAGCGGCGCTCGTCGGTGCGGGCCAGGCCGGGCATCCCGAGGACGACATGGGCCTGCTCGGTCTTGCGGCCGACCAGTTCGACGCGGCCGGCCGCCCGGATGGACCGCCGTCCGTCGCGCGGGGCGACGGGGGTGGCGGCCGGGTCCTTGAAGGCGCCCGCCTTCTCGAACGCGGCACGGACCTGCCGGACGACCTTCTGGTGGTCGACGTTGCCCGCGGCGGCCACGACCAGGTGTGTCGGGTCGTAGTGCTTCTTGTAGAAGCGCCGTATGCGGTCCGCGGTGAGCGCGTTGACGGTGTCGACGGTGCCGAGGACGGGGCGGCCGAGGGGGTTGTCGCCGAACATGGTGTGCGCGAACAGGTCGTGCACACAGTCGCCCGGGTCGTCCTCGGTCATCGCGATCTCTTCGAGGATGGCGCCGCGCTCGACGTCGACGTCCTCCTCACGGATCAGCGAGCCCGTCAGCATGTCGCAGACGACGTCGATGGCGAGCGGCAGGTCGGCGTCGAGCACGCGTGCGTAGTAGCACGTGTACTCCTTCGCCGTGAAGGCGTTCATCTCGCCGCCGACCGCGTCGATCGCGGCCGAGATGTCCAGGGCGGACCTGCGGTCGGTGCCCTTGAACAGCAGGTGTTCCAGATAGTGCGTGGCGCCGTTCAGCGTGGGCGTCTCGTCGCGGGAGCCGACGTGGGCCCAGATGCCGAAGGTCGCGGAGCGGACCGAGGGCAGGGTCTCGGTGACGATGCGCAGGCCGCCGGGGAGGGTGGTCTTGCGGACCGTGCCGATGCCGTCGCGGCCCTTGATGAGGGTTTGGGTACGGGCGACGGCCCGCGCCTCCGAGGAGGTGCGGGCCGTCGCCGTGGAGCTGATCGACGTCACTTGTCGGCGTCGTCCTTCTTGTCGGCGGAGTCCTCTTCGCCCTCGATCACGGGGATGAGGGAGAGCTTGCCGCGGGAGTCGATCTCGGCGATCTCGACCTGGACCTTCTGGCCCACGCCGACGACGTCCTCGACGTTCTCCACGCGCTTGCCGCCGGCGAGCTTGCGGATCTGCGAGATGTGCAGCAGACCGTCCTTGCCGGGCAGCAGCGAGATGAACGCGCCGAAGGTCGTCGTCTTCACGACGGTGCCCAGGTAGCGCTCGCCGACCTCCGGCATGGTCGGGTTGGCGATGCCGTTGATCGTGGCGCGGGCGGCCTCGGCGGCCGGGCCGTCGGCGGCACCGATGTAGATGGTGCCGTCGTCCTCGATCGTGATCTCGGCGCCGGTGTCCTCCTGGATCTGGTTGATCATCTTGCCCTTGGGGCCGATGACCTCACCGATCTTGTCGACGGGGATCTTCACGGTGATGATCCGCGGCGCGTTCGGGGACATCTCGTCCGGCGTGTCGATCGCTTCCATCATCACGTCGAGGATGTGGAGGCGGGCGTCACGGGCCTGCTTCAGAGCGGCGGCCAGGACGGAGGCCGGGATGCCGTCCAGCTTGGTGTCGAGCTGGAGGGCGGTCACGAACTCCTTGGTGCCGGCGACCTTGAAGTCCATGTCGCCGAAGGCGTCCTCCGCACCGAGGATGTCGGTGAGGGTGACGTAGTGCGTCTCGCCCTCGATCTCCTGGGAGATCAGACCCATGGCGATACCGGCGACGGGGGCCTTCAGCGGCACACCGGCGTTCAGCAGCGACATGGTGGAGGCGCAGACCGAGCCCATGGACGTCGAGCCGTTGGAGCTCAGCGCCTCGGAGACCTGGCGGATCGCGTAGGGGAACTCCTCGCGGGTCGGCAGGACCGGGATCAGGGCGCGCTCGGCGAGGGCGCCGTGACCGATCTCGCGGCGCTTCGGGGAGCCGACGCGGCCGGTCTCGCCGGTGGAGTACGGCGGGAAGTTGTAGTTGTGCATGTAGCGCTTGCGGGTCACCGGGGAGAGGGTGTCCAGCTGCTGCTCCATGCGGAGCATGTTGAGGGTGGTGACGCCCAGGATCTGGGTCTCGCCACGCTCGAACACCGCGGAGCCGTGCACGCGCGGGATGGCCTCGACCTCGGCGGCGAGCGTACGGATGTCCGTGACGCCGCGGCCGTCGATGCGCTTCTTCTCCTTGATGACGCGCTCACGGACCAGGGTCTTGGTCAGCGAGCGGTACGCGGCGGAGATCTCCTTCTCGCGGCCCTCGAACTCCGGGAGGAGCTTCTCGGCGGCGAGCGCCTTGACGCGGTCCAGCTCGGCCTCGCGCTCCTGCTTGCCGGCGATGGTCAGCGCGGAGGCGAGCTCCGGCTTCACGGCGGCGGTGAGGGCCTCGAGGACGTCGTCCTGGTAGTCCAGGAAGATCGGGAAATCGCCGGTCGGCTTGGCGGCCTTGGCGGCGAGGTCGGCCTGGGCCTTGCACAGGACCTTGATGAAGGGCTTCGCGGCTTCCAGACCGGCCGCGACGACCTCCTCGGTCGGCGCCTCGGCGCCGCCCTTGACCAGCTGGATGGTCTTGTCGGTGGCCTCGGCCTCGACCATCATGATCGCGACGTCGCCGTCCTCCAGGGTGCGGCCCGCGACGACCATGTCGAAGACGGCGTCCTCGAGCTCGGTGTGCGTGGGGAACGCGACCCACTGGCCGTTGATCAGCGCGACGCGGACGCCGCCGATCGGGCCGGAGAAGGGCAGACCGGCCAGCTGCGTCGACGCGGACGCGGCGTTGATCGCCACGACGTCGTACAGGTGGTCGGGGTTGAGCGCCATGATCGTGGCGACGACCTGGATCTCGTTGCGCAGGCCCTTCTTGAAGGAGGGGCGCAGCGGGCGGTCGATCAGGCGGCAGGTGAGGATGGCGTCCTCGGAGGGACGGCCCTCACGGCGGAAGAAGCTGCCGGGGATCTTGCCGGCCGCGTACATCCGCTCCTCGACGTCCACCGTGAGGGGGAAGAAGTCGAGCTGGTCCTTGGGGTTCTTGGAGGCGGTGGTGGCCGACAGCACCATGGTGTCGTCGTCCAGGTACGCCACGGCGGAACCGGCGGCCTGCTTGGCCAGTCGGCCCGTCTCGAAGCGGATGGTGCGGGTGCCGAAGGAGCCGTTGTCGATGACGGCCTCGGCGTAGTGGGTCTCGTTCTCCACTAGCGTTTTCTCCGTTACTTGTCGTCTTTCGTCCGCCGGCTGCCCGTGTGGCAGGGGGACGGTGGCGGAGAAGCGCTCCGTGCGGTGCGGGCCGGTCTTCGATCGAAGCACCCGGGGATCGCTTCCCCCCGGGGGCCACTACCGAGGACCGGCGGCGGCTAGGCGCGCTTCTCCTCGTGCTGTGGACCACATCGTTCCGTGTTCCACGTCATGCGTTGTGCTACCACACTACAAAGCGTGAGTGACAGTCCGCATGTTTCCGCACGTACGGGCGGTTTCCCGCACGTACGGCAAAGGGAGCGGCCCCCGATTCACGGGAACCGCTCCCCTCATGGCGTCTTACTTGGCGCCCGCCGCACCGCGGCGGATGCCGAGGCGGTCGACCAGCGTACGGAAGCGCTGGATGTCCTTCTTGGCCAGGTACTGCAGGAGGCGGCGACGCTGACCGACCAGGATCAGCAGACCACGACGGGAGTGGTGGTCGTGCTTGTGCGTCTTGAGGTGCTCGGTCAGGTCGGAGATCCGACGGGAGAGCATGGCGACCTGGACCTCGGGGGAGCCGGTGTCGCCCTCCTTCTGGCCGAACTCGCTGATGATCTGCTTCTTCGTAGCGGCGTCGAGCGGCACGCGTACTCCTTGGGTGTCTTCTGTTGCCACCGAGTGCCCCTGGTCTGCATCTCAGGGGAGCTTCCGTGACTCGGGAGGCGGGGATCCGCTGGGCGCAGCCCCCAGGTGGACCGGGGGCGCGTACACAAACGGCCGTCACACAGCGTACCAGCACCGGAGCGCACCCCCGGACGGGGGCCGCCCCGGTGGGAACGGCGTCAGAATCCGCCGCGGACCTCGGCGTACACGTCGAGGACGGCCAGGCAGATCGGCACCAGGGACAGCAGCACCAGCGAGTCCGCGAGGTCCAGCATGCGGCCCCAGAAGGGGGACAGCCCCTTCTGCGGGACGATCAGGGCGATCGCGATGAGCAGCAGCACGCCGGCGCCGACGGAGGCGCCGAGCCACAGGGTGCGCACGTCGACCGGTCCGGAGTTGCCCTGGAGCAGATCCATGATGATGTCGGCCGGCGGGGAGATCGCGAGGCCGAGGACCAGCAGGGCGAGGGTGACGATGCCGGCCACGAACAGGCAGGTCACCTGTGCGGTGTAGCGGAAGAGCCGGGCGCGCAGCATGGCGGCCAGGCCGGTGCACAGGGCGAGCAGCTGGGCCCAGCCGCTGGCGCTGAAGCCGAGCACGGCGCCGGCCGAGCCGACGATGACCGCGGCGCAGCCGCCGACCAGGCCGAGCAGCAGCTCGTGGCCGCGGCTGGTCTGGGCGACGATGCGCTGGACGTCGACGGCCTCCAGGTCGCCGTCGCGGCCCTCGCGGCGGGCGCGGGCCAGGTCCTCGGGGTTGCGGAAGCCGATGGGGAGCTTGGCGAAGCGGGCGGACCAGCCGGGCAGGAAGCCGACGACGGCCAGGGCGACGACGGCGGTGCCGGCGGCGATCTCACGCGGCTCGGCCTCGGTGAGCACCCCGCAGAAGACGGCGAGCGTGCCGATCGCGGAGGCGAGGGCGGCGGCCACGAACGGGGCGTCGCCCTGTGGCAGCAGCATGATCAGGACGACGGAGACCAGGAGGACGGCGACACAGCCGACCAGGAACTGGATGCGTCCGGGGCCCTCCCCCGCGTCCTGCGGGATGGCGCCGGATCCGGCGATCAGCGCGTGCGGCAGTGCCGAGATGCCGAGGGCGACGGCGGAGCCCCGGTCGTCGTACACACGCGCCCGGACGCCGGCGAGGGCGGTCAGGGCGATCGCGGTGACGCCGGCGAGGATGCCCTGCAGTCCGTGCATGTCGTGCCGGACCGGGTCGGCGAACCAGAACACGAAGCCGAGCATGACCAGCAGCAGGGACCCGGCGACGAGACCGGCGAGCCGCATCAGGTTGTCGTTCCAGCTGCGCAGGTCCTGCTTGACCGCGGCGGCGATGGCGTCGACCACGTCGTCGTGCACGGCCGGCGGCAGCGAGTCCGCGAAGGTGCGCAGCAGCAGCACCTCACCGTCCCTGACCCGGTGCTCCAGCAACGAACGGCTGGCGTCGAGCACCTGGCCCTCGCGGGTCACGAGGTGGTAACCCGACGGGCCGGCGTCCGCCTGGACCAGGCCCGAGAGCCTCACGATCTCGGGAAAGAGGTCCTGGATCGGCAGGTCCTCGGGCAGCGCGACGTCGACACGGCTGTCCGGTGCTGCGATGGTGATTCGGCAGAAACCTGTCGAAGTCCCCGTGCTCACCTGGTGTTCCCCCTGCTAGACAAGGCTTCTTCGCGTCGCTCGTACGACGCGGTTGGCCACCCTATCCGTTGTGGCACCCGCCTCAGGGGGCACCTCCCGCATTCCTCCCAGGACCTGCGCCGCATCTCCATCCTCCTGGCTCCCGGGGGTCCGGCGCGCATCAGTAGGATCGACGCCTACGCGAACGACGCCTACGCGAACAGAACGTCGCGGTACACGGGGGCGTCAATGCCAGGACGTATCAATCGCGAAGGATGAGTGCATCGGTGAGCGTCGTCATCATCAAACGACCACCGCGGACAGTGCCCCCGGCCGTCCCGGACGGCGAGGTCAAACTCGAGACGCCGCCCGAGATTCCGCGCGAGGGCGACGAGAGCATGCTGATGAACCTGCTGCCCATGATGGGCATGCTGGGTTCGGTCGGCTTCTTCTTCATGCCCAACCTGCCCTCGTACATGAGGGTGGTCGGTGGTCTGATGCTGGCCTCGACGGTGGCCATGGCCATAGCCCAGTTCGCCAAGTCGCGGCAGGGCGGCGGCGCGGGCATGGCACAGGACCGGCGTGACTACTTCCGCTATCTGGAGCAGGTCCGCAAGGACGTGCACAAGACAGCCGAACTCCAGCGGCAGAGCCAGCTGTTCCAGCATCCGGACCCGGAGCAGCTGTGGGCGGTGGCGGCCGACAGCCGGCGTCTGTGGGAACGGCGCCCGACGGACGGCGACTTCGCCTCCGTGCGCATCGGCCGCGGTGTCCAGCAGCTCAACACCCCGCTGGTGGCGCCCGAGACGGCGCCGAAGGAGGAGCTGGAGCCGCTGACGGCGGCGGCCATGAAGGCGTTCCTCGACGCGCACGGCAGCCTGTCCGACCTTCCGGTCGCGGTGTCGCTGCGCGCCTTCTACCACGTGACGGTCTGCGGTGAGACCGAGACGGTCTACGGCAACGCCCGCGCGGTCCTGGCCCAGTTGGCGACGCTGCACTCGCCCGAGGACATGATGATCGCCGTCGTGGCGCATCCGTCCTCGGCGGCGGAGTGGGACTGGATCAAGTGGCTGCCGCACAGCCAGCACCCGAAGGCGAAGGACGGCGCGGGCTCGGCCCGGCTCCTCTTCGACGACCTCGGTGAGCTGGAGGAGGCGCTGGCCGACCAGTTGGACGACCGGCCGCGCTGGAACCGCGAGGCGAACCCGGTCTACGACCAGCCGCACCTCATCGTGATCCTGGACGGCGGCACCGTGCCCCCGGACTCCGAGCTGGCCAGCAGCGAGGGTCTGCAGGGTGTCACCTTCCTGGAGATCGCCCCCGGTGAGCTGGAGGAGGAGCTGCGGGCCGGCCTCACGGCGTATGTGAAGCCGGAGCGGATGCGGCTGTTCGTCGGCCACGAGTCGGCGTACACCGGCAGGCCCGACATCCTCAACGTGGCGCAGGCCGAGTCCCTGGCGCGTCAGCTCGCCCCGTTCCGGGTCGGCTCGGCGGAGGAGGGCGAGCCCCTTCTGTCCAACCTGGACTTCACCGACCTGATGGGCATCGGCGACGCCGGCACGGTCGACGTCTCCCGCACCTGGCGGCCGCGCACGCTGCACGAGCGGCTGCGGGTGCCGATCGGTGTCGGCGAGAACGGCGAGCCGGTCATGCTGGACCTCAAGGAGGCCTCCCAGGAGGGCATGGGCCCGCACGGCCTGTGCGTCGGCGCCACCGGTTCCGGTAAGTCCGAGGTGCTGCGCACCCTGGTGCTCGGTCTCGCGGTGACGCACTCCTCGGAGACGCTGAACTTCATCCTCGCGGACTTCAAGGGTGGCGCCACCTTCGCCGGTATGGCGGACATGCCGCACACCGCGGCCGTCATCACCAACCTGGCCGACGACCTCACCCTGGTCGACCGCATGCGCGACTCGATCATGGGTGAGACGCAGCGCCGCCAGGAGCTGCTGCGTTCGGCGGGCAACTACGCCAACCTGCACGACTACGAGAAGGCGCGGGCCGCGGGCGCCGCCCTCGAGCCGATGGCCTCGCTGGTGATCGTGCTCGACGAGTTCTCCGAACTCCTCACCGCCAAGCCCGACTTCATCGACATGTTCATCCAGATCGGCCGTATCGGCCGGTCGCTGGGCATCCACCTGCTCCTGGCGTCCCAGCGCCTGGAGGAGGGCAAGCTGCGCGGCCTGGACACCTATCTGTCGTACCGGATCGGTCTGCGGACGTTCTCCGCCGCCGAGTCCCGTACGGCGATCGGTGTGCCGGACGCCTACCACCTGCCGTCGATCCCCGGCTCGGGCTATCTGCGCTACGACACCGACACCATGGTCCGCTTCAAGGCCGCGTACGTGTCGGGGCCGTACCACGGCGAGGGCCCGTCCCGGGTGAGCCGTTCGACGCAGCTGCGGCCCGCGCTGTTCACCGCCGAGCAGGTGGCGCTGCCGCCGCAGCCGGTGGTCGAGGAGCCGGAGCCCGACAACCGGGTCGACGACGCGCTCGCCGACACCGTCCTCGACGTCCTCGTCAGCCGCATGATCAACCAGGGTCCGCCCGCCCACCAGGTGTGGCTTCCCCCGCTGGAGGAGGCGCCGTCGCTGGAGCAGCTGCTCCCGCAGCTTGCCGTCACCCAGGACCGCGGTCTGACCGCGCCCGACTACACGGCCCTCGGCCGGCTCAACGTGCCCGTCGGCCTCGTCGACAAGCCGTTCGAGCAGCGGCGTGACGTGCTGTACCGGGACTTCTCCGGCGGTGCCGGTCACGGTCTGTTCGTGGGTGGCCCGCAGTCCGGCAAGTCGACGCTGCTGCGCACGCTGATCTCGTCGTTCGCGCTCACCCACACACCGTCCGAAGTGCAGTTCTACTGCCTGGACTTCGGCGGTGGCGGTCTGATCTCGATGGAGGACCTGGCGCACGTCGGCGGCGTCGCCAACCGTCTGGATGCCGAGAAGGTGCGCCGTACGGTCAGCGAGGTCGAGGGCATCCTCAACGCCCGCGAGGAGTTCTTCCGCGCCCACAACGTCGACTCGATCGCCACGTTCCGTCAGCGCCGGGCGTCGGGCCAGCTGCCCGACCAGCCCTGGGGCGACGTGTTCCTGGTCATCGACGGCTGGGCCACGTTCAAGACGGACTACGAGCAGCTTGAGGCGTCCGTCACCGAGATCGCCACGCGCGGCCTCGGCTTCGGCGTCCACGTCGTCCTCACCGCCAGCCGCTACACCGAGGTCCGGCCCGCGCTGAAGGACATGCTCCAGAACCGCATCGAGCTGCGGCTCGGCGACCCGACCGAGTCCGAGATCGACCGCAAGGTCGCGCAGAACGTCCCGGCGACCGTGCCCGGCCGCGGTCTCACCCAGGACAAGCTGCACTTCATGGCGGGTCTGCCGCGTGTCGACGGCTCCTCGGAGACCGACGACCTGTCCGAGGCCACGTCCATCCTCATCGGCGGCATCAACGAGAACTGGCAGGGCAGCCACGCCCCGGCGGTGCGCCTGCTGCCCACGATGATGCCGGCGGACCGGCTGCCCAAGGGCTTCGAGCACCCGGACCGCGGTGTCGCCATCGGCATCGACGAGTCGTCGCTGTCGCCGGTCTTCGTCGACTTCGAGACCGACCCGCTGTTCATCGTGTTCGGTGAGAGCGAGTCCGGCAAGTCCGCGATGCTGCGGCTGCTCATCAAGCAGATCACCGAGCGGTACACGCCGGAGCAGGCGAAGATCGTCATGGGTGACTACCGGCGCGCCCACCTGGAGGGCGTGCCCGAGTCGCACCTGTCGCGCTACTGCGCGGCGGCGCCGGCCCTGACGGAGACGCTGGAGGGCCTGGCCGGCTCGATGCACCGCCGGATGCCCGGCCCGGACGTCACGCCCGAGCAGCTGCGCAACCGCAGCTGGTACAACAGCCCGGACGCGTTCGTCATCGTCGACGACTACGACCTGGTGGCGACCGGCGTGAACCCGCTGGCGCCCCTGCTGGAGTACCTGCCGTTCGCCCGGGACATCGGTCTGCGCGTGATCATCGCGCGGGCGTCGGGCGGTGCCAGCCGGTCGCTGTACGAGCCGGTGATGCAGCGGATGCGGGAGCTCGGCGCCCAGGGTGTCGTCCTGTCCGGCGACCGGTCCGAGGGCGCGCTCCTCGGCAGCATCACGGCGACGCAGCTGCCGCCGGGGCGTGGGTACTTCCATACGCGCCGGCGGGGTGGGCAGTTGATCCAGACGGGGTGGCTGCCGAACCGGTTCTGAGCGCTGTCGGTTCTTTTGTGTGGGGCGGTACCCGATGGGGTGCCGCCCCTCCGGCGTCCCGGGGGCTGGGTCTGTGGCCGGGGCCCCGGTTATGGTGGCGGTGGGACAGAAATGCCGAGCCACGGGGGGCAGTTGTGTCATCGGACTACATGGACTCCGATCCCGCGGTCCTCAAGAGCGAGGGCTACACGATGTTCAGCGTCGGCGTGGACTTCGCCAAGGCCGTGAAGGAGCTCCAGACCGGCCTGACCGCGCTGGAGAAGGGCGACACCCCGCCCTGGGGCGACGACGACATCGGCGAGAAGTTCGGCGTCGTCTACGAGGGCCTGCGCGACGGCATGTACGAGTCGATGACCAGCCTCTCGGAGCGCATCGCCGGGATGGGCGTCGCCTTCACGAAGATGGGCCTGGCCCACGAGAAGAACGAGGCCGACCAGGACGCCATCTGGCGCGACACGATGGCCGACTACGACGGCCAGGTGAAGGTGCCGTCCGGGGTGGCGCAGGGACAGCTGCACACACGGCCCTCGAACTGACCTCCGCACCGGCGCCTTTCGCGCCGGACCACTCCCCCGGGGGACGCCCGCGCGACCGCCATGTGGGGGACCCCTGGCGTCAGTAGGGTGAGAGCCGTACGTCGTTCGCACGTCAGGAAGAGGCCCAGCGGCATGACCGAGGCACGCAACAACGAGGCCGGTACCGAGGCCGAGGACACCAAGGCGCGCAAGGATCGGGAGCGGGACGAGCTGTACGCCCTCGACATCTCCGGCGTCGAGTGGCACTGCGCGCCCGGCACCGAGCAGGACGAGGAGCGCGTGGAGATCGCGTATCTGCCGAACGGCGCGGTGGCGATGCGGTCCTCCCTGGACCCCGGGACGGTGCTGCGCTACACCGAGGCGGAGTGGCGGGCGTTCGTCCTGGGCGCACGGGACGGCGAGTTCGACCTGGAGCCGGCGCCGGGGGGCGGCGGGGCGGTGGCGGGCGAGTAGCGGGGCGGGTCGGGTCCGCCGGCTGGGTGCCCCTTCTCGTCTGACCCCGCCCTCCTGTTCGTCCCCCCTCCGGCGCCTAAGATCGGGGCCGTATCGATTGCGTCCGCGACGGCGGAGGACGGGGATCCATGACCGGCACGACCGAGGACTACGCACCGCACCCCCACATAGGCGGCCGTACGGCGGCGTTGCGCGCGCTCGCCGCGTGGCGGGCGGCGGCGCCGGGAGCTCCGCGCGTGGTGGTGCTCACCGGGGACGCGGGCAGCGGGCGTTCGCGACTGCTCACCGGGTTCCTGATGCTGTGCGAGCCGGAGTACCGCAAGCGGCTTCCGCTGGACGCGATGGACCCGTCGACGGTGCCGCCGGAGCTGCCGCCGCCCGCGGTGCCGAGCGCCGAGGGGCTGACCGCCGCCCAGGTCCTGTGGCTGATCGCCGACCACTTCGGGCTCCGGGCCACCGGTGTCGAGGGCGTGTACGCCGAACTGGCCGCCCTGGAGGAGCCGGTGACGGTCGTCGTCCCGGACGTCGACCGGGCGGGCCCGGTGCGGGCCGCCGACGAGCCGGCCCGCCTCGTCCGGGAGGTGCTGGCCCCGCTGGCCGCCACGGAGACCGTACGGCTGATGGCGGAGGTGCCGCGTCCGCTCGCCGCCGAGTTGGCGGAGGGCCTGCCGCCGGGCACGGCTCAGATCATCGACCTCGACGCGCCTGAGTGGGCCGACCCGGACGTGCTGGTGCGGTTCGCGCAGGCCGCGCTGAACCCGGAGTTCGGCGCGCCGGAGCTGCCGTTCACCGTGGACCCGGCCGTGCGTCTGGCCCTGGGGGCGGCGATCGGGCGGCGGGCCGGCAGCCCGCTGGTCGTCCAACTCGCCGTCAACTGCGTCCTGATGGCCCCGGAGGGCTTCGACCCGGCCGACGAACGGTTCCTGCCGACGTCGGTCGGCGCGGCGCTGGATCTGCACGCCAGGCGGCTCGGCACCGACTCGCAGACGCTGCGGATGCTGCTGGCGCCGCTGGCGCTGGCCGAGGCGGAGGGGATACCCGTCCAGCTGTGGGCCCGGCTGGCGAGCGCCGTCACCGGGCACGACATGAGTCCGGCGATCGCGGGGGGCATGCTGCTGGCGGGGCCGTTCGTGCAGCCGGAGTCCCAGGAGACGGGGCCCGAGGGAGTGGGTGAGGCTGACGAGGGGCGCACGTTGTTGCGCTTGCTGCATCCGGCGCTCGCCGAGGAGATCCGCGCCGGGCTGCCGAACGTCGCCGCCTCCCAGACGCAGATCGCGATGTCCCTGCTGGAGGCCGTGCCGGAGCAGGACTGGGGCAAGGCCGACCCGTACGTCCGCGACCACATCGCCGGCCACACGCTGGAGGCGGGGCTGCTGCCCCAACTCCTGACCGACCCGGGCCTGTTCGTGCACGCCGTTCCGGTGCCGCTGCGGGCCGCCGTCGAGGCCGTACCGCTGGAGCAGCTGGGCGCGCCGGCCCGGACGTATCTGCGGACGGCTCCTCTGCTGACCCGCACGCAGGCGCCCGCCGAGCTGCGGGCCGCCTTCCTGGAGACGGCGTTCGTCGAGGACGGGCTGCCCGAGTACGCCGAGGCCATTCGCGAGCGGCTCGGTCTGGAACTGCCCTGGCAGACGCTGTGGAGCCTGCCGGTGGCGGGCGTGAGCGCGGTGACGGTGGGCACGCTGCCCGGCACGGAGGGGGCGGCGGCCACGCCGGTCGCCGTGCTGGTCGTACCGCCGGGGACGCCTGGTGCACGGCCCGTCGGGGCGGCCGGTGCGGAGGGCGGGGAGTCCGGACCGGCGGCGCTGGTCCACGGTCTCGTGCAGCCGGGTCTGCTGGACGACGCCGACCTCGGGCGAATCGTCCGCCCGTCCGAGGAGGAACGTGCCGCCGCACCGCTCGGGCTGAGCCGTGGCGGGGACTATCTGCGGGTCTGGAACCGGGCGGACCAGGAGGTGGTGGCCGCGCTGATCTCGGACACGCCCTTCACCGCGGCCGACCTGTCCCCCGACGGCATCCTGCTCGTGGCGACGGAGCGGGGGGCGAAGGCCCTCCGGATCCGGGCGGCGGGCGCGGGGATAGCCTCGTAGGCAGCAGACACGACGACCCCGGACGCAGCCCCGTCCCCTACTTCCATATCTGCTATCCCCAGAGCATCGACCCATCGAAGGAGCCTCCCCGTGACCAGCCAGGAGCAGGCGCTCGCCGTCGCCGACCGTTGGCTCAACCCGGAAGGGTCGACGGAGCCGCGCCGCGAGGTCCGGATGCAGGAGTTCGACCTGGGCTGGGTCGTGTGGGCGGCACCCGCGGCGCCCGAGCGCGACCCGGAGACCGGGGAGCGGCGGCCGCCCGCCGAGATCGGTGACGCGTGCGGCGTCGTGGACCGCCGTACCGGCGAACTGACGGTCTGGCCGTCGGTGCCGGTCGAGGAGGTCGTGCGGATGTACCGGGAGAAGCATGGGGGTGCGAGTGCCGCCGGTGGCTCCGAAGCTGCCGGTGCGCGCCCGGTAGTGGGTCCCGGCAACACGGCGGTGTTCACGTACACCGACCCCGCGAACGGCGAGGAGACCACCCTCTTCCGCACCTCCGCCCCCGGGCTGCCCCCCGCCGAGTACCAGGCGTGGGCCGAGCTGCGGCGCATGGAGGTGCCCGCGGAGAGCGTGCTGGCCGTCCACACCGACCTGCGCCCCAGCCTGCTGCCCGGCGGTTACACCGCCGAGCTCCTCAACACCTTCCGCAACGCCCAGCTGTCCTGCTCGCAGACGTACGGGGCCCGTGCCGAGACGCGGGCCGAGGGCATCGCGGCGCTGGTCGAGCAGGTCGAGACGATGCACCGGATCGCCGGCCAGCAGCCGCCGCCCCGCCCGCACCGGGCGCCGGTCCCGGCCCAGGTGACGCCGGCCGCGCCGATGTCCGACGAGGAGCTCGGGCGCCATCTGGTCGAGGTGTTCGGCGGGGAGGGCGTACGCCGTTACGCCGCCGACGAGGTCGCGGGCACCGCGCTGCCGGAGACCGCCGCGTCGACGCTGACCTCGGCGGGGCTGCCCGCCGACCTCCCGCTCTTCTTCACCGCGGACCGGCCCGACGCGCCCCCGGCCGGTGGCCTGTTCACGGACGTCTCCACCAACCTGCGCGAGCGGCGCAGCCCGGCCGGCGAGGAGAAGATCGCCGCGCTGTCCTACCTGGTCCGTATCGGCTTCGACGGTGTCGCGGTCATCGCGGTGCAGTGCCTGCCCGGCAGCGGTCAGCCGGACGGCCTGGGCGCACTGTGGGCGGTGGACCCGGTCACGGCGACGGCCCGCTACGTCAACGTCTCGACGGCCGCGTTCGCCCGTTCTCTGGCCCTCCTCGCGACGGCACGGCAGCGGATGCGGGGCCTGGACCCGGTGGCGGCGGGCGCGGAAGTGGCCTCGCTGCAGGAGCAGTTGGTGGCGGTGGACGCGTCGGCGCTGACGGACCCGGACGCGTGGTGGTCGCTGGTGATCGAGCAGATGTGGCACGGGTTGTTCTGAGGGTCGGCGGGCTGCGTTCATGGTGCAGGGTGGGGGGTCCATGTCGGTCTCGGGTGCGGACTCGGAACGGGATCGTCTTGCTCCGGAGCAGGTGGTCGCGCGGGTGTGCGACTGGTGGGGCGACCCTCCCGGGGTCATGCGCATGCGAACCGGCGGTGTGGCACTGCTGAGCAACGTTCAGCGGGCCGATGAGTTCGTGACCTCGGCTGAGGCGAGCAAATTCTGCGGACGCATGATTCGCACACTGAGTTCTCCCGGCCTGAGGTGCAGTTCGTCGTCGAGCGTTCGTCCGACAGACCTGGATGGCCGCTCCCCGACGGAACGACATCGTCCTGGCCTCGCCGGGGACGGCGAGAACCGGTCCGGGACATCGGCATGTACCGCCTCCTGCCCTTGAGCGGCTCCCCGCGTGGGAGCGCTGAAAAGAACGACGCTCACTGGAGCGTGAAGGCGTGGGCGAAGGCAGTCGACCCCGAGGCCGCCGCATCATCCAGCCGGCAGGCAGCACTGGGTGGATACCTGGACGACCCGGAGTCGCTGTGACACACGGACGCCAAGGCGGCGCGAACGAGGAAGCCGGAAAAGCATGCTCTCCTGATCCCGACCGAGAGAACAGACCCGTCACCATGAGTGCCACCCCGTACCAGGACGCCGTCACGGCCGATGTCGCCTTGACCCGCGCGCTCCGCTGGATCGACCGCCCCCGCGACACCAGCGCCTGGATGTGGGTCGGCGGGCGGGCGGGCAGCGGTAGAACGGCGCTGCTGCGCGAGGTCGTCGCCCGTCATCCGGGGGCGGTGTACGTCGACTGCGCCGGCAGGTCCGCGGAGGAGGTTGCCCGGGACCTGGCTACGGCCCTAGGCATCCCGGCCACGGACTCGTTCAAGGGCAACTTCGCCACCGTCGCCCACCAGATCACCGATGACCCCGTGGTCGTCCTCGCGAACACGCAGTGGGCCGGGCGGCTGCGTATCTCGCGTGAACCGGAGCGTGTGCTCGGTCAGGTGGCACGTGGGCTGATCGAGCACCATCGGCGAGGCCTGCGGATGCGCTTGCTGGTCGAGGTCGACGACGGTCCGGGCAGGGTGGCCGAGTGGCGCGGACGGCAACTGACGTTGGAGGGCGGCTTCGACCCCATCCCGGCCCCCGCCCCACCGGACGACGATCCGACTTTGTCAGCCGCCCTTCGCGCACTGGCGGTGGCCGAGCACCGTTTCGTTCCCCTGACCGTGTGGTCCCTTCTCTGTTCGGCTCTGGGCCAGGACGTTCCGGAGTCCCGGCTCGACGCGCTGCTCGGCGAGGCGGCGGTCGTGGACTGGATCCATCGGGCGAACGACGGGACGGGCACTGCCCTGGTCTCCTTCAAGCAGGAGGCGACGGCCCAGCAGTTGCGAGTACAGATGCCCGCCGAGGAGGCCAAGTCCTTCCACACGAGGGTCGTCACCACCCTGTCGGCCGCTGATGCCTCGGACGAAATGCGCTGGTACGCCGAGCGTGCTCTGGCCGGGCACGCTGCTGCGGCCGACCAGTTCGAGGCACTGCTGGAGGACACCGAGGCAGTCACCAGAGTCGGTTACGCAACGCTCTTCGAGGCGTTCGAGGCCGCGTTCCATGGCAAGCCCATCCCCCAGGGCGGTATCGCGGCCCGCATGCACTACCTGGCACGCCGTGGCGTTCAGCCATCGTCCCAGGGTGAGTGGCTTGCTCTGTGGCACCTGACCCTGATGCAAGCCGGGCCAGCGCAGAGGGCGGCCGCCGATCAGCTCCTGGCGGCCGCCGGGCCCGTGACCCTGCCCTGGCGGACGCTCTGGGCCGAAGGGGTAGGTGCCGGTGCGTTCAGTACCCATGCCCTCGTCAGCCGCCCGATCGTCCGAAGCCTCCGGATCGTGCACGGTCCGGACGGTGACCTGGTCACAGCCCGCACCCGCCGCGACCCCATCGGCACCTGGGACCTGACCACAGGCGCGCCACGCCCCGAGCCCGACGAGGCCACGGAGACATCGGGCACGACGCAGGCGGACCAGGGGCCCCGCGGATGGCGCCCTGCCGGAGCCGCCGACGGCGAAGTGGATTTGCCACGCATGCCCGAGTACGTCCGCCGAGGCGTGCGCTCGGGCCGTCACCTTACTCTGGCCTCCACGGACGGAGTGTTCGTGGTCGAGCTCGATCAGGACGCAGGGCGGGACGCTCCGGCAGATCTCCTCAAACGACTCGTGGGCACCCGCACGACTCTCGCTCCGGCACCCTTGCCGGACGAGGCCCGGGCCCCCACCACCGATTGGCTGACGGACGTCTGGGACGCCGCGGCGATCAAGCGCTTCCCGCGGGAGACGCTGCCGTCGGCACTCTCGGACATCGGCGCGCGCGAGTTCCTCTCCTCGGTCGGCTTCCCCTGCGTCACCGGCTTCCTCGAACTGGACACCACCGGCCTCGCGAGCGCGGGCCTGCACCCCGTTGCCGACGGTGCCGAGCCCGTCGATGATCCGGCTGCCGAGGCCCACTCCACGTACTTCCTCCTCGGCTGGTGGCAAGGCGAGCGCCTGCTCCTCGACGGTCGCGACGGGCGAGTGCTGCTGGACGGTTCTTCGGGGAATGACGATGCCCTGGCCGGTAGCAGTCTCAGCCAGTTCGTCGCCATGGTCCGTCTCTACTACTGGTGGTTCACCTCCGACTGGTCGATCGAGGACACCGAGTCGGACGTACGTCACTGGCTCAACCTCATCGATCCCCAGGCTTACGCGACACAGGCGTGGCAGAGAGTCTTCGAGGACTACAACTTCGGAGACCGAGTCTGAGGGACCGCGCCTCAGGAACCAAAGCGCACCCAGGTCACGTCGACAACTCGGACCTCAGTAACGTCACGGCCGTCCCGCCGCTCATGGAAGGAACCCACCCGAGTGCCCGAGATCAACGCTGACGACTGGGCTCGTATCGAGGCTTGGCGGGAGCTGTCCACTCGGGACCGGAGGGTGTTCTCCGTCCTCGGCCCCGCGCAGAGCGGCAAGAGCGCGTATCTCCTCGCGGTCCGGGACCGCTGGCCCAGCGCCACACTGATCGACTGCCGTGGCCTGAGTGCCGACGCGGTGGCCACGCGCATGCGCGAAGAGTGCGGTGCGGCCCCTGCCGGTCGTCCCTGTGTCCTCCTCCTCGCGAACGTTCAGTACGCGGGCGAGGTCCTGACGTCGACCGAGCCGACCCGCGTCGCGGAGACCCTGGCTCCGGGATTCAGGCGGTTCCAAGGCCGTGAGGTATGGGTCATGGCGGAGTACGACCTGGACCTGGTGGCTTCTCCTCGACATGCCGAGTACGAAGTCAACCATCCCGTGCCGACCATGACCGCCGTGTCAGCCGAGGCGGAGGCCGCCACAGCCAGCCGGCTGAGCGCGCTGGCCGCTGCCGAGCTGCGACAGGTGCCTCTTCCCGTCTGGCAGTTGCTGTGCTCCGCGAGCGGGGCGCCTTCGGATGTGCCGACTCTCCTCCAGTTCGCGGAGGAGCACCCGGATCTCCTGGTTCTGGAGGACAAGGGCCATGCAGCCGTCGCTTTCCGATCCGAAGCACTGCTCCATGCATGGCGGCGCAGGCAACCCTGGGATGCGGCGGCCCAATCCCGCGCCGTCGAGGCGCTGGTGTCCGCGGCGACCGACGGCGGGCCGGGGCCCTGGTCCGAACAGGGACCGGTGAGGCAGTACGCCGCTCAGGCCCTCCCCCCGCACGCCGCGCTGGCCGGCGCCCTCCCTCAACTCCTCAGCGACGGGCGGCTACTGGCCCATTTCTCGGTCGGCGCCCTCCGTGAGGCCCTCGCCCTCGCGTACCCCGACGGCGTGCCGTACGGAAGTGTGGCCTCAATGCTGCACTATCTGGAGATCCAGGGCGTCTCCCCCTCATCCCAGGGCGAGTGGGTCGCCTGGCTCCACCACGCCGCGCTCAGTTCAGGCCGTACAGAGCTGGCCGACGGACTGCTGGCCGCGGGCGTCCCGCTGCCGTGGCGGACGACGTGGTCGCGCTGGCGCCCATCCGGCATCTTCGGTCGCATCGAGGGCGACGCCGGCCGTGTCGACGAACTCGGCGTGCTGACAGGAGAGTCGGGCCCGACGGTTGTTACGGCCCGGGACGTGACGACCGGCAAGATCGCTCACCCGAAGTCCAAGTACCTCCGCCAGGAGTGGAGCCCGACGACCGGGGACCCTGTCGCGGCTCCGGTCGAGGTCCACGCCTCCCTGTCTGACGACCATCTCCCCTGGAGCAGCCCGCGACGCTCCGAGGGTCACGAGGTACCGGACGTCGCCTTCGCCGAGCACACGGACGACGGCTGGAAGCTGGAAACGCACACCGTCCCTCGCCCGCCCGCCTGCCCCCAGGCCGTGATCAAGGGCCTCTACGTCGACGGGCACTGGGTACTCGCCGGCACCGCAGGCCTCTTCGCTGTATCCGTGGAGCCGTCGGCAAGCACCACACGGGAGACGACTTACCCCAAGCGGCCCCTGATCGCCGCACACACCCGCCCCGCCCCCTGGCCGCTACCCCCGTCCGCAGCTGCTGCCTTGCGCGACGAAGGCATGCGGGGCTGGCTCGAGGAGACCTTCGGCGCGGGGGCCTGTCACCCCCTCGCCGAGGAACAGCTTCCCCACGGCCTCAAGGACCCCGCAGCACGGGATTTCCTCACCCGGACGGGTCTGCCGGAGATCGGCGACTTCCTCCACCTCGACATCACCGCGCGCGGGGACAGCCCACTGGTCGAGGTGGCCTGGCCCGGCCGGGGACGCGACGTCCCTCGGCAACGCCGCGCAAAATGCGAGGCGCCCAGCAGCGGCCCTTTCTACGAGCTCGGCACATGGATGTACTCCAGGCTCCTGCTCGACGGCAGCACCGGCCGGCTCTTCCGGGACACCACGGGCGGCTCCCCCGACCCCATCGCCGGCAGCAGCCTTCCCCAGTTCTTCGCCATGGTCCGTCTTTACGACGAGTTCCGCAGGACTCACTTTCCCTACGTCACCGACCACAAGGACGCTCAGGAAAACCTCGCCAGGTGGTGCGAGCAGATCGATGGCACCGCCGCCCGGTCCGAGACCTGGACGCTCATCCTCGAGGGCTACGACTTCGAGGACAGCACGTGGGACCTGGCGTCGTGCGGGCTGGAATGGATCTGAACCAACCGTAGAGAGACACGCCACTTTGCATACTCCCCTCGCCCCGCAGGAAGCCGTCGCTCAGCTCCGCGAACGACTGGAGCAACTCTCGCCCAAGGAGGGCTACCTGTACCTGGACGGCCCTTCGTCAAACCGCGGTCGCAGCCCATCGTGCTCGGGCCGGATCACGGCATCACCAGGTGGTCCCCCGGCTCGCTCTCGTCCCGTGAACGTGCAGCCCTGAACGCCCTGGCCCTGTCGGAGCGGCATCACGTGCGCTTCGGCGAGTGGCAGGCCCTGTGCTCCGTGCTCGGCGCCGACTTCGACGAGGCAGAACTGCACACCATCGCCACGGAGTCACCGCTCGTCACAGTCGCCCCCTCCGCGCACCGTCCAATCGGCTTCACCCACGAACGCGACGCCCGGACACTCCGGAGCGACATCCCCGCAGAGGCCCGCCCCACCCGCGACCTCGTACTCGACGTGTTCGACGCGGAAAACGCCCCGTTGAAAAACCTGCCTCGCAGGCATCGACCCGGCCGCCGCAGCCACCCACAACTGGGGACACGTCACGGAGACCGACGAGTTCTACTACCTGTAAGCATCCAGGAAACTGAGCCGCTGGAGAGGCCGCCGTAACGGACGCACGGGGCGGCCATCAGTACAGCGAGAAACCACCGCTGTGCCGGCCGCCCCCCGGCTTCTGGCCACGCGGCTCCGAAGGCGCGCCCTGCGCGTCCTTCTGCCCGGCCTGAGCGTCACTCTGCAAGGGCTCGCCGTGCCTGAGGCGGTCGCGCTCCTCCTCTGGCAGGGATTCCCACTGGCCGCGCAGGGACGCCAGTCCCCCGCTGCCGAAGGCCCGGGCGAACGCCGGGTCGTCCAGGGCGTCCCGCAGGGCCAGGCGGCCGGACAGCATCCGCTTGGCGGCCTCCTGGAGGTCCTTGCTCACGTTGTCCGTCTGCGACAGCTTGCGCAGCGCGGAGTTCAGGGACTTGACCTGCTCGGGCTCAAGCGCCTCGTCGAGCACGCCGCGCTCGGGCGAAGCACCCTGCGGGTCCGAAGGGTTGTCGGGCTGCCGTGCCATGTCGCGTCTCCTCGCTGTTCCGGTCGTCGGCTCGTCGGCTCGTACGCTCGCCGCTCGTCGGCTCCCGCAGTATCTCGTGATGACGATGACGTGCGGGACGTTCCGTGTGACCGCATGGCTGCAGTAGCCACCCCCACCGTACGGCCACCGCCGCGGGCAGCCGTACGACCGTCCACAACAGCCTTACAGGCGGACACAGCAATCTCACGAGCCGAAGCGAGGCGGGGCGGGGCAGGGCGGGGCGGGACTAGGCGGCAGGCGTACGCCCGCACCCGCCACCACGCACAACGTGACCGCTCGACGATCAGGGCAGCGCGTTGCCGAGGGTGGCGCCGACCGCTCCCATGACCGTCGCCATGAGGGCCCAACGGGTGCGTCCGCGCCGGGCCAGTTCCACGCCCGGGGTGGCGGACGCGAGTCCGATCGCGTACGCCACGGTCCAGGCGCCCGCCTCCGTACCGCCGTTGAGGCGCCCGACGATCGCGAAGAGACAGGCCACCGCGACCAGCGCGCCTATGGCCATCAGTCCGCCACGAGCGCTCCGCGCCTGCTGTGAGCGCTCGCTCGGAGTGCGTGGCTCCGTCGGCCTCTGAGGACGCGCCCGCAGTTCCCTTACGTCGTCCCGGACCGGACTGTCCGCGCCGCGTTCCGCCAGCATTTGTTCCCCATCACGCGTCGTCATGTGCAGGCAGCGTAGCGCCCGTCGCCTTCTGCGCGAAGGTCGGGAGAGCCCCGTGAGACGGGACGACGGACGACCGTCGCAAGGCGGGTGGCAGTGGGCAGCCGGCGCCGCTTCCCGGACGCGTCCGACTCGGACCCTTCGCGCGTCCCACGACGGCGATCGGCCCTACGGAGCACAGGCCGCCGAAGGGCGGGGACAGGAGACCGGACCACGCCCCCGCCGGCGTCTCCCTCCGAACCGTCCCGCCAACGTCGGCGACCTGAAACGGACTTGTGACAGCACCACCCTGAGGCGGTTCGACGGTGATTCCGTAAACTTTGCGACGGCTGTACTCCTGTGTGATTTCCCTGAACGGGTGAGGGAGTTGTACGGCCGTTCGGTCTGACGGGGGTGCTTTCTGCTGTGTCGATGATGCTGCCGGACGAGCTCGAGTGGGTTCTCGAGATGCTGGGCTACCGATGGCCCACGGCGGACGAGGACAAGCTCAGAGACTGTGCCGAGGTGTGGCGGAAGTTCGGCGAGAAGGTCACCGAGCTGCACGGCACGGCGAACGGCGCCGCCCGCCAGGTCACCGCGCACAACGCCGGTGAGTCGATCGACAAGTTCGTCAAGACGTACGAGAAGTTCGACGGCGGGGGCGGAGGGGACGGTTACCTCCGCAACGCCGCCGAGGCCGCGTTCCTCATCGCAAACGTGCTGGAGGCCTGCGCCTACCTCGTCGAGTTCGCCAAGTGGGCGGTCATCGCCCAGTTGATCGCCCTGGCGATCGAGATCGTCGCCGCGCACGCGGCCGCCCCGTTCACCTTCGGCCTGTCCGAGGTCGCCGGCCTCGGCGCCACCCAGATCACCCGGCTCATCGTCCGTCGCCTCCTCGACGAGCTGAAACAAGCCCTGCTCGAAGCGATCGTCGAGACGATGAAGGAACCCGCGATCTCCGCGATCGAGGCCATCATCACCGACCTCATCCGCCAGACGGTGAACGTCGGCTTCGGCGCTCAGGAGGGCTACGACGTCGGCGCCACCCTCAAGGCCGGTGGCACGGCGGGACTCGACGCGCTCAAGCAGAGCCCGCAGACGTTCGCCGAAGGTGTCCGCGACAGCCTGGGCCAGAAGGCCGGCAACCGGGCCCGGCACGCGATCGACAGCCGCCTCGACGGCTACGACGGCACGTCGGGGCTGCCCAGCGGAGACGTCGGCAGTGACCCCGGGACCGACAGCTCGAGTTCCTCCTCGTCGTCCTCGGACTCCTCGTCATCCTCCAGCTCCAACTCGAACTCAAGTGGCAGTGACTCGTCGAGTTCGAACGGCTCGGACTCCTCCACGTCCACGCGTTCGAGCAACGGCAGCAACCTGCCCGGCACGAACATAGGCAACGGCATATCCGCCGACACCGGCGGCAACGGCATCGGCGGTCCGAACCTGGGCCCGGGCCCCGACTCCGGTTCCGGACCGGGTACGGACTCCAGCAGCCCGACCTCCTCGGACACGCCGTACTCCAGGCCGACGCAGTCGCCGACGGACTCGTCCCTGTCCGACTTCGACGACCCGTCGCCGGGCGGCCGTTCGCCCAGCGGCTCCGACAGCCCCACCACTTCAACCGGCTCGCCGAGCACACCGGGCCCCTCCCACGCCGGCGGCGGCCCCTCCGTATCGGGCCTGTCGTCCCCGTCCCCGCAGTCGACCCCCACGCACACGTCGTCCCCGGGTACGTCCTCCACACCCTCGGGCGGTTCGATCGGCACCCAGGTCGACAACCTGGCAGCCACCGCGCCCACGCAGTCCAACGCGGCGCCGACACCGACGACCGGCGACGCTTCCCCGAGCGGCTCCGGAGGCCGTTCGGACGGCGGTTCCGGCATGCCTACGTCACCCACGGCAGCCGCCGCCACCGGTACGGCACCCGGCACGAGCCACAGCGGTGGCCCGTCGGGCGGCAGCCCGTCCGCCACGAGCCCGCAGCCCAACTCGGGGCCGGCGAGGAATCCTTCCTCCGGCACACCCGGCACCGCGCCCGCCGCGGGAACAGGACCCGCCTCCACGCCGCGCCCCACGTCCCCGACGGTCCCCCGCAGCACGCCCGCTCCGACACCGGACGGCCGCACGCCCGGAACCACGGACAGCCGTACGCCGGGCACGCCGGACAACCGAATACCTGCCCAGCGCCCCGGAGGCACCCCCACGGGAGACGCCGGCACCACGCCACGGAACACCCCGGGCACGCCACCCGCCGACCGCACCTCACCGCGCACCAACCCCACCACGGCGGGGGACGGCAACACGCCCCGCCCCCGCCCAGGCACCCCAACACCGAACGACGGCACGATGCCGCGGAACACCCCTGGCACAACGCCGAACGACCGCGGAGACCGCACCCCGCACCGCACCGACACCCCCGGCAACCAGAGCACCTCTCCCCGGGGCGACAGCACTCCGCGCCAGACCTCCGACCCGTCCGGCAACAGCCGTACGCCCACGCCGGGTCAGAGTCCGAGCCAGTCGCCGTCTTCCCAGTCCACACCTCCCAGATCGACGCCAGCGCCCTCCAGCACACCCACGACATCCCCGTCTACGTCGACACCGGGCGGCGCCACTCCCCACTCGGCGTCCCCCGGGGCGGCCACGCACACCGCCACGCCCCAGGGCGGCACGCCCGGGACCCCGAACCAGCCGAACTCAGGCACCCCGTCCCGCCCGCCCCACCAGCCTGCGGGCAGCACCCCGAACCAGCCCCCCGGAACCCAGCCGCAGCAGCCGCACACCCAGCAACCTCCGGCGAGCCCCCCGAACCCCCAGCAACAACAACAGCAGCCGCAGGTCACCCCAGTCCCCATCCACCACGTAACCACCACACCGAGCGGACAGCCCACTCCGTCCGCGCCCCACACCCCGGACTCGGGCCACACCACCACCGCGGACCAGAACAACAACGCTTCCGACAGCACCAAGCCGAAGGAAGCGCCGACCCCGGCGTCGCAGACCCGCAACAGCAACCCCCCGGGTGGCGTGACCGACCCTTCCCGCGCGGAGCAGGACGCCCTGGAGAACTCCGTCCCCCGAGACGAGAACGGCGACCCGACCCGGCCGCCGAACCCGGCGGACGGCCCGTGGGTGCAGCGCATCAACGGCGACGGCCCGGACGCGCCCGGCCGGAGCAACAACTGTGTCGACACAGCGCTCTCCACGGTCGACACCTACGCGGGCAACCCGACGGCCGCGGGCGCCCGCACCCCCGACCTGGACGCGGACGGCAACCCCTCGGACCGGGGCGAACGGGGCGGCCGCGACCGCATCGAGAACACTCTCGGCGCCCGCTTCAACGACATGGGCAACGGGCGCGACGCCTTCAACCGCCTGGAGAACACCCTCCGCGACAGCGGCCACGGCTCCCAGGCCGTCATCATCACGCAGGACGCCAACGGCCGCGCCCACGCCTGGAACGCCGTCAACCACAACGGCAAGATCACCTACATCGACGCCCAGACGGGCCAGCAGAGCCGAAACCCGCTCCACAGCGGCGACCACGGCGTCTTCGCCATCCCCCTGGACTCGAACCGCCAGCCGGTCACGCCGGATCGTGCGTCAGGGCGTGATCACTCCCAGCCCGACGGCACCACCCGCCCTGGCCGAGACGCCCCGACGACCGCTGCAGGAACTGATCGGCGCGCACCTGAGGATCCCGCAGGTACGGATCCGACGAAGAACGACCAGAATCCGCCCGACGACCCAACTCGGGAAGAACGCAACAAGTCGTTGCCCAAGCCGGAGGATCGAACGCAGGAGCACAGCAATCTGGCTCCCGACTCTCCCCAACAAGACGTGCGGAACTATCCAAGTGACGCTCAGGACACTCATCACGCCTATGACCCGGATGCTCCTCACGGCCTAAAGGTGCACCGCATCGGGCTTGATCCTGTGCATGCAAGTTTGCGCAACTGGGCGGATCAAGGCCGTCTGACGCCCTTGCTTCAGAGCGCAGCAGACCGAATGAACGCGTACAACCAGGCTCGGGAGAACGGCGATACGGACCTTCCGCCAACCGCATTCTCACGCCATGAATTGGAAGACGCGTTGGGCGACGATTTCCGTCAGATGAACGACGGGCAGCGCTACGCCGTCGTTGCCTCGCTCGCCCGGCTCAGCCTTGGTTTCCACGAGAGCCAGGGAGTGGGACACAGCCCCGAACACGACAGAGACGGCCTCCCTTACGCGGACTCCACGCGTTCCGACGGTACGCCCGATGCGGTCGCCGAAAATGATAGAGCTCGAAGTGCGGAGGCTCGAGATGAAGCCAACGCGAAGTTCCCGAAGGCATACCGCAAAGACTCGGAGACCAATAAGAACATCGCCGAACTGCATCACCGTTTCGTTGGAGAACAGAAAGCCAATCCGACTAACGACGATGTAAATGCTTTGATCGATGCCCTGGGCCCGCATAAGCCAGATTTTTCAGGGAAGAACTACGCCGTCATCGAAGTAGTGGACAGCGACGGAAATAGCGCATTTGTCGTCGACTCGTCGGTTCCTGCCGATAGCAGCGGCGTGTCGCCCCGACACTCGGAGAAGCACCTTCTGGACTGGTTCGACCGAACAAACACCGGCCCGGACGGCAAGAAGTACCGGATAGCCGGCCTTTACACGGAGCGGGAGCCATGCGGCTCCGGTCAGGGCCACGCCGATTGCTCCACACGGCTACGCAAACACCCAGACTTGGAGAACGGCAAGGCCCCGGTCTACTACAGCACCACATATCGGACTGACCCCGCAGGTGTGGCTGCCCGGGACGCGGCGCGCGCGAAGCTGAAGAGTCAACAAGAGCAGAGCGGACTGAGTGACCAACAGATCAGCACGAGGGTGAAGAAGATACGCACAGCCAACGAGCGCGCCATGCAACGCGAGATGGACCTCCATCTGGCAGCCATCGGCTCCGTCTGGGCCAAGGCTATGCTGCACGTCGATCCGCCGCAGTAGGGAGTTCATTCCGTGTCGTCGCCAGAACGTGAACGCATCGCTCCAGACCAGGTAGTCGCGCGCCTGCTCGACTGGTGGGGCGACAGCACTCCAATGATGGAGCAGATGGACGTTGTCAGCGATACGGGCGGGGCCGCTGTTCTGGAGGAAGTAAGCCGCCAGATCCCCGAGAGCGTGCTAATCGACGCCAGTGGAACGGACGCAGAAGGAATATTTCGCACTACCTTGAAGCTCCTCGGCGTTCCTGACGACGCGATGCAGCCCCACGCCTGGGACAGTGCCACGTTCGAACACGGCGCTGGCAAGCTGGTCCTGCTCTCCCATGCTGGGCGAGCAGGACTAACACGCAGATCCGCGCAGCCCCTGCTGGTCCTCGACCACGTCGCGCAAACTCTCGCCCTCGAAGGGCCGAGCGTCGTGCTCGACACGTTTCCATCGGTCTTTGACAGGTCGTCGTTCGATAGGCCCTCCGCCTGGCTGGACGACAACTCCTCGGGTGCTGTCGCGGCTGTGTCGCAGTCGCTGGAGATGCGTGCGCTGGCTTTGTCGGAGCCGCGGCGGGTGCCGTGGGAGGTGTGGGGCGAGCTGGCCCGGGCGGCGGGGGCCGACGGTTCGGTTCTGCGCGGGCTGGCCGACCGGTTCTCCGATGTGCTCACGGTGGCTGGCGAGGAGGTGTCCTTCGCTGACGAGGCCGTCGCGGAAGCCCTGCGCCGGGATACATCGGCGGAGTTGAGCCGGCGGGTGAACGGCCACATGGTGGCCTGGCTGCGTGGGCTGGCTCCGCGGCTGCGCCACCCGGAAGGCTGGGCCGCCGCCGGCCCGCTCGGCCGGTACACCGCGCACGGTCTGGCGATGCACGCCGTGCAGGCCGGCGAGTTCGACACGCTGCTGCGTGATGGCGAGGTCCTGGCCAACCTTCCGCCGTCCGCTTTTCTGGACGCGGCGCACTGCGCCCACGAGGGTTCGGTCCCCGATACGAACGCGGCCGCCGACGCGGTCCACCTGCACATGTACGGGGTGACACCCGCTGAGCAGGGTGAGTGGGCGGCGTGGCTGCACCTCATGGCGGCGGCCCGCAACGACACCGAACTGTGCGCCTCCATCGAACGGTCGGGCGTACAGCTTCCCTGGAAGGTGCGCTGGACCCACTGGCGTCCCCCGGGCGGATACGACCCCGGCTACCTCAAGCCCGGCCCCGTCGGCTCACTGTTCGACGTGCGCTGGCACGACCGCCCCGCCATCGTCTCCACCGCCTACGGCAAGGCCATGAACGTCTGGGACGCCGAGACCGGCGACCTGCTGGCTGGACCCTGGTACGGCGAGACCCTCCCCGACAATGCCACCACCGCGCTCACCTGGCCGACAGCACCGGGCCAGGCTCCTCCCACCACCCGCAAGGAACTCCGGGCACTCGCCTCCACCGAGGAAGGACCCGACGACGAGCTCCTCCCCACGCTCCTGCGCACCGGCCAGCTGACCGTGCTCGCCGGACCCGGAGGCCTCTTCGCCGTAGACGGCACCGCCCCCGCACCCCTTCCCGGAGCACCCCTCCTGGGCACCAAAACCGCGGCCGGACCCGCCCTCCTCACCGACGCCACCACCACGACCGCGGCCGACCTGCCGCAACTCTTCCCCGACGCCCCCACCCTCCGCACCCCGCCCGAGTCCCTGCCGCCAGGACTCACCGACGAGACGGCCCGCCGCGTCCTCACCGAGACCGGGCTCCCCGTCATGCAGGAAAAAGGCATCCGGCTGGAACCCGACTACGACAAGTTCCTGTGGGAACTCTCCTGGACCGAGGGCCTGCAACCGCCAGCGGAAGCCGGCCCGTTCTTCCAGATCGGCCTCTGGTCAGGCGCCGAACTCGTCATCGACGGCCCCACCGGCCACATCCTGCGCATGCCCCGCAGCACCGCCGAAAGCGGCCTCGACGGCTACCTCGTCGCCACGAATCTCGACCGCTTCCTCGCCATGGTCACCTGGTGGATCACCGGCCGCCGCATCCTCAACACCATCGAGAACCGCGACGAGGAACACCTCTTCCGGCAGCACATCGAAGACGCCGTCCGGATCATCGACAACGCCGGCTCCCAAGCCCAGATCTGGACCTACGCCCTCTACAACGACTGAGCCACACAGCAGCCGTCTCGACGCCGGAAAGCCCGTCGAGGACCCGACGCCAGGCGCGAGGCACCGTGTGTAACGGGTCCCGCCTCACGCCCCCTCGAGCACCGCCAGCCCGAATGCCAAAGGCAAGGCGGCCACAGCGAGGAGCAAGCCGATCGCCGCCAGCCCCGCCCGAATCTCCCGGTTGCCCCGGAAGGCCAGGTAGGCGCCGATCGGCGGCAGGATGCAGCACAGCAGCAGGCTGAAGCGCCAACCCTCTTCGCGGATGAAGAAGAACATGAGTGCCAGGCTCACAGGAACCAGACAGGCACTCATGATCCGGGCACGTCCGAGGAAGAGATCGAGGCCCCCGGTGCCGTTGAAGAAACTCATCCCGCCCGTCCAGTTCCGTCAGAAGTGCCTAATCAGCAGTCAGCAGTCAGCAGTCAGCAGTCAGCCATTGTTCTAAACGGCCGCGTGGTCGTAGCCGCCGGTACCCACCTGTGGGAATCCGTCCGCGGCCGAGAATCCGTTCACGGCCGTCGACATGACCAGACCGAGCGCACTCAGCGCCGAAGCGAACGTGTCGAACGCCTTCGACGCCTCGGCCCACAGCTGCATGAGCCGGATGGCCTCCGCCGCGGCCAGCGCGAACATCGCAGCGGAAGCGACCTGTCCGCCGACCGGGATGACGTTGACGGCCTGCGCCGCGAGCAGGTTGATCAGCCAGATGACGAGCAGGTCGCAGAACATCACCAGGAACGACTTCAGGAATTCCGCGAACTGGAACGCCATCTGCGCGGCCTGCGCATAACAGCTCTGCAGAGACTTGAACGTCTCCTTGATCTCCTCGAGCTTCTTGGTGAACTCGTCGAAGTACACGGTCGCCGCGTTCGCGGCGTTGCCGTCCCAGGTCAGACCGACGTTCTGGGTGCCCTTGCGCACATTGGCGGCCAGCGCGTCGCAGAAGGACGCGAGACTGCCCCAGACGTCGGAGCAGTCGTTGTACCCGTTCCAGTCCCCGAACACCCAGTTCGTCACTTCGGCGAAGGGGTCGAAGTCGAAGAGCAGCTTGGACGCCTCCACGGCCATCGCCGAGGGGCTGCCCAGGTCCAGCACGCTGCCCAGCGTCTTCTGCACCGGGCTCATCTGGTATTCGTCCGCGTGCCCGGACGCGTATTTCACGAAGGGATTGCTGGGATCTCCGGGCGCCTTCAGCAGGTCCACCGCGTCGCTGGCGTCGGAGAAGTCGTGCGGATCGCCGCCGGAGTCCCCGCCCGAGACCTTGGAACCCGGGTAGGTGGCGTCGAGCTTGGCCGCCTCGTCCGTGTCGGTCGCCCTGTAGTACTTCGCCGTGCCGGTCAGCTCCTTCTCGGACGCCTCCAGCAGGCTCTTGACCTTCTCCAGCGCCTTCTTGGCCTCGCTGACGTACCGGTCGTGCTCACCCGCGACGAGGTCCCAGGCCATTCCACCGACCGACTTGTCGATCTTCGCGTTGTTGCCGACGAACGAGACCGCCTGCGCGCCGCCGTCCGCGGCGCGGCCGACGAGCTTCGAGAAGCCGTCGATCGCACCGGGTTCCACCCGAAAGTTCACTTCTCCCCCATTGCCGGGATCAGAGCCGCGTACAGCCGCTCGGTACCGGGGCCGGCCACCGCTCGGTTCGAGGGCGAGGACCGGCCTCCGCTCGTTCAAAAACCAGCCGCCCCTAGTACAGGGACCAACCACGCCCGTCGTGACGCCGATTGCCGCCGGAACGGTTCTCGGACTCCGAGCGCCGCTCCTCCTCGAGCTTCTGGCGCTCTTCCTCCAGCCGGCGCTCGCCCTCCGCGGCGAGGGCCTGACGCTCGCTGTCGGACATGGCGGCCCACTTCTCCGCCAGCGGCGCCGACTGCTGCACGGCCTCCTCGGCGTACGCCGAGACGTTGGCGGCCTCGCGCAGCCCCATGCGGCCGGAGAGGACTTCCTGGGCCATCTCCTTGAGGGCCGGACCGCCCAGTCCCGAGGCGAGGTGCTCCAGGGACTGCCGCAGGATCTTCGCCTGGGCGGGGTCCTGCTGGGTCATCTCCAGAAACTCGGAGTCGTCGACGCGTTTGTCGGAACTGTTCTCGGCGCTGTCCAAGGGAAACCTCATCAGGAGGGTCGGCGGGTCTCGACCGGCGTGAACCTACCAACGCATCTGCGAACGCTTCAACACACGCCCCACGGGACATGCCCGCCCGACGCTTCAACTCCACATGGGCCAGTAATGGTTGGCGCTCAACGACCGGTATCCCTGCGTATCCCCGTGAACAGGCCCACTCGCGGCGAACGGGCTCGATATGCCTGCGTTTCTCCGGTACTCCCGGAAGGTGCGACGGGCACGCCCGTGTGAATATTCCTGGGAGAAATCGTCACAAGCTCTTGAGGTCCGCCGACGCAGAGGCATCGACGGCATCGACGGCTCACCCGAACTCGTTCCGAGCCCAGTCGTCGCCGACCCCCGACGCAGCCGGAGGGCCGGCGGGACGGGAGCCTGCCGAGGATGTCGCAACCGTGGGCGCGCCGGCGGGTGCGTCTGTGGACGGGTCGGCGGGCGGAGTCGATTCAGCGGACCCCTGCTCCCCGCCCGCGGCCCCACCACGCCCGCTCAACGCGTCGACTCCCCGCTGCACACGGTCGCCGGCCGCGCCCGTGACCGCCTCCGTCCCGCGGTCGATATACGTCTGCGGGTCGACGTAGCCGGCGAGCGACGAGCCCTCGCCCCCCGTGACCTCCGTCTTCAGGCCGTCCAGATACTCACCGCCCGCCTTCTTCGCGACGTCGGCCGTCTCCCCGAGATCGATGCCGGAACGGGCGTCGAAGTAGGCCTCGATGCCCTGCTGGCCGACGTTCTGGGCCATGCCGACGGCGGCCTCGCGGGCCTTCTCCTTGGCCGCGTCGACGACCTTCTCCTGGACGATCTGCTGGACCTGCTCCTTGACGACCCGCTTGGCGACCTTCTTCAGGGCGTCCACGGTGGCGTGCTCCATGGCCTTGGTGACGGCCTCCATGACCTCCTTCTTCAGGCGGTCGAGCAGCTCGCGGACGATCACCCGGGTGGCCTGGGTCGCGCCCATCGCCCCGAGTTCGGACAGCCCGAAGGTGAACGGCGCCGCGGCCTGCGCCGCGATGATCTCGATGGCCAGGGCGATGAGCTGGGCGATGACGGCGAGCTTCGCGGTGAGGACCGCGATCGCGGCCGCGTCGAAGGCCAGGGCGATCACCTCGCACGCGAGCTTCGCGTCGGGCAGATACCGGTCCTCGCCGTTGGCTCCGGTGTAGGCGCCCCAGTCCTTGCTGAAGCCCTCGATGGCGGAGCCGACGTTGGCGGCGACGACGGTGCGGGCGAAGCCCTCGCCCTCCGCCTCGATCTTCTCGAGTTGTGCGCCGAAGCCGCGCCAGGTCTCGGTGACCTGGTGGAGCGCCTCCTCGTCGGCCTCGGGCCAGTTGTAGCCGAGCAGATCCAGGACCCAGACGAGCTCGCCGGGCAGAGTGAGCGACATGTGAAGTACCCCCGGCCGACTCAGAGTAGACCGGCGATGCCGCTCAACAGCCCGCTGTTCGACGTATCGGAGGCGTCGTACGTACGGGCGTTGTCCTGAAGTGTGTGCCCGATCTGCTGGAGCCGTTCGGCGAGGCTGTCCATCGAGGCGAGGATTCCGTCCCGGATCGGCGTGTAGATCTCACCGAAGACATCTCCGAAATCAGCGTCTGACCAGGGCTCTCCCAGCCCTTCCAGAGCAGTCTCCAGTTGCTTGGACGCCTTGGCGAAATCGGCTCCGAGATCGGTGAAATTCTGGCCCTGCCGTCGCAGCACAGCCGTATCCACGTCAAATCCGCCGAACGTCATCAGTTCTCCCCCGAACTCCTGGTGCAGCACGTCATATTGCACGACAGGCCGGTAGCTTAGACTCCTCGCGCACGACCCGGAAAGTCGACGGGTCAAGAGATCGTCAAGTTGACCAAAGGACCCCCAAGTGGTGACGTCACCGCCGCATCGCCCCAGCTCAGCGGCCCTGCGGACAGGACGGCTCATCGGGCTCGGAGCAGTGCTCGCGGCGATCCTCATCGCCGCGGTGGCGATTCCGGAACTGCGCAGCGAACTCGCCGGAGAAGGCACCAAGGGAACCCTCACCGTTTCTTCATGCGAGGCGCACACGAAAACCCGTTACGGCGGCGGATCGCACCGGCGTAGCACCGAACTCCGGTTCAACTGCGCCGGAACCTGGACCGCGCAACACGGTGACCTTTCTTACGAAGACGTGGAAGTGGACACTTCATCGCGTTTCGATACGGGTTCCAAGATCCCCGTGATGCAGGTCGACGACACATTCGAACTTCCGCAGGACCGCGATCCCGGAGACGACGCCGCCGTCATCGCGCTCTGCCTGTCCCTCCTGGCGGCGGGCGCCTACTGCCTGCTCACCGGCTTCGGCGCCCGCAACGGCCTCGGCTTCGCGGCCTCCTGGCACCGTCTGCCGGCCGCCACGGTCACCGGTCCCGTCCTGGGCGGCCTCTTCGGCCTGGGCCTCCTGACGGCCCTGATTTGCACGCTCGCCCTGTGAGACCCGCCCGTACGACCGCACCGGGTCCCGATCCCGCCATCGGGACCGACCCAGCACCCGCTACCGGCCCCATAGCAGCCCCCGCCGTACCCACCGCACCCTGAGGAGCACCCCCATGACACAAGCACAAGCGAGCTCGGCCTCGTCGGGATCGTCGGGATCATCGGGTGCTTCGGGATCGAGGAGCACAGGCGGTCTCGGCCGGCTCATCGGCGTCGGCCTGCTCCTGGCCGGCGTGGTCCTCCTGGCCCTGGGCGCCTACCTGGGCCCGTATACCTACGCAACATCCACCCCGGGCAAGCTGACGGTCGAGACCTGCACGGTCGACTACAAGCACCGCAGCACCAGTTCCAGCAGCTCGCGCAAGCGCACCAAGACCAAGTGGTGCTACGGCACGTTCACCGCGACGGACGGCTCCGTCAAGGACCTCAACGCCGAGCTGCGCAGCGACTCCCTGCACCAGCGGGGCGAGGTGATCGACGCCCTCAAAACCGGGGAGACGTCGTACCAGCAGGACAGCGGCTGGGTCGGCTCGATCGCGCTGGGCTGCGCGTGGTGGTTCGGCGCCCTGATCCCGCTCGCCCTCGGCCTCCTCTGCACCACCACCGGCTTCGCCTTCGGCGGCGCGTCCGACTTCAACCGGGCCAAGCAGGCGGTGGCACCCGGACTGCTCAGCACGGTCTACACGCTGATCGCGGTGGGCGTGCTCGGCGTCGGCGTCAGCCTGCTGGTGATGTTCTTCGCGTGACGAAATCCCGGCACATCGCCGGGAGAGCCGTGGGCTTCCGAGAACGGGCGAACCGCGGTTATGGGCGTGCACGGCCGCGGTCGCCTGGGGACGGACGCCCGCTCACGCAGCACGCTCGCCGGAAGCGTCGTCGCTCACATGCAGCCCAACGGCGGCCCACACCCCGAGGAATGCGACGACTCCCGCCGTCCAGCGCCATCCGTTGTCCACGTCGAAGGTCATGAGTGCCGCACTGGCAATCACCACCGCGCAGATCTGGAACATAAACGGATCGACGTACGACGGCCATTGTGCGCGTACGTCGAACAGCCGCAGACGGCGATTCCCCTGCGGCATGGTCGCTACCTTCCCCAAGGAGACACCCCCAGAGTCGAGTGCTTGTGCCTCCTCGACCTTCATCATCCCGTGCAGGACCAGTCCATGGTCGAACACCAAGGCCGCAGGGGTCATGCTCGGCGAGAATCGAGAAGACCGTGCCCCCCGATGCGCATCCCAGCACACCCAGAGAGGCTCGTGCTCCACGAGCTCGGGCAAGCTACGACTGCCAGTGACCGTGTGGAAGCGGGCGATTCCGGCATCGGTCTGGATCTCGAGACGGGTCGGGCCCTCGGAAGATTCTCTTCGGCCTCTTGAATCAAAGAGGGCGACTCGGATGTACCGCCCTCGAATGGCTCTGTCCTTCTCTCCCAGACGGGAAAAGGATCGAAAACCGTGACTCGTCGACATATGACTGACGGCACCAAGACAGCTGAGGCCCCAGGCCGCGGCGAACGCCCAACGCAGGTACGCGGGCATGGTCTCTCCCCGCAACTCGGCGCCCAGACTGCGCTCGTCGCCTGCCACTGCGCCCAGCTCCGGCTGCGACGGCGCGTACAGCACGGTCACCGGGTCACCCGAACTCAAGGGCTGGTTGGTCGTCGCCTCGACCACGGCGGACATGGGTTCTTCACCTGTCGCGGCAGGCAGCCGGACGACGACCGTTGCGATGTAGGGGTCCTTGCCCCTGGAGGACTTCCGTCGAACATCGCTGATCTTCTCCGCCGTTGCGGTGCCGAACTCGGCTCCGGCCGCGTGGATACGCTCGACGCGCCCCGACCTTTCAGGGGTTCCCGCCGCCAATGCGAGGATCGCCAAGAGCGCGGTGGCGATCCCGGCCACCCAGGCGAGGCTCCGCACCTGCTGACCTCGCCTCGAGGGAAGCATGAGCGGCAGATCCGCTGTCTCAAGGGTGGATCCCCGCGCCTCGTCCGCCAACTCGTCCACCGAACGAGCGGAGGCGGCTAGGGCGACCTCGCGCACCGACTTTCGCCCACCGAATGCCCGTTGTCGCAGTGCGATCACCACGACGCACATCAACGTGGTGGCCAGGCACATCAGGATCAGCCATCGACGCCGGTCCGAGTCGGTGCCGAACAGCCAGAGCCCGAATACGGACGTTGTGGCCAGGAGCCCCAGCCCCGCACACCAGGCACCTAGTGCGGCCGAGGAAGTGGGGGAAGGAGTGCGGGTGGCTTCCACTTGGGTCATCAGCCGAAGTCCTCGCGAATCCGATCCGTCGCTGTCCTGCTGTCCCCGGCGACGCCTCGCCCGGCAGACTTGTGCGCCCCTGAGGCGCCCTTGTCCACTCCGTCGAAACCGTCCTTCGCCGCGTTCGCAGACACGCCCCCGGCGACGGGAGTGGAAGCCCCGAACGCCGCATCCACACCCGTCTGCTGATGCTCCGGACGACCCTCGGCGTAAGCGAAGTCATTGTCGTTCTTCACGCCCCGGGCCATGTCGTCAAGGCCTCGGTCGACGGCCCGCACCCCGCCGCCGAGCCCACCGGCGGCGGCGCCCGTGATACCGGTCACGGCGCTCTGACGGATGTCGAAGCGCTCCCCCTTCCGCACGGAGTCCAGGTAGTCCCCCGACATCCCCCCGGCCGCGCCTCCCGCCATGCCGCTGAGGATCTCCTTGCCTCCCACAGCGGTCACCGCCTTGCCCGCAGCGGTACCGACGGTGGCGCCGGCCAGGCCGCCAAGCATGTTCGTACCCATTTCCCAGCCCTTGCCGCTGAGCTGGCTGGTGATCATGCCTCCGGCTGTGCCGCCAGCCCAGTTCAGGGCTCCCTCGACCAGAAGTCTCCCTGCCTTTCCGCGGTTGTAGAGGTTTCTGTATGCAGTACCGATGATGCGCAAGGCCCTGCCCAGCCGTCCCGCTGCATCCAGGGCTCTTGCAGCCAGCATGGTCACACGAGCTGTGCCGACCGCTGCCGAGACGCCCAGGGTGAGGAAGGACATCCCGACGGACACACCGATGGAGATCCCGATCTCCACATAGATGTCCTCGATCTCGTCATTGACCTCGCGAATGCATTTCGCGGCATCGTCGAGGCCCTTGGCTGCCTCATCGAAATCGTCGGTGGCGCCGCGCACAGCAGCCGCGAACTCATCCCAATGGGCTGCGAAGGCATCGGCCGCTTCGCCACGCCAGGTGTCTCCCACAGTTGCCCTGACGTCCTTGTCCAGGGCTTTCACCATGCCCTCGACCTCAGACTCCAGCTGGCGCCACGCCTTGGCCGCGGCTTCCAGCTCTTCCGGGCGTCCACCCGGTCTGATGACCTCGATACCGAGCTCGACGATCTCTTCGGCGAGAGACTCGTTCCCGCTCACTGCTCGCCGCCCTTCGACTTTCCGAAGAGGACCGCGAGTTCGTCGTCGGTGACCTCGGTGTTCGCATTCACCTTGCGCAGGGCGTCGGCGATCCTGTCCAGGTGCTCGTGCACGACCTTCATGGCACTTGCGACGTCCTCCGAGTAGGAGATGTAGGCGCTGGTGACCTCCGCGGATTCCGTCAGCACTCCGAAACCATCAGTGATGGCCTCTTCCCCCGTCTCCTCCTCGAACCTCTTCAGATAGGCCCTCAGGTCGTAGGCCTGCATCTCGAACTTGCGGGCCAGGCTCCTTCCGGCAGTGGGTTCGTAGAAGGAGCTTCCGTCGTCAGCCATCCACTGTTCCTGTTCGGTGCCGTGCAACTACGAGCGAGGAACACACTGATCTCGTCGAGTGCCAACCCGGTGGGATCAGGCCGCTGTTCTCGCTTTGAACCGGGACAGCTGCGCGCGAGACTGCCCTCCCATGTCCGGCCTGGACCGGGCGACTACTGGCCCTGGTGCGGAGGCAGTTGGTTGTAGGGGTTCGGCGCCTGTGGTGCCGGCTGCTGCCCAGGAGGAGCCGGGTATCCCTGGTGGGAGGCCGGCGGGTACGGCGGCTGGGCGGGCGGGTATGCCTGTTGCTGGTATCCCGGGTGGGACGCGTGAGGCCCCGGCCAGGGGTGGCCGGGCACCGGGCCGGCGTTGCGCCGACTACGGCTCTTGGCCGCGACGACAACCGCGATGACGGCTCCCAGTACCACGACACCGACGACCAGGACGATGGCGCCCATGCAGGTAAGTCCCTTCTCGTTCTCGACCAGATGCGCTGCCTGTCGTATCTAACGACCTGACCAGGTGGTGGGTATCGCCGGCAGAGCATCCGTCTCATGCGCCACGGTGTGCGACCTCGCTGGCCTTGTGCCTCGCGCGCCGGCTTGCGGGCCGGGCCGCACACCCTCGGGTTCTTCGTCCCGTAGGACGGACTGACCCTACTGACCCTGGTGCGGCGGCTGCTGCGAGTAAGGGCCGGGGTACTGCTGTGGGGCGGGCGGGTACGCGCCAGGCTGCGACGGGTAGCCGCCGGGAGCGGCACCGCCGGAGCCGGGGCCGCCGTTGTTGCCCCCATTGCGGCGGCTGCGGAGGACGGCGACGAGGATGCCGACGATGACCACCGCGGCTGCGATGCCGCCGATCAGAAGAAGGTTGCCGGAGGAGGACTTCTTCTTCTTTTTCTTGGCCTGGGTCGTGCTGTCACTGTCGTCCGACCCGGCAGCCGAGTTCGTCGAGGTCGAGGATCCCTTGAGGAGCGGCCCCTGCTTGGGCCCCTTGGGGATGTCCATGGTCAGAGCCGTGCCGGGACGGGCAATGCCGTAGCCGAGTTCACGGTCCGGGGCCTTCTTGCCTTCGTGCTGAAGGAAGGACGCGGACTTGACCAGGCGGTTGACGATCTGACCGGCTGACAGATCAGGGTACTTCGCTCGGAGGAGCGCAACGATGGCTGAGACGTAGGCCGTAGACCCAGAGGTCCCGTCGGCAACTGCATAACCACTTGCTGTCGTTGGGTCTGCCTGGGCAACTTGAACACCAGGCGCCGCGACTGTGACATTTCCGGTGTTGGATTTGGACCAAGGATTGAGAGCTTGGTCCACCGCAGATACGGCTACCACGCCGGGGAGAGCAGCAGGGTAGTTGACCGTCCCTGCATCATTTCCTGCTGCCGCCACAACGACGACATCGTGCGATTGTGCATACTCGATGGCCTTGGCAGCCTTCGAGCCCGGGTAAGCGGAACTGTCATCAAGCGACAAGTTGATCACTGATGCGCCCTGCTGTACGGCGTAACGAACGCCCGCTGTCCAGGCTGCCGTGTCAATCTTTCCGTCGATGGTTCCGCGGGTCGCGTTCACTCGCACAGGAAGAATCTTCGCCTTCGGTGCCAGGCCCTTTACCCCTGCGGATCCATTTGCTCCGTGTCCGTGCCCCGCAATAAGGCTTGCCATCGACGTACCGTGGCCGACGGTATCTTTATGAGGGTCGCTGGCGCCCGTGAAGTCCTTACCTGGCAGAACTTGACCCGTTAGGTCGGGATGGTTGGCATCAACTCCAGTGTCAATCACAGCAACGTTGACACCGGCACCCTGCGAAGACCGCCATACCTTCTCCGCGTCATACACAGTTAGCGGCCACTGAGCGTCCCTGACATCATCTGCTGCCGCATGCGGTGCTGTTGTGAGGAGCAAGGCCCCCGTCAATGCCACGACTCCTGTCGTGGACCAGACTCGCTTGACACCCATTTCCCTGCTCCTCACTCAGCTAAGGCTGCCTATTCAGCCTTCACAGCGGACCGGTCGCAATCTCTGCCCGGAGCGCTGACCAAACTACTCGATGGTCCGCGGGACGTTGCGGTTGCGATCCTCTTCTGAGATCCAGGTCTCTTCGTCCTCGACCAAGTAGTCGGGACGATCGCCCCGACTGTCCTCGTCGCCCGGACGACGGCCATTGCGCCCGCCAATGCCACCTGCCCCGCCGGCCATGGCGCCACGCTGAGTACCGCCACGGCTCCCGTGCAGACCCGCTCCGCCGCCAGCAGCCTTGCCGGCTACGCCCTTGGCCGCGCCAACCACGCCTCCACGCGATTTTGCCAGGGCACCACGGCCGCCAGCGCCGGCGCCGCCTCGGCCTGCCGCGCCGGCCCCCGCGCCGCCCATACCGCCCATACCGGCTCGTCCGCCAGCACCGCGGCCTGCTGCCGCGCCACCGCCAGCCACTCCACGGCGACCGCCTGCGGCTCCGATGCCGCCACGTGCAGCAGCACCTCCAGCGAGACCAGCGGCTCCTCCGGTGCCCACGATCCCAGGACCCTGGGCACCGCCGGTACCGAGACCACCGCCGGTACCTCCGACCCCTCCACCGTTCCCGGTGACAGGGCCGGTTCCAGTCAGGCCAGGTGAGATGCTGTCGACCTTCGTGCCCGTCGTCGGTAGCTGCGATCCTCCGGTGATGCCCGGGTTACGTGGCACCGTGGGAGCCGGCTTCACGTTCGCCGTAGGTCCGGCGCTCCATGGCTTGGCTGTGGCGCCCGTCATGCTGGGGCTCTTGCTACCCCCCGAAGGCATAGAAATCGGGGTCGGCATAGGCACTTCGGGGCTCGGGGGCTGGAACGGGTCCTTCGGATTATCGTCTCGGACGGAGCCCTTCGCGTACACCTTGTAATTGGCCGCCAGCTGCTCCATGATCGCCACGCCCTGCAGCTGCGCCTCCTTACCGGCAGACAGGGAGTCGGCGTTCGCCTGGCGGGCGGCGTCGGTGCTGACGCCCTTGTTGATGTCCTCGAGCAGCTGCTCGTCGCTGCGCCCGTCGTCCCACATCTTGTCCCAGGCCCTGTCCCAGAACCCGGGCTCCTCGACCTCGCGCATCTTCGAGATCGAGTTGCGCAGGTCGTTCTGGACGGCGTGCATGGTTTCGCCGTAGTGGTTCGCCCAGGCCGCGCCGTTGCGGATGTTCTGGAGGATCTCGTTGGCCTTCTTGCGGAAGGCGTTCGCCGCCTCGCCCTCCCAGTGCTCGAGGACGTTCTCGACGGCGCTCTGCATCATGCCGGCGACACTGTCCTTCGCCGACACCGAGTCGACGCCGCCGGTCTTGCCGTCGCCGTCCCCGCCGGAAAGGATGTTGTGGATGGACTTCCAGTGCTGGCTGACCTCGTAGATCCGATTGGGGTCAGCGTCGAGGATCATGGCGCGCAGGTCCGGGATGCCCATCTTCATGAAGGGCGTGTCCAGCTGGCTGCGGTCCACTCCCCCCATTCCGCCGTTGGGAAGCGAGTCGAGCTTCTCGTCGTGCTTGTCCTGGATGCGCTGCTGCCGCGCCCGCTCCTGAGCCTCGTAGTACTCAGGGCTCTGGTAGTAACCGCCGTAGGCCATGGTTGGAACTTCCCCTCTGTCAGTGACCAGTAGCTGAACCGGTTAGTTGGCTGCGCCCTTGGGAGCCGCGCTCACGCCCTGGGCGTTCGCCTGCTCCTGGTTGCTGTACTTGTCCCTGACCTTCGAGGTGCTCTTGCCGAACTCGTCGATCAGCTTGTGCAGGTCCCTGATGATGTTCTCGATCCGGGTCTTCTGCTTCTGGTGAGCGTTGTGGAGCTCGTTCGACTCCAGAAACTTCTCGCTGCCGAAAGCGGAGCTCGGGATGTCCGTCTCGTACTTCGCCTTGGTGTTGGCCTTGTCCATGTCCGACAGGAGGCCGTTGAGCTTGCGGATGACGTCATCCAGCTGGCTCAGATCGACCCGCATTCCGTTACTCATACCCCGTTGTCCTCTCCCCTGTTGTCCAAGTCCTCGGCATCCCCGGATGCCTGTTCATCGCGTGGTGCGGCTGGGGCGGCGGGAGCGCCAGTCCCGGACGGCTACGCCGCTGCCGGCGATCACCAGGGCCAGGGCGACTCCTGTGCCCAATACGTAGATGGCCGTGCGGCGTTCACGTTCCGCCTCCGTCTCACCCATCGTCACAGCCATCGGGACGACACCGCCAGACCCGGCCTCCACGGGCGGATCCGGTTCCGGGGACGTGCCCGGCGTCGAGTCGTCCGACAGGGCCGCCACCGGGTCGACGACGCCCCAGCCGATGTAGCCGTTGGGGCCGCGACCCGGGCGCTGGGCGGTCTCCTCGATGCGGGTGGCGATCTGGGCCGCCTTCCACTCCGGGTGCTTCTGCTTCAGCAGGGCCGCCACGCCCGCGACGTACGGTGCCGCGAAGCTCGTGCCGTCGGCGGTGCACTGGCCGCCGCCCGGGACGGTGGAGACCATGCCGACGCCGGGTGCCGCGACGTCCACGAAGTCGCCGGACTGCGAGAAGAAGGCCCGCTCGTCGTTACGGTCGGAGGCGCCGACCGCGAGGACGCCGTCGTACGCGGCCGGGTAGGTGTTGGCGAACTTGCCGTCCGCCCCGTCGTTGCCCGCCGCCGCGACGATCAGCGCGCCCTTGCCCACGGCGAAGGCCACGGCCTGGCGGAGCTCCAGGTTGTCTTCCTTGTTCGCCGTGTCCGAGGAGATGTTGATGACGTCGGCCCCGGCGGCGACGGCGGCGCGGATGGCCTGGGACATCGTGCGGGAGTTGCCTTGCTTCTCCTGCCCGCCCGTGTAGCGGTAGGACAGGATCTCGGCGTCGGGGGCGAGCCCCACGAAGCCGGTGCCCTTCAGCGGGCGGGCGGCGATGATGCCCGCCACCCGTGTCCCGTGGCCCTCGATGTCCCGGGCTGCGGAGCCGTCGACGAAGCTCTTGCCGCCGGTCACCGCTGCCGTCAGCTGCTGGTTCCGCTTGTCGACGCCCGTGTCGATCACCGCGACCTTGACGTCCTTGCCCCTGGAGTGCTCCCACAGCTGGTCCAGGAGGATCCGCTGGAGCGACCAGGGCGTGGACTTGATGACGTCGCCGCCGAACACGCACTCGGTGCTGGCCGACAGACCGAAGTCCGGGCCACCGTCGGCCGCCGCGGTCGGGGCGAACGGCGTCGCGGTGACGCAGACACCCGTCACCGCGAGCACGCCGAGGACCCGCTTGAGTGCGCGGGTCCCACTCGTGCGGCTACGCGAACCGGCCTTGTGGCCCTCCACGTTCAGGCCCCTCATCGTCCAGGCCCCCCGGGCTTCCTTGTGTCGACGGTGTCCCGGCCGGTGACGCGCGCGCCGCGCCGTCGGCCGGTGTGAAGATTCGGCGGATTTACCGTGTGCGGTCCGGAAGACGGTGTGAACGACCCGGAAGCAGAGGTCGGCCCAGCGGACGCCATGGCGTCGGCTGGGCCGAATCTCTTCATCCGATGTCCCCCGGCTCGCCGGCTGGCTCAGCCCCAGGTGGAGGCGTTGCTCTTCTCGGTGGCCTGGTAGTTCTCGGCGGCGCTCTGCAGGGCCGTGGAGATCTTCAGCAGGGTGGAGTGCAGGTCGGCGGCGGTCTGGTCCCACTCGCGCTGCTTGCGCTGGTAACCCTCCTGCGCCTCACCTTCCCAGGTGTTGGCGACCCGCTTGACCGCGGCCTCGAGGTCGTCCAGCTGCTGCTTGATGCGGCCGGCCGTCGACTTCACATCGGTGGACGCGTTGGTGATGGTTGCGTAATTGACGAGGATCGACATCGTCATTCCCTTTCAGGAAGATTCGGAGGAAAGTCGCTGGACAGAGGGAGGAGCGAGCGGCGGCCCCGGCCGGTGGACGGCACGGCGCGCGACCGGTACGGCTCGATCAGCCGAAGTCCGACATGATCTTGCTGATCTCGGAGTTCTGCTGCTCCTCGGACGCGGAGTAGTTGCTCCGCGTGGAGTCCACGGCTTCCTTGATGTCGTTGAGGATGTCGCTCATCTTCTTCGCGTCCGCGTTCCAGCGCTCCTGCAGCTGGCGGTAGGACTGGGCAGCCTGGCCCTTCCAGCCGCCCGCGATCTGGTCGATCACTCCGTTGAGGCGGCGGATCTCGCCCTGCAGCTGACCGTTGGCGGTGCTGATGTCGCTGGAGAGCTTGGTGAGTTCGTCCTCTGTTACCCGGAACTGGCCGGCCATGTGAACCTTCCCCCATGTCGTCGTTGGTCCGGGAAACCTCAATCCGTTGCCCGGAGCTGCTTCGCACGCTTGAGCGCTGCAAACACTCTATCGTCAGCCTGTCACTCATCCACAGGCAAGGCCAATCAGTTACACGGCTCACACACTTGAGCGACGAAGCTGTGACCCGTGCGCCGTCTTAGTTCAAATGGCAAGAAACGGCGGGCTGTTGGGGTCGTCCCTCCGGCGTGCCGGGCCGGGGGCCCGTGCCGGGAGGGACCGGGAGCCGGCCCCACGCGGGGACCCGCTCCTCACCCTCCGTCACTGACTCTGCGGCTGCGACGCCCCCGCAGTGTCGAGCATCGGCCCCTTGGGGATGAACGTCGCCCACGTCTGCGGCACGACCGCCGGCTGGTTGAGGTCCTCGTAGCCCAGCCGGGTGCGGGCCTTGTCGGTCTCGCTCGCGTCGCCCTGGGACGCGCCGGCGCCCGTCGACGCGGCCGGGTTCTGGGCGGCGGCCGCGCTGTCGTTGTTCTTCGGCAGGGAGTACCGCAGGCCCGTGTCCGTCAGCAGATACGTCGCCCCGCCGCCGGCGGCCGTACCGGAGACCTCCTGGAACAGCAGGCCGGAGCCGGAGGAGACGTAGGCGCTCAGCGAGTCGGTGATGACCTTCTTGGGGTAGTCGGCCCCCGCCCAGGCCGCCAGGCTGGGCGTACGGCCGTCGAAGGTGCCCTTGTAGACGCTGCAGGACGTCCTGGCCGCCTCACCGGTCGTCGGGTTGGTGCTGTTGGCCTGCCGGGGCACGATCTCGGGCCAGCCCTTGTCGGCGTAGAAGCGGTCGGCGCGGCCGCCGTTGGCCTCGATGACGGCGCGGGTGTCGACCTTGAGGGCGCCGTTCTCGTCGCGGGCCACGAGCAGGGCGGCGACGAACGGCGAGACGGCGGCGACCTTGTCCTTCAGGACGATGTAGAACTGCTCGCCCTGGGCGTCACGCGCCCGCAGCACCTGGCCGATCGTGCCGGCCTCGGCGGGGAGTCCCTGGACGGAGGTCGGGCCGCCGGCGCCGGGCACGACGGGGAAGGTGATGTCCCCGCCGTCGTTGAGGGTGTTGAGCCATTCCTGACTCACCGGCTGCGGGTCGGTGGTGGCGCTGCTGCCGATGACGGCGGACCGCAGCTGCTCCATGGACGTCGCGTCGAGGCCGGTCTCGCCGCCCAGCAGGAAGCGGTTCCCCTTGCTGTCGACCAGGTACTCGGCCTTGGTCCTGGTGTCGGTGACGTACAGGGCCTCGCGGGGATCGACCTTCCCGGCGGTCTCCAGGGACTTGGCGTCGCTGTCGTCGAAGACGAACACGGCGCGGTCGATGGCCGCCTTGGAGCCGGGCGCCGGACGCTCGCACACCGCCCAGGTCTTGGTCTTCTCGGCGTCCTCCTTGGAGGGGAGCCGGTCGGGCGCGTACGGGATGCCGATGGTCGCGCCGTGCCGGATGCCGCTCTTGTCGATCTCCTTGCCGGGGACCTCGAGGACGCTTCCCTTGCCCTTGTCGAGCAGCAGCTTCGCGGAGGCGTAGTTGAGGACCGGGTGGAGGACCTTCTCCACCTTGCTGTCCTTGGGGTTCGGGTCGAGGACCACGTACCGCGTGGTGGAGTCGCTGTCGACGATGATGTGCTCGCCGGGGGTGTCCCAGCCCTTGGGAGCCGTGGGCTTGATCACTCCCCACGCGATGAAGCCGATGACCAGGACGATGCCGACGGCGAGGCTCGGCATCACCGTCCGCACGGGGCGCGGGGCGCCCTCCTCCGAGCCGCCCGGCGACGGCGCCAGGAAGGCCGCGACGGTGCGCTTGCGAGCGAACGTGTAGGCGGCGAGCTCGTCCCGACGCTTTGCCATGGTCCCCGTATCTCCCGTTTGGTGGTGCTTCGATCGCGCTCGAAAAGGCCGCAACGGCCGTGCAGGCACCTACTATGCCCTGCGGCGCCCACCGACGATCCCTCAGGTGTGGACAGCCCTCGGCATCTTCACAGAGCTTCTCCACAGGCCTCCACCACGCGGGCGCGGACCATGGCAGGCTGGCCACCCGGGGCCGGTGTGCCGTCCTCGGGTTCGGGTGTCCCCTGTGTCGCCCGGCGTGCCGCAGCGGGTACCGTGAGCCACCCGCATGGATGGTGTGGGCCGATGAAGCCCTTGGCCCGGCGCCGGGATCCGGGACAGTGGATCCCGCCCGCCCGACGGCCACTACTTCGCGAAAGGGATGTCCCGGGGGATGAGCAGCGCTACGAGCACTCGGCGCGGACGCCGCGCACCGCAGCAACCGGGGGGTCCGGACGGCAGACGTACGCCTGCCGCGCCCGCCGCTCCCTCCGCCGCCTCGCCGCGCACGCTGCCCCGTCCGGGCGGCCTCGGTCCGGTCCGTCTGCAGCAGCTGATCCTCGTGGAGTTGGCCGCGGCCGTCATGGTCGCCGCCTGGGCCGTGGGGACGTCCTGGCTGCTGGCCCCGGCCGGTGCCGTGGCGGCTCTGCTGCTCCTCCTCGCCGTGCTGCGCCGCGGCCGCCGTCCACTGCCCGAGTGGTGGGAGACGACGCGCGCGCTGCGGCAGCGCCGGCGCGACGCCAAACTGCCCGTGCCGCCGGGGACGGACGCGATGCTGGCGCCGGTCGTGGAGTGCGACCCGGCCCTGCGGACGTACTCCTTCGTCTCCCGTGACGACCGCTCGATCGGGATGATCGGCGACGGCACGTTCCTGACGGCCGTCCTCTTCGTGCAGCCCGGCGACCAGCCGCTGCGGCCCGGTGCGGCCGAACGGCAGCTGCCGCTGAAGCTCATTCAGGACGCCCTGGAGGTCGACGGGATCCGGCTCGCCTCCGTGCAGATCGTGCAGCACACCCAGCCGGCGCCCGCGCCGCACCTCCCGCCGCAGTCGCTCGCCGCACGCTCCTACGGTCCCCTGCAGGCGCAGGCCGGTTCGCCCGCGCTGCGGCTCACCTGGGTCGCCCTCAAGCTCGACCCGGAGCTGTGCCCGGAGGCCGTGAAGGCGCGCGGGGACGGTGTCCCGGGCGCACAGCGCGCCCTGTTGCGGGTGGCGGACCAGCTGTCGAGCCGGCTGGCCGGTGCCGGCTTCAAGGCGACGATCCTCGACGAGACCGAACTGGTGCAGGCGCTCGCGACGTCGAGCTGCCTCAACCCGCGCGCCAACCAGCAGCACGCCCAGGACGGCCGCACCCAGCGCCGTACGGTCGAGGCCGTGCGCACCTGGCGGGTCGACGACCGCTGGCACACGACGTACTGGGTGTCCCGCTGGCCGCAGTTGGGCGCCGGCGGGATGGCGCTGCCCGAACTGGTGACGCGTTTCACGTCGCTGCCGGTGCTGGCCACGACGTTCAGCATGACCCTGAGCAAGGCCGGCAATCGAGGCGTCGCGCTCGCCGGGCACATCCGCGTCACCGCGCGCGGCGACGACGAACTCGGCCAGGTGGGCAGGGAGTTGGAGCGGACCGCGAGCACCGCGAAGGTCGGTCTGGTCCGCCTCGACCGGGAGCAGGTCCCCGGGGCCCTCGCCACTCTGCCGCTCGGAGGTACGTACTGATGTCCCAGCCCGCTCCGACCATGCCCCCGGGACAGCAGGGCCGGGCCCCTGGCCGCACTCCGGCCCATGTGGCCTCCCCCACCGACACCGGCATGATCCCGATCATCCGCCAGCCGGAGCCGGCTCAGCGGCAACGGCGCATCTTCAGCCCGGGGTTCGGGCTGCGCGGCCCGCGCCGCAACCGTCATGTCGTGACCGTCGACGAGCTCGCGGCGATCAGCATGCCGATCGGTGACGACGGCGTCCTCATCGGCACCGACCCGGAGTCGCAGCCGGCGGTGCTCGGCCTGTCCCGTCCCACGCCCTTCGACGTCGTGCTCGTGGGGGGTCTGTGGCTGGCGCAGGTGCTGGCGCTGCGGGCCGCGGCGACCGGCGCGCGCGTGGGCGTCGAGACCGGCCGTCCGCAGGCGTGGCAGCAGTTGGCCCAGGCGGCCGGCGGCGGTCAGCAGTGTGTGACGGTGTATCCGGTGGGCCGGGTGCCCGCGCAGGGCCCGTCGGTGTCCAGCCCGGTGGTGCTGATCCGGGACTGCGGTATCCGTCCACCGCGCGGGCGGGTGACGTCGGTGCCGTGGCAGGCTGTGGTGACGGTCCTGCCGTTCGTCAGCGAGCACGCGCCGCGGTGGCTGTCGCAGGCCCATCTGGTCGGCATCCAGCGCATCTCGCCGTACGAGACCGAGGCCGTGAAGGACACTCTGGGCATTCCGGAGGAACACCTTCAGCATCTGCCGACGCTGCACGACGGCGTCGCGCTGTGGTGTACGCGCAAGCACCAGAAGTTCGTGATGACCGAGGCCACGGACGCGGAGACGGGGCTGCTCGGTGTGGCCCGCCGGATGGACTGAGCCGTCGTCCACGCCGGGCACGGGGTGAACGGGGCGGTCGGCGGGGGGCGTTGAGCCCGGGCCGGCCGGCCGTGTCGTCCGAGGCTCGGCCGCCACGTCGGGTGGGATCGGCGGTCGGGTCCTCGCGGGGGCCGGTGGTCGTGCCCCTCCGGGCCGGCAGCGGTCTTCCACCGGGCCCGGCGGTCGGGTCCCTCCGGGCTCGGAAAACCCTTCCGTCCACGGAGTCCGGGCTATAGCGTCCGCGCACATGGGGCCTTTTCCGTCCCGCCAAGCGAGTGATTAGGCTTCTGGTGGTGCGGTGACGATCGCAGTCGCGTGGGACTCGCCACTCGGTCCCGCCCGGCCGCGACGACGACACGCTCAGCAGCAGTGGCTGACCAGGAGGCAAGCAGTGAACAGGGATCGGTCCGAGTACAACGGCGGGAGCCCTTCCTCGGACGGGGACGATCACGAGGTGGATCTCACGGGCGAGTTCGAAATCGTCTACACACCTCCCGCCTGGTATGCCCAGAGCACGCAGGGTGGCTCCTCGCCGAGCGGTCAGCCGGAACCCCCGGCACCGCCGCCGCCGACCGGCACGCCCATCGGTACGCCCACGGGTCCGCCCGGCGTTCCGGCCGGCCCGGGCCCCGCACCGGCCCAGGGCACTCCGGCCGCGCCGCAGCAGGGGCAGACCCCGCAGACCCCGGGCGGCTACGGATTCCCCCAGCAGCAGTCCGGCCCGGGCGCCGCTCCGGCGTCCGGCGGTTACGGCTACCCGCAGCAGCCCGGCGCGCCCGCACCCCAGCAGAGCCAGGACACCTCCGGCGGATTCGGCACGCCTCAGCCGAACACCCCCGGCGGCTACGGCTACCCCCAACAGCCCGGTACGCCCGCACCCCAGCAGAGCCAGGACACCTCCGGCGGATTCGGCACGCCTCAGCCGAACACCCCCGGCGGCTACGGCTACCCCCAACAGCCCGGCCAGCAGTCGCAGCCCCAGCAGGCCACGCCCGCACCGGCCGCGCCGGTAACTCCGCCTGCCGCGCCGGTCACTCCACCCGCCGCACCGGCCGCTCCCCCGGCCGCGGCCTCCGCTCCTCCGGCCGCCCCCGGCTTCCCGGTACTGCGCCCGGTCGACGACAACGCCCAGGCACCGGCGGCCCCCGCGCCCGCCGCCCCGGAACCGCCCGCCCCCGTTCCCCCCGTGGCCGAGCAGCCGGAGGCGGAGCGCCCCGAGCCTGAGTCCGAGTTCAACCACGCTGCCGCCGACGCCGAGGCCGCCCGCCTGTTCGGCGGTGACGACGACGAACCCGAGCTGGAGCAGAACACCGAGCCGGAGGCCGACGCCACGCCCCAGGCCGACACCGACGCCCAGCCGCAGCCGGAGTCCGCCGCTCAGCAGGAGCCCGCCGCACAGCCCGAGGCCGACGCGCAGCCCGCACCCCCGCAGGCAGCGCCTGCCCCCGAGCCGCCGGCTCAGCCCGCCGCGCCCGAACAGCCGCAGGCTCAGGCCCCCATGCCCGCGCACGCCCAGCCCGGCGCTCCCGCACAGCCGCCCGCGGCCCCGGGTGAGCAGCCGCACGCGCAGCCCACCGGACAGCAGCAGCCCACCGGGCAACAGCAGCAGCCCGGCCAGCCGCTCCCCCCGCTCCCCCAGGGCTTCGTGCCCGCGCACCCGCAGCAGCAGGGAGCACCGCAGCAGGGCGTCCCGCAGCCCCCGGCCCAGGGCGCCCCGCCGGTGCCCGGTTACGGCTACCCGCAGCAGCCCGGCCAGCCCCAGCCCCAGCAGCCCCCGGCGCAGGGCGGCTTCGGCCCGGCCCAGCCGCAGCCCGGCCAGCCCGCTCAGCCCGTCGACCCGCGTCAGGCGGCCCCCCAGCCCGCACCAGCAGGCCAGCCGGGCCAGCCGCAGCCGTACGGCTACCCCCAGCAGCCGGGTCAGCCGGGCCAGCCCCAGCCGCACCCCCAGCAGCCGGCACCCCAGCAGCAGGCCCCACAGCACCCCGCCCAGCCCCAGCCCTACGGCTACCCGCAGCAGCCGGGCCAGCCCGGCCAGCCGCAGCCGCAGCCCGGCTACGGCTACCCCCAGCAGCAGCCGGGCTACGGCTACCCCCAACAGCCCGGCCAGCCCCAGCCGCAACAGCCCCAGCAGCCGGACGCGCAACAACCCCCGGCCCAGCCGCAGACGCCCGCCGCCTACGGCAGCCAGGGCGGCTGGTCGGCGCCCCCCGGTCCGCAGGCCGGTCCGGGTGCCCCACAGCAGCAGCAAGCCGCGCCCGGCACGCCGCTCGGCTACAACGCCGCCGTGGAGCTGTCGTCCGACCGTCTGCTGCGCAACCAGCCGAAGGCCCGCAAGAACAACCAGGGTCCGTCCCGGTTCAAGCTCGGCGCCAAGAAGGAGCAGGCGGAACGGGAGCGCAAGCTCGGACTGATCCGTACGCCGGTGATGTCCTGCTACCGGATCGCGGTCATCAGCCTCAAGGGCGGTGTCGGCAAGACCACGACGACCATGTCGCTGGGTGCCACGCTGGCCACCGAGCGGCAGGACAAGATCCTGGCGATCGACGCCAACCCGGACGCCGGCACCCTCGGCCGACGGGTGCGGCGCGAGACGGGCGCCACGATCCGCGACCTGGTGCAGGCGATCCCGCAGCTCAACAGCTACATGGACATCCGCCGCTTCACCTCGCAGGCGCCCTCCGGTCTGGAGATCATCGCCAACGACGTGGACCCGGCGGTCTCCACCACGTTCAACGACCAGGACTACCGCAGCGCCCTGGACGTGCTGGGCCGCCAGTACCCGATCATCCTCACGGACTCGGGAACCGGTCTGCTCTACAGCGCCATGCGCGGGGTGCTGGACCTCGCCGACCAGCTGATCATCATCTCCACCCCGTCGGTGGACGGTGCGAGCAGCGCCTCGACGACGCTGGACTGGCTGTCGGCGAACGGCTTCGCGGACCTCGTGCAGCGGTCGGTCACCGTGATCTCCGGAGTCCGTGAGACCGGCAAGATGATCAAGGTGGACGACATCGTCGCCCACTTCGAGACCCGTTGCCGCGGTGTCGTCGTGATCCCCTTCGACGAGCACCTCTCCGCGGGTGCCGAGGTGGACCTCGACATGATGCGCCCGAAGACGCGTGAGGCGTACTTCGACCTCGCCGCGCTGATCGCCGAGGACATCGCGCGCACCCAGCAGGGCTTCGGCAACCCGCACATGCAGTACCAGCAGCACCCGCAGCAGCAGGGGTACCCGCCGCAGCAGCCCCAGCAGCCGTACGCCCAGCCCGGTGGTGCCCCGCCGCCCGGGCAGGGCTGGCAGCAGGCACCGCAGCAGCCCGCGCCGGGCCAGGAGTGGCAGCAGCAGGCGCCTCCGCCGTCGTACGAGGAAACGCGGGTCAGGCCGGGTCGCCGGCCTCCGCGATCAGCTCACGGCACCGCTGCACGTCCCGGGCCATGGCCTCCAGGAGCGCGTCCAGCGAGTCGAACTTCTCCTGGCCGCGCACATAGGCGAGGAAGTCCACCGCCACGTGCAGCCCGTACAGGTCGAGCCCCACGCGGTCGATGGCGTACGCCTCCACCGTGCGCTCGGTGCCGTCGAACTGCGGGTTGGTGCCGACCGAGACGGCGGCCGGCATGACCTCGCCCTGGGCGTGCAGCCAGCCGGCGTAGACGCCGTCGGCGGGGATGGCGGTGTGCGGCAGCGTCTCCACGTTGGCGGTGGGGAAGCCGAGTTCACGGCCGCGCTGCGCGCCGCGCACGACGACGCCCTCCACGCGGTGCGGGCGTCCCAGGATCTCTGCCGCGCCCTCGACGTCGCCCTCGGCGACCAGGCGGCGGGTCAGGGTCGAGGAGAACGGCTCGCCGCCGCCCGCCTCACCGCTCACATACAGGTCGACGACCTCGACCTCGTAGTCGTAGATCTTGCCCTGCTCGGCGAGGAACTCGACGTTCCCGGCGGCGCGGTGCCCGAAGCGGAAGTTGGGGCCCTCGACGACCGCCTTGGCGTGCAGCTTGTCGACGAGGACCTTGACGACGAACTCGGCCGGCGACAGCTTCGAGAACTCGGTCGTGAACGGCAGGATCAGCACCGCGTCCACGCCCAGCTCGGCCATCAACTCGGCACGCCGGTGGTGCGGGGCGAGCAGGGGCGGGTGGCTGCCGGGGCGGACGACCTCGCTGGGGTGCGGGTCGAAGGTGACGACGACGGCCGGGACGCCCAGCTCGCGGGCCCGGTCCACGGCATGCCGGATGATCAGCTGGTGCCCCCGGTGGACTCCGTCGTAGGAACCGATGGTGACGACGCTGCGCCCCCAGTCCTGGGGGATGTCCTCCAAGCCACGCCAGCGCTGCACTGTGCCTGCTCCTTGTCGCAAACTCGTCGAACCGGTGTCCGTCATTGCCCAAACGGTCTTACGCAGGTCTAAGGGTGCCATGCCGACGGCTCCCTGCCCGCATCGGCATGGGCGCTGTGACGGGGTGCACGCGCCGGTGCGCCGTTCAGACGGGGACCCGGACGCCCGCCAGGTTCTCGATCATGCGGCGGGTGCTGGGGCCGACGACGGCCGCCCAGTCCCGTGGGGTGTCGATGAGCCAGCCGGCGACCCGTGCGGCGAAGCCGGGGACGTCCCGGGCGAGGTCGACGAGGCCCCGGTCGAAGCGGGCGGCGCCGTCGGGGGTGCGGACGAGCAGCAGCCCGGTGTGATGGACCAGGTCGCGCAGGTCGTCGTCCGGTGGGCCGCCGGTCCGCCGTACGGCGGCGTGCAGCAGGGCGTCCAGCACGGGCGGCGCCTGCTCATGGGTGAGCAGGAAGTCGAGCAGCTCCCGGCGGAGCCCCCGGGAGACGGGGGTGCCGGGGGCGGCGAGCACGGCGGCGAGGGCGGCCCGCACCTGCTCGGGGCCGCCGTCGAGGAGGCTGGTGACGAGCGGGAAGAGGACGGCTCGGGCGCCGGGCCCCTGGTCGAGGCACCGGTCGACATAGGCGGCGACGTCGGTGGCGGTCTCCGGGTGCCGGGCCACCGCCTCCCGGACGAGACCGGCGACGCGGCGGGCGAGGGCGGGTGTGGTGACGTCGGCGAGAGTGCGCAGCACGGCGCCGGTGCCGGGCCGCTCCAGCCGGGCGCGGAAGGCGTCGAGGACCGGTTCGGGGTGGGTGGCGAGCGCGGCGACGAGGGCGCTGGGCGGGAACTGCGGGTCGGCGGCCGTGAAGTGCGCGAGGGCCTGGGGGAGATGGCGGGCGCGGGTGCGGGGGTCGCGGACGAGGAGGGCGAGGGCGCCGCCGTGCAGGGCGCTGTCGGCGGGGCGGGCGAGCAGCGCGAGGGCGGCATAGCGCAGGAGTTCGCGGTCGGCCTCGGTGTGGACGTGGGGTGCGGCGCGCAGCCCGTAGGCGAGGGCGGCGACGCGCCGGGCGGGCCGTTCGTCGTGGGCCCAGCGGTCGACGGCCCGGCAGACGGCGGACGGCTCCTCCTCGGCGAGCGCGGCGAGCAGTTCGTCGGCGCGGGGGTGCGCGCTGGCGACGAGGGTCTCGGTGAGGTCGTCGAGGGCGCGGTGCCGGTGGGTGTGGAGCAGTGCCTGGGCGGCGAGGGCGACGGTGGCGTGCGGGGTGGCGGGCAGCGGCCGGTCGTCGTCGAACCAGCGGGTGAGCCGGGGCTGTACGGCGGTGGGGTCGTCGGTGAGGAGCCGGGCGACGGCGTCCAGGTAGCGGGGCGGCCGGGGTGTCTCGGTGTCGTCGAGCGGGCCGTCGGCGGGGACGAGGCGGCGCAGCAGGTCGAGGCGCTCGGCGGCGGGGAGCGGCAGGGCGGTCCAGAAGCCGGGGCCGAGGTCGGCGGGCGCGGGGTGCCCCTGCCGCCGCCAGGTGACGATCCGGTCGGCGGTCAGCCGCAGGACGTCGAGGTAGGGCGCGGCGTCGGGGACCCGCAGCAGGGTCTCGGTGAGCAGCCGGGCCGCCCACCAGTCGGTCCGGTCGGTGTCGAGGGCGTCGGACAGCTCGGCCAGCCGGTCGGCGAGGCGTTCGGTGCCGTGGAGCCGTGGCAGGAGCAGCAGGGCCTGGAGGACGGGGCCGATGCGGTGGTGCGGAACCAACAGCGTGGGCCGGTCCGTGATCCCGCTGGAACCGGGGCGGAGCAGGGCGCGCAGGGCCTCGTCGAGGTCGAGGTGGAGGCCCTGCAGCCAGTCGGCCAGTTCCTCGTGGGCGAAGCGGTAGCCGTCGCCGGCGGGGACGAGGAGTCCTTCGGTGAGGACGGCGCGGGCCCAGCCGGTGGTGCCGCCGAGCCAGACGGGTGCCTGGCCCCAGGGGAACACGGCCTCGAAGGTGGGCCGGTCGAGTTCGCCCTGCCCGCTGCCGAGGCTGCGCCGGGCGGCCTCGTGGACCTGGCCGGCGACGCGGGCGGCGAGCCGGCGGACGGCGGTGCCGCGCAGGTCGTTCTCGGCGGCGAGACGGACGGCGACGCGCAGGCACATCAGGTCGAGGTGGGCGGAGAGGACGTCGTGACGGTCGGCCCGGTGGGGTGCGGGCGCCCCGGGCCGGGCGGCGCACACGTCGGCGAGGAGGCGGAGGGTCAGGGGGTGGCGGGCGTCGGCGTCGGTGAGGGCGTCGTCGGGGATGCCGTGGCGGGCGCGGGCCTGCCGGGCCTCCTCCGGGGTGAGGTCGCCGAGGCGGAGGCAGGTCGGCTCGGTCCGGTGAGGCTGACCGTCGTGACCGTCGGGCGCGTACAGCAGGTCCGCAGGGAATCCGGCGCCGGCCGTCTCCCAGAACTCGGTCCGGCAGGCCACCACCAGCCGGGCGCCGTGGTCCCGCAGCCACCGCGCGGTGGCGCCCGTCCAGTCGGCGAGGCGGTCCGCGGCGGCGGGCGGCATCTCCTCGGGGCCGTCGAGCAGGAGCAGCAGCGGGCGCCCCGTGGCGCGGGCGAGCCGGGCCAGCCGCTCGGGGGTCAGGTCACGGGCGGGCTCGTCGGGGCCGGACGCGGCGACGATGCGCGCGGCCCGGTCCAGCGCCCGCTGGGCGGCATCGGCGACGGAGGTGTCGTCGCCGCGCAGGTCGGCGCCGCGCAGCCACAGGGTCGGGGCGGGCTCGGATCCATGGGTGCGCCGCGCGGCGAGCCCCGCGAGTTCCGTCGTACGGCCGCTGCCGGGCGGCCCGACCAGGCCGAGCACTGTGGCGGGGCCGGTGAGGAAGGCGTCGAACGCGGCGGTCACGGCGGCCCTGGGGACGGGCTCGGGTCCGGACCCATCGGGAGGGGCGTCCTGGGCGACGGAGGTGGCGGTCAGCTGCAGCGCCCCGGCGAGGTTCAGGTCGGCGCCGTGGGCGGGCACCGTCGCGGCGTTGTCGGCGAGCAGGGTGGCCAGCGGTCCGTCCGGGGCGGGCCGCAGGGGTGCGGCGAGCACGGCGTCGCTGTGGGCGGACTGCAGGGCGGTGCCGAGGACGCCGAGGACGGCGCCGGTCGTGGCGTCGAGCACGGGTCCCCCGGCGGCGCCTCCGCCGAGCCGCAGCGCGTCCCGGCCCGCGGTGCCGATGGCGAGCTCCAGGACGCCGTCGAGGGCGTGGTAGCGATCGGTCGCCGTGTAGGTGGCGGGTGTGGCGTCGAGTACGCGGGCCTGCCGCCAGCCGCCGGCCGGGATGTGCACATAGGTGCCGGTCTCGCACGCGTCCCGCACGGTCACCGGCAGCGGGTCGACGTCCAGCCCTTCGGTGCGGACGAGGGCCAGGCCCCGCTCGGGCAGCGGGGTCACCGCCTCGGCGGTCACCACACAGCTGCGGCTGCCCCCGGCGGTGTGCACGACGAGCCGGGCGAGTCCGTCGACGACCATGTGCGCGGTGACGACGGTGCCGTGGTGGTCGGCCATGAAACCGAGGCCGCGCGGCCGTCCGGCCGGGTCGTGGACCCGGACCAGGGCGTCGTCACGCAGGACAGCGGTCGGCGCATCGCCATCGGGGCGCCGGGCGTGCCGGGCGCGGCCGTCGTCGTGGGTCCGGGAGCGTCGTGCCCGATGGGACGCGGTAGCCGCATGTGGCTGTTCGGAGCCGCCCGTCCCCCGCGCCCCATCCGTGTCCGCCGCCCGCGGGCCCCGTCCCGCCATCGTCGAACCCTCCCCGCCCCGCACCCGCCCGCTCATCCCTCGCACGCCCTGTCGCTTCGACGGTAGGCCGCGGATGATCAGTGGAACAGGTCGGATGCCGAACGCGCCCCCTTGCACACCCTCGGTTCACTCCGAGCGCCTGCCCGGACGGGTGAACAGGCCGGGGTGGGTGGATACACCCTAGGGGTGGGGGAACCGAGGGGGGACCGTGGAGCGGCGGGCAGAGGACGACCCCGTGACCGCCGCTCCACGGGCAGGCACCCGTGCCGTGCGGGCGCTCAGCCGAACACGGCGAGGCTCTTGGCCTTGCCCCTGTGCTCCTCGACCAGTGCGAGGAAGCGCCCCTCGGGGTCGAAGACCGCGACGGGCCCGGCACCGGCGTACTCGTCGGGCATGTCCAGCCGGACGCCGTTCGAGAGCAGCCGGGCGCGCCGGGCGTCGATCTCCCAGCGGCGGAAGGCCGCCGACGCGGCCTCGGCGATCGGCATGACCGTCAGCTCCTGCTGGAGCTGGTCCAGCGTCTTCGCCGCGTCCAGCTTGTACGGCCCGACGCGGGTGCGGCGCAGCGCCGTGAGGTGCCCGCCGACGCCCAGGTCGGCACCGAGGTCGCGGGCGAGGGCCCGGATGTAGGTGCCGGAGGAGCAGACGACCGAGACGACCAGGTCCAGGACGGGGGTCCCGTCGTCGGCGACGGCGTCCCGGAGGTCGTACACCGAGAAGGACGACACGGTGACCGGTCGCGCGGGGATCTCGAAGTCCTCGCCGTCGCGGGCCCGCTTGTAGGAGCGGACGCCGTCGATCTTGATGGCGCTGACCTTGGACGGCACCTGCATGATCTCGCCGGTGAGCTTGGCGATCCCGGCGTCGACGGCGTCGCGGGTGACCTTCGAGGCGTCGGTGGACCCCGTGATCTCGCCCTCGGCGTCGTCGGTGACCGTGGTCTGGCCCAGCCGGATCGTGCCCAGGTACTCCTTCTCGGTCAGGGCCAGATGACCGAGCAGCTTGGTCGCCTTCTCGACGCCGAGGACGAGCACGCCCGTCGCCATCGGGTCGAGGGTGCCGGCGTGCCCGACCCGGCGGGTGCGGGCGATGCCGCGCATCTTGGCGACCACGTCGTGCGACGTGAAGCCCGACGGCTTGTCGACGATGACAAGGCCGTCGGGCGTGGTGTTCTTCTGCGTCATTCCGCGGTGTCGCCGTCCGTCTCGTCCTCGGAGTCCGGCTTGCGGTACGGGTCCGCCTCACCGGCGTACCGGGCGCCCGCGGACGCCTCACGGACCTTCTCGTCGGACTGGCGCGCCTTGTCGAGGAGGTCCTCGATGGTCTTGGCGGTGTCCGGCAGGGCGTCGGCGACGAAGGTGAGGGTCGGGGTGAACTTCACCCCGGCGGCCCGGCCGACCTCGGACCGCAGGACGCCCTTGGCGCTCTCCAGCCCGGCCGCGGCGGCCGCCCGCTCCTCGTCGTCGCCGTACACCGTGTAGAAGACGGTCGCCTCCCGCAGGTCACCCGTGACGCGGGTGTCCGTGATGGTGACGTGCGAGCCGAGCCGCGGGTCCTTGATCCCGCGTTGCAGCTTCTGGGCCACCACCTCTCGGATGAGGTCCGCCAGCCTCTTGGCACGCGCGTTGTCGGCCACTGGTCCGTCTCCTTAAGTGCTTACGTCGTGCTTCAGTCTTCGTCGCTGTGGAGCCTGCGTCGAACCGAGAGCAGTTCCACCTCGGGCCGTCCGGCGACCAGCCGCTCGCAGCGGTCCAGTACGCCGGTGAGGTGTCCCATGTCCCCGGATACCACCGCGAGGCCGATCTCGGCCCGGCGGTGGAGGTTCTGGTGGTCCGTCTCGGCCACGCTCACCGCGTACTTGCGCTGGAGCTCGGCCACGATGGGACGGACGAGGGAGCGTTTCTCCTTGAGCGAGTGGACGTCGCCGAGGAGCAGGTCGAAGGACAGAGTCCCCACATACATGTGTGTGTCCGGATGTCCCGCCGGTTCGGGGTACGGGCGCCAGGCTCGGCGCCGATACGGGAACCGTACACGCAACGGCCGGGGCCGATCGACGGAGTTTCCCTTCCGGGAACTCCCGCCGACCGGCCCCGATCGCGTGCTGGGATCAGACGCGCGGCTTCTCGCGCATCTCGTACGTCGCGATGACGTCGTCGACCTTGATGTCGTTGAAGTTGCCGAGGTTGATACCGCCCTCGAACCCTTCGCGGATCTCGGTGACGTCGTCCTTGAAGCGACGCAGGCCCTCGATGTTGAGGTTCTCCGCGACCACCTTGCCGTCGCGGATGAGGCGCGCCTTGGTGTTGCGCTTGACCTCTCCCGAACGGATGAGGACACCGGCGATGTTGCCCAGCTTGGACGACTTGAAGACCTCGCGGATCTCCGCCGTGCCGAGCTCGACCTCCTCGTACTCCGGCTTGAGCATGCCCTTGAGGGCCGCCTCGATCTCCTCGATCGCCTGGTAGATGACCGAGTAGTACCGGACGTCCACGCCCTCGCGCTCCGCCATCTGCTGCGCACGGCCGGCTGCCCGGACGTTGAAGCCGATGACGATGGCGTCGGAGCCCATGGCCAGGTCGATGTCGGACTCCGTGACCGCACCGACGCCGCGGTGCAGGACGCGGATGTCGACCTCTTCGCCGACGTCCAGCTGGAGCAGCGAGGACTCGAGGGCCTCGACCGATCCGGACGCGTCACCCTTGATGATCAGGTTCAGCTGCTGGACCTCGCCGGCCTTGAGCACCTTGTCCAGGTCCTCGAGCGAGACACGGCGCGTGCGCTTCGCGAAGGCCGCGTTGCGCTCACGGGCGGCGCGCTTCTCCGCGATCTGGCGGGCCGTACGGTCCTCCTCGACCACGAGGAAGTTGTCACCGGCGCCCGGGACGTTGGTGAGGCCGAGGACCTGCACCGGCGTCGAGGGACCGGCCTCGGCGACGTTGTTGCCGTTGTCGTCGAGCATGGCGCGCACGCGGCCGTAGGCGTCGCCCACGACCATCGTGTCGCCGACCCGCAGCGTGCCGCGCTGGACGAGGACCGTCGCCACGGCACCGCGGCCGCGGTCGAGACGGGACTCGATCGAGATGCCCTGCGCGTCCTGGTTCGGGTTGGCCCGCAGGTCGAGCGAGGCGTCGGCGGTGAGGATCACGGCCTCCAGCAGGGAGTCGATGTGCAGACCCTGCTTGGCGGAGATGTCGACGAACATGGTGTCGCCGCCGTACTCCTCGGCCACCAGCCCGTACTCAGTGAGCTGACCGCGCACCTTGGTCGGGTCGGCACCCTCGACGTCGATCTTGTTGACCGCGACGACGATCGGGACCTCGGCCGCCTTGGCGTGGTTGAGCGCCTCGACCGTCTGCGGCATGACGCCGTCGTTGGCCGCGACGACCAGGATCGCGATGTCGGTCGACTTCGCACCACGGGCACGCATGGCGGTAAACGCCTCGTGACCCGGGGTGTCGATGAAGGTGATCTTGCGCTCTTCGTCGTTGACCTCGGTCGCGACCTGGTAGGCACCGATGTGCTGGGTGATGCCGCCGGCCTCGCCCGCGATGACGTTCGTCTTGCGGATGGCGTCGAGCAGTCGGGTCTTGCCGTGGTCGACGTGACCCATGACGGTGACGACCGGCGGGCGGACCACCAGGTCCTCCTCGTCGCCCTCGTCCTCGCCGAACTCGATGTCGAAGGACTCGAGGAGCTCGCGGTCCTCCTCCTCCGGGCTGACGATCTGAACGGTGTAGTTCATCTCGTCCGCGAGGAGCTGGAGCGTCTCGTCGGAGACGGACTGGGTCGCGGTGACCATCTCGCCGAGGTTCATCATGACCGCGACGAGCGACGCCGGGTTGGCGTTGATCTTCTCCGCGAAGTCGGTGAGCGACGCACCGCGCGACAGGCGAATGGACTCGCCGTTGCCGCGAGGCAGCATCACGCCGCCGACCGACGGGGCCTGCATGGCCTCGTACTCCTGGCGCCTCTGACGCTTCGACTTGCGGCCACGACGCGCGGGACCACCGGGACGGCCGAAGGCACCCTGCGTGCCACCACGGCCACCGGGACCACCGGGACGACCACCGAAGCCGGGACGGCCACCGCCGCCACCGGGACCACCGGGACGGCCGGCGAAGCCGCCGCCACCGCCACCGGGACCACCCGGACGACCGGCGAAACCGCCGCCACCGCCACCGGGACGGCCGGCGAAGCCGCCGCCACCCGGACGACCGCCGCCGCCACCGGGACGACCGCCGCCACCGGGACCACGGCCACCGGGACCGCCGCCACCGGGACGCGGGCCCGCGGCGGGACGCTGCGGCATCATGCCCGGGTTGGGACGCGGGCCACCGGGACGGGGACCGCCGCCCTGCGGACGGGGCATGCCGCCCGGCGTGGGACGCGCACCGCCCGGAGCCTGCGGACGGGGACCGCCCGCGGCGCCCTGGGGACGGGGACCGCCCTGGCCCTGGCCCTGCGGACGCGGAGCGCCGCCGGGAGCGCCGGGGCCACCCGGACGCGGGGCACCGCCGGGACGGGGCGTCTGCGGACGCGCCATACCGGTGGAGCCGCCGGAGGTGAAGGGGTTGTTACCCGGACGGGGACCGGCCGGACGGGCGCCGGGACGAGGCGCCTGGCCACCCGGACGCGGCGCGCCGGTGCGCTCACCGCGGCCCTGGCCGCCCTGCTGACCGCTCGGACGGGGAGCACCCGGACGCGGAGCCTGGCCACCCGGACGCGGGGCGCCCGGACGCGTGCCGGAACCCTGGCCCTGGGAGGCCGCCGGAGCGGCGGGCGCCGACGGGGGCGCCGTGAACTCGGGCGTGGTCGGAGCCGGGGACGCCGGGGCGGGCCGCGGCGCGGGCTTCGGGCCCGGGGTGGGACGGGGGCCGGAAGAGGCCGGCGCGGCGGGAGCCGCGGGCTTCTCGGCGGCCGGCTTCGGGGCCGGCGGGCGCGGGGCTGCCGGACGGGCGGCCTGCGCGGGAGAGGGGGCGCCCGGCTTCGCCGGGGCAGCCTTGCGGGCGGGGGCGGGCTTGCCGCCACCGTTGCCCTGCTGGAGGGCGTCCGTCAGTTTGCGGACTACGGGCGCTTCGATGGTCGAAGACGCCGAACGGACGAATTCACCGAGTTCTTGGAGCTTGGCCATGACGACCTTGCTCTCAACCCCGAACTCCTTGGCGAGTTCGTATACCCGGACCTTAGCCACTTCGCTCCTTTTAGGTCCGGGTTGCGGCCGGACCGTCGCTACTTCATGGGCGTACTCATCGCGTACTCATCGAGTGCTCATCGCAATCTCGACCTACTTCCGACTCGCGAGGTACCTGGGCCGCACGGGGTTCCGCGCGACGCTTCTTACGGTGTTGCCTGCTCGGCAACTGTTGTCTGCTCGACGTAACGGCGCAACGCCTTTGTGTCGAGCGCTCCCGGGGCACGCAACGCCCTCGTGAACGCCCGGCGGCGTACCGCCTGGTCGAGACAGACCAGGGCGGGGTGTACATACGCACCCCGGCCGGGCAGCGTACCGCGAGGATCGGGGACGCACTCGTCCTCGATCGCCACGGTACGCAGCAGATCAGCCTTGGCCGCTCGCTCCCGGCACCCCACACAGGTGCGCTCAGGGCATGCGCGGACGCGTGTCCGGCCAGACACAGCTAAGTCTACCTCCCCGTACCGACCTCACCCCTTTGGGGCAGGATTCGAACAGTTGCCGGGCGATAACCTGACGTGATCTGAGCGACCTGAGGTCTGGATCTATTCCCCGGCCTGCTCGGTGTCCGGCCGGATGTCGATGCGCCAGCCGGTGAGCCGGGCCGCGAGCCGGGCGTTCTGCCCTTCCTTGCCGATCGCCAGCGACAGCTGGTAGTCCGGCACGGTCACCCGGGCCGACCTGGTCGCCATGTCCACGACCTCCACCTTGGAGACACGGGCCGGGGACAGCGCGTTCGCCACCATCTCGGCCGGGTCGTCCGACCAGTCGACGATGTCGATCTTCTCACCGTTCAGCTCGCCCATGACATTGCGCACCCGGCCGCCCATGGGGCCGATGCAGGCGCCCTTGGCGTTCAGGCCGCTGCGGGTGGAGCGCACGGCGATCTTGGTGCGGTGACCGGCCTCGCGGGCGATGGCGGCGATCTCGACGGACCCGTCGGCGATCTCCGGCACCTCCAGCGCGAAGAGCTTCTTCACCAGGTTCGGGTGGGTGCGCGACAGGGTCACGGAGGGCCCGCGGACACCCTTGGCGACCCGCACGACGTACGACCGCAGCCGCATGCCGTGCGGGTAGGTCTCGCCGGGGACCTGCTCCTGCACCGGCAGGATGGCCTCCAGCTTGCCGATGTCCACGAGCACGTTCTTCGGGTCGCGGCCCTGCTGGACCACGCCCGTGACGATGTCGCCCTCGCGGCCGGCGTACTCGCCGAGCGTCGCGTCGTCCTCGGCGTCGCGCAGCCGCTGCAGGATGACCTGCTTGGCGGTGGTGGCGGCGATACGGCCGAAGCCGGACGGGGTGTCGTCGAACTCGCGGGCCTCCTGGCCCTCCTCGAGGTCCTCGGGGTCCTCCTTCGCCCACACGGTCACATGCCCGGTCTCCCGGTTGAGCTCCACGCGCGCGTGTCGGCGGCTTCCCTCGGTGCGGTGGTAGGCGATGAGGAGGGCCGACTCGATCGCCTCGACCAGCAGGTCGAAGGAGATCTCCTTCTCCCGAACCAAGCCCCGCAGGGCACTCATGTCGATGTCCACGGCTACGCCTCCTCTTCCTTCTTGTCCTTGCGGTTGAACTCGACCTGCACGCGCGCCTTCTCGATCTCCGGGAACGCGAGCCGGCGGCTGGTCGCCCTGCGGCCCTTCACGCCGGGCACTTCGAGGTCGAGACCGTCGTCGTCGACCTTGAGGATGCGGGCCACCAGCTCGCCGCCCTCGGCCAGCTCGAACTTCACCAGCCGGTCGACGGCGCGCACATAGTGGCGGTGCTCCGTGAGGAGGCGTTCCGCGCCCGGGGTGCCGACCTCGAGGGTGTACTCGCCCTCGCCCATCGCGTCCGTCTCGTCCAGCTTCGCCGAGAGCGCGCGGCTCACATCGGCGATGCGGTCCAGGTCGGCGCCGGTGTCGGAGTCGACGACGACGCGCAGCACACGCTTGCGTCCGACCGAGTCCACTTCGATCTCTTCGAGGTCCAGTCCCTGGGAGCTGACGAGGGGTTCCAGGAGTGCTCGCAGCCTCTCGCTCTGGGTGGTGCTCATCCGGGTGACTCCTCGGCCGCGTGTGCTGTTGTGGGATGGGGCGCGTGTCAGGTCAAAGGGTATCCGGTCGCAGGGTGTGTTGCCGTCCACCTGTGGGTGACCGGTGCCGGTGAGTGGCGCGTTCGCGTGGCGCGGGTACGGTGATCACGGGCACGCGGCCCGCTGACCGGGCAGCCGCCGTCGCAAGTGCTTTCGTACGAACTCCCCTGAGGAAGTCGCCCGTGCCGTACCCCCCGCCCCCGCGCGCCCTCCCGGGACCGCGCAGAAGAACCCTGCTCGCCTCGGCCGCGGGTGCCGCGCTGCTGGCGGGCTGCTCCGCCGGGCCCGCCGACCCGGACGGCGGTACGGGCGGCAGTCCGTCGCTCGCCGAGCGGGCACGCGCGCGTGCGGCCCGGGACAGTGAGGACCTGGTCGCCCGGTACGACGCCGTCCTCGCCGCCCATCCGGCGGTGGAGCGGCTGGTGGCCCCCCTGCGGGCGGAGGCGGTACGGCACATGGAGGCGTTCGGCGGGGGCGCGTCCGGCCCGTCGTCGTCCCCGTCGGCCACCCCGTCCCCCTCCGCCTCCGCGTCGCCGTCCGCCTCGGTGCGGGCGGTTCCCGCGGACCAGCGGGACGCGCTGACCGAACTCGCCGCCGCCGAGCGGACGTTCGCCGACGAACGGGCGAAGGCGCTGATGGGTCTGCCGGGTGAACTGGCACGGCTGCTCGCGTCCGTGGCGGCGGCCGGGGCCGCGCACGCGTTCCTGCTGACGGAGGGTGCCAGGTGAGCGACACCGACAAGGCGGGCAAGGCCGGCATGGAGACGGTGACGGCGCTTCAGGCGGCCCTGGCCGCGGAGCACGCCGCCGTCTACGGGTACGGCGTGGTCGGCGGGCGGATCGGCGAGGACCGGCGCTCCGACGCGCGGGCCGCGTACGACGCCCACCGGGCGCGGCGGGACGCGCTGGCGCGCGAGGTGCGCGACCTGGGCGCCGATCCGGTCGCCGCGAGCGCCGGGTACGCGCTGCCGTTCCCGGTGACGGACCGGGCCACGGCGGTGCTGTTCGCCGCCGAGCTGGAGAGCAGGCTGGCCGGTGTCTACGCGGATCTGGTGCGCTCGGCCCGGGGCGCGCTGCGCGGTACGGCCGCCGAGGCGCTGCGGGAGGCTGCGGTGCGGGCGGTGCGCTGGCGGGGCGAGAGCGTAGCCTTCCCTGGGCTCGCCGAGCGGGCGGACACGTCCTCCGCGCCGGCGGCGCCCCCCGCGTGACGCGGGCCGCAGGGACACCGACGGGCAGGACGGAAGGGGACGACTCGCGCATGGCTTTCGAACCGCCGCAGCGTCTGGTGAGGGCGCTCGGTGAGACGGCGCCGGACGGTGACGCCTGGCTGGAGAGGCTGCCGCAGGCGACCCGGGAGGCCGTCGAACAGCGCGAGTTGACCGTGGAGCGGGTGCAGCTGCCGGGCGGGCGCAGCAGTCTGGTGGTGCTGGTCCGGCGGGCCGACGGCACCCCGGCCGTGCTGAAGCTGGCGCCGCCGCGCGCCCGCCCGGAGAGCGAGCGGGCCGCGCTCGCGCACTGGGGCGGCACGGGTGCCGTCCAGCTGCTCGAGCCGTTCGTGACCGAGGGCGTGCTGCTGCTCGAGCGGCTGCGCCCGGACCGGTCGGTGCGGTCGCTGCCGGAGGCGAAGGCGCTGCTGGAGGCGGCGGGGACGCTGCGCCGGCTGTGGGTGGAGCCCCCGGAGGGGCACCCCTTCGAGACGGTGGCGGAGCGGACGGAACGCCAGGCCGAGGCGATGCGGGCGACCGCCTCCCGGCACGCCGACGTGAGCGCGCTGGTCGACGCCGCGCTGACGGCCCGCGACGAGCTGCTGGCGGCGCCTCCGGAACGGCAGCTGCTGCACGGCACGTTCCGGCAGAGCAAGGTCCTCGCCGGGGAGCGCATGCCGTGGCTGGCGGTGGGGCCGGACCCGGTGGTCGGCGAGTGCGCGTTCGATCTGGCGCGGCTGGTGCGGGACCGGGTGGAGGATCTGATCGCCTCCCCGTCGGGGGCCTCGACGACCCGCCGTCGGGTCAAGCGCCTCGCGGAGTCCCTGGAGGTCGACCAGGAACGGCTGCGCGGCTGGACCCTGTTCCGCGCGGTGGAGTCGGGCGTACGGGCCCTGCGGGTCGGACGCCCCCAGGACGCCGAACTGCTCCTGGAGTTCGCGAGCTGGCTGTAGGCCGAGCCGCGCCCCCCTGCGGGGAGCTCTCGCAGGGGGGCGCGGTGGGTCCGGCCGACGTGCCTCCCGAGCCTGCCGGCCGGAGTCCGGCGGGTGTTCAGCGGTCGTCGGGGGCCGTCGTGAACAGCATGCCCTCCATGGCCAGCAGCCGGGTGTGCCGCCGCAGATGGGCCGCCTGGTCCCAGCGCGTACGGCCGTACGGTCCCGAGCCGTGCCGCGCGTACGGGATGTGCGCGAACTGCCCCAGGTCGGCCGGGTGCAACGGCCACGACAGCTGCCGCCCGCCGGCCTCGATGCGCAGCTGGTGGATGCCGTCGACGCCCCGGACGAGGACGGCGCTCGCCGGGTGCAGCGCGGCCAGCCAGGCGAGGAGCTGGGCGCGTTCGAGCCGTACGCGGTTCAGGTCCCGCTCGTAGGAGTCGGCGTACCGCTGCCAGCGGTCGCGCTCCTGCCGGCACAGCTCCAGCTCCCGCTCGCTCCCCCTTCGTGGCCGGCCGCCCACCCGGAGACCCCGCCACAGCGCGGTGGCCGCCCGGCGCAGCCGCCCCGGTGGCCGAAGGTCGCCGGGCGCGGGTTCCTCGGGCGGCGGGGACGAGGGGGACGTAGGCATGGGGGACTCCATGACGGTGGGCGGACGGCGCGCGGCCGGACCGCCGGGCGCTCCGGCGCGGCACGCGGACAGGGGCGGGCGGCGGCGCGGGAGGGGTGCGCGGGGCGAGGGCGCGGAGGGCCTGGACATGCGGTTCTCCGGAGACGGTCGGCGTACGGGCTGCGGCTGGGTGCGGCGGCAGGCCCTGGGCGGACGCGGGTCAGGCGGGCGGGCGCGGGGGTCGGGCGCGGGTGGTGCCGGTACGGCGATAGCGCCCGGCCTCATAGGTGTTGGCGGCCCGGCACGCCGCGTCGACGGGTTCGCCCCGCCGCAGATGCCGCTGGTAGGCGGCGCGCGTGCCACAGGGCGCCGGGCGTATGCGCGAGGGCGCATCGCCTCGCTCGGACGTACGCCGGTCGGGCGGGGACGGGGGCGGGGGCGCCTCGTCGGGCCCGGGGCACGAAGCCTCGGGCGGCGCCGGGTCGGGTGGGGTGTCCGCCGACGGGACGGCCGCCGTCGGCGGAGGCCGGTCGGCGGCGACAGCGGCGGTCGGGAGCGCCTCCCCCGGGCGGGACGGCTCGGGTTCGGACACGGCGGCCGGCGCGGGCCGGGGCGCCGCGGCGGGGCGGGCCGACGCCGATGGCCCGCCGGGAGGCTCGGCCGGGACCGGTGAGCCGTGGGCCGCCTGTTCCAGGGCGTGCCGTTGGGGGCCGGTCAGGCCCGCGACGACGCCCTGCCGGCGGCAGCGGGGAAGGCCGCGCTCCCGGCGCAGCACGGCGGCCCGGCAGGGTTCGAGCACAGGGCACAGCGTGCAGATCGCGACCGCGAGGGGCCAGGTGCGCCGGGTGAACCACAGATCGGCGTCCCACTCCCGGCAGGCCGCGCGCAGTTCCCAGATCCGTGATCCGCCGTCGGATACCGCCGGGGTCATCCGGCCGGCTCGGACGGGGATGTGCGGTCCTCGGCGCGATCGGTGTCGCGCACCGCGGACAGGGGGCCCAGATGGGCCGCCACATTGGCCAGGGAACACCGCTCGGGCCGCCCGTCCAGGGAGAGCAGCGGCATCCCGTCGGGCCGCCGGCAGCCCTGGTAGTACCAGACGTCGCCGTACGCGTCGCGCAGCGGTGCGGCCAGGTCGTAGGTGGCGTCGCCGACGCGGAAGGGGCGGCGCCCCCGCCGGCCCGTCGCGGCGCCGTGGGCGACGACCGTGACGCGCACGCCGTCGCGTTCGCCGTCGCCGACCAGGGTGTGCGGGCGGCTGCCCTCGCCGACGACCGTGATCTGGAAGTAGGCGCGCCAGCGGGCCCAGCACTCGGCGCCGTCCACACGCAGCACGACCCGGACCCGGTCGCCGTCCACGCGGACGTCGGAGGGGCCCGCGTGCCCGGCGAGGTGGCGTGCGACCGCGCGGGCGACGGAGCGTGCGCGGGCGCACGCGGCGTCCCAGGCGAGGGCCTTGCGCTCCAGCTCGGTGAGCGGGCGCGGCCCGCGAGACCAGCCTCCGTCGGCCGTGCGGTGGAGGACCACGACCGGAGGGCGGCCGGGGCCGGTGAGGAGCCGTACGGGTGCGGGGGCGGCGGCTCGTTCGGGGTCCGCGGGCCGCGGAATCCGGCCGATCACGCCGGCGACGCGCGGGCGGGTGGTGTTCACGCGGACACCGCCTCCGTCGACCAGCGCAGTTTCCGCAGGGCCCGGTAGGTCAGGGTCTTGACCGCGCCGACGCTGCGACCCATGGCCAACGCGGTCTCCTGCGCGGACAGTTCGTCCAGGAAACGCAGTTCCAGGCAGTGCCGCTGGTGGGGGTTGAGGCGGTGCAGGGCGGTGTGGACGGTCTCCTGGGCCTCGACGGCGTCCAGTTCGCGCAGGACGAGCGCCTCGGTGCCGCGGTGGGTGTCGCGGGGGTCGTCGAACTCGGCGACCGGGGTCTCCCAGCGCGTGCGTCCACGCCCGAGTTCGTCGAGCCAGAGGTTCTTGGCGATCGTGGTGAGCCACCCGGCGAAGGCGGTGCCCTGCCAGTGGAAGGTGCCGATGCGGCGCAGGGCGCGGACGAACACCTCCTGGGTGAGGTCCTCGGCGAGATGTCTGTTGCGGGTGCGAACCAGGAGGAACGCGTAGACGGCGCGATAGTGCTCGAAGTACAGGGCGGCGAACGCCTCCCGGTCGCCCGCGCGGGCCCGGGCTACCAGTTCGGGCTCCGGGCCGGCGGCCGGGGCGGTGGTGAGGTGGTCCGGCTGGGACACGACGGCTTCTCCTCTGCAATACACATGTAGATGTAGATTCTTCAAATGGGACGTGCGCAGGCCACGACGGAAACCCGCGATCCCCTCCCAGGGCGTCTACAGTCTTCATGTAGATGCATATCGTGTCAAGAAGCCTACGGAGCGTGAGACTTGAGGGCGCGGACGGGGCGCACAGGAGCACCGGCACCCCCGGAACGCTCCGGCGTGCGCCCGAAGACCCGGCGCTGATCTGCGATCTACTTGCGCTTGTAGATATCGATGACCGATCCTCTGAGCGTGACGAACCAGCGGAGCCGCCCCCCAGCAGATCCCGAACCCCGTCGGCATGCCCAGCACGGGGACGAGGACCTGGCGGCCCTACTCGAACGTCTGCTCGCCCAGGTGCCCGACCGGACGCAGAAAGATCTGGCCGCGGAGTCCGGCATCTCGTACCCGACACTCAACGCCTGGATGAACCGCACCCGCGGCACCTCGCGCATCGACCCCGAGAAGCTGCGCGCGATGGTCGACGTGTTCCGGCGCTGGGGCGTGCGCACGACCCCCCGGGAGTTCTTCGAGGCGGTGGGCCGGCCGGTGCCGGGCCCCAGCGGCGACGAGCGCGAGGCCCGGCTGCTCAAGCTGTACCGGCAATTGCCGGAGTCACGGCAGCGCGCCCTGCTGAAGGACGCCGAGGCGATGCTTCAGGTCAGCCGCATCGTCTGAGGTCAGCGGCGTAGGGCCGGCGCGCGGTGAGAGCCGCCCACCTCCCGGGGCGGTACCGGACACCGGGCGCGCTCCGGAAGAATATGACGAAAGTCCTCACGAACCCCACACACATCGGTACCATCAGTCAGCCGCTGACCTCCCGGAGCGGAACGCTCGTGCCGTAGCGCATTCCTGGGGAGGCAGTTGTGTGCGTTCGCATTGCCGTGACGGACGGTCTGGCAAGCATCGCGGTCTGGGACCCCGACGAGGTCAGCATCCACGTGGCCCGCAGCGCGCCGGCGGGTGACGTGCTCAGAGAAGTGGCGGACATCCTCATCGTCGACCTGGGGGCTCCCGCCTCCCGGGGCGGACCGCTGCGCTGCTTCTGCGGCATGGGTGTCGAGCTCCCCCATGAGCTGCTGCCCCGGGTGCTCGCCGCCGAAGCCGGCTGAACGCTCGCCGGTCCTCGCCCATCCTCGCCGGTCCCGCAAGCGGGCACGGGCCGCTCCCCCACGCCAGGGGAACGGCCCGCGCCCGAACGGACGGTCAGGCGGTCAGACGGGCGATCGCCTCGTCGACCGTCAGCTCCTCGCGCTCACCGGTCCTGCGGTCCTTCAGCTCGACGACGCCCTCGGCGGCGCGGCGCCCGGCCACCAGGATCTGCGGAACGCCGATCAGCTCCGAGTCGGTGAACTTCACGCCCGGCGAGACACCGGCACGGTCGTCGCACAGCACCCGCAGACCGGCCGCGGACAGCTTCTCGGACACGTCGAGGGCGAGTTCGGTCTGCAGGGCCTTGCCGGCGGCGACCACGTGGACGTCGGCCGGGGCGACCTCGGCGGGCCAGCACAGGCCCTTGTCGTCGGCGGTCTGCTCGGCGAGCGCGGCGACCGCGCGGGAGACGCCGATGCCGTACGAGCCCATGGTGACGCGGACCGGCTTGCCGTTCTGGCCGAGGACGTCGAGCTTGAGGGCGTCGGCGTACTTGCGGCCCAGCTGGAAGATGTGCCCGATCTCGATGGCGCGGTCCAGCTTGAGGCCGGTGCCGCACTTGGGGCAGGGGTCGCCCTCCTGGACGACCACGACGTCGACGTACGTGTCGACCTCGAAGTCACGGCCCGCGACGACGTTCTTCGCGTGCGTGCCCTCCTTGTTGGCGCCCGTGATCCAGGAGGTGCCGGGGGCCACGCGCGGGTCGGCGAGGTAGGTGACCTTCTCGCCCAGGCCCTGCGGGCCGACGTAGCCGCGCACCAGGTCGGGGCGCACGGCGAAGTCCGCCTCTGTGACCATCTCGACGACGGACGGGGCGAAGTGCGCCTCGACCTTGTCGATGTCGACCTCGCGGTCGCCGGGGACACCGACGGCGACGATCTCGCCGTCGACCTTGACCAGGAGGTTCTTCAGGGTGGCCGAGGCCGGGACGCCGAGGTGGGCGGCGAGGGTCTCGATGGTCGGGGTGTCCGGGGTGGGGATCTCCTCCAGCGCGGGCACGTCCGCGGCCTCGACGGGCTTCAGCTCGTAGGTGATCGCCTCGGTGTTCGCCGCGAAGTCGCAGTTCGGGCAGTCGGCGAAGGTGTCCTCGCCGGCCTCGGCGGGGGCCAGGAACTCCTCCGACTTCGAGCCGCCCATCGCGCCCGCGGTCGCCGCGCAGATGCGGTAGTCCAGGCCCAGGCGCTCGAAGACGCGCTGGTAGGCCTGGCGGTGCAGGGCGTAGGACTGCGCGAGGCCCTCGTCGTCGGTGTCGAACGAGTAGGAGTCCTTCATCAGGAACTCGCGGCCGCGCAGGATGCCGGCCCGGGGGCGGGCCTCGTCGCGGTACTTGTGCTGGATCTGGTAGAGGATGACCGGCAGGTCCTTGTAGGAGGACGCCTGGTCCTTCACCAGCAGGGTGAAGATCTCCTCGTGGGTCGGGCCGAGCAGGTAGTCGCCGCCCTTGCGGTCCTTGAGCCGGAACAGCTCCTGGCCGTACTCGTCCCAGCGGCCCGTGGCGTCGTAGGGCTCACGCGGCAGCAGGGCGGGCAGCAGCACCTCCTGGGCGCCGATGGCGTCCATCTCCTCGCGGACGATGCGCTCCACGTTGGCCAGGACCCGCTTGCCGAGGGGCAGCCAGGACCAGATGCCGGCCGCCGTGCGACGGACGTAGCCGGCGCGGACCAGCAGCTTGTGGCTGAGGACCTCGGCGTCCGCCGGGTCGTCGCGCAGCGTCTTCGCCATCAACTGGGACATGCGCTGGACCGGTGCTTTCGCCATGGTTCTCGTACTCCTGCCGGATGTGGTTGATGGCAGGAGGTTAGCCGGGCGGGACGGGACGGTGGAAATCGGTTAGGGCCTTCGTTTGGATCAGGCCGGATCAGGGAGCGGGGTCTGGTGCCGTGCATCGCAAGGCGGAGGAGGGCGCCATGGCGGAGCCATGGCAACCGACGACAACGCGGCGAGGTGCGGCACCAGACCC
>NZ_JAGPYD010000025.1:0-80825 GCF_018070255.1 Streptomyces sp. RK62 | reverse complement strand
TCCTCAAACGCCGGACGGGCTGAAAAGCCGGTCTCGTCCCCGAGAGCAGGACGGGCTGAAGGCACCGCCGACCTCGGCTCCGGCCGTTCCGGTGGCTCCGGGCGTTCCTCACCCGGCCGATACACCACCAGGATCTCGTTCGTCGACGTGTCACGGAGCGCGTTGAACCAGCGGCGGCAGCCTGCCCCGTGCATCCAGCGTTCCGCGGACGGGCCCTTGGGGTTGGCGCGGAAGAACAGGTAGCGGGCCCACTCCTCGTCCGACAGCGCGGCCGGGTCCTCGGGGTAGGGCACATGGGCCTGGCCGCCGTGGTGGAACTCGGCCTCGTCGCGGGGCCCGCACCACGGGCAGGGGATGAGCAGCATGGGTCGGCTCCCGGGGCTGGCTGCCGGTTCTAGTGGGCCACCGCGGCCGCGCCGTGTTCGTCGACGAGCGCGCCGGTGGTGAAACGGTGGAGGGAGAACGGGGCGTTGAGGTCGTGCGGCCGGTCGTGGGCGATGGTGTGCGCGTAGACCCAGCCGACACCGGGGGTGGCCTTGAAACCGCCGGTCCCCCAGCCGCAGTTGAGGTAGAGGCCGTCCACGGGGGTGAGGCCGACGATGGGTGAGGCGTCGGGGCTGACGTCGACGATGCCGCCCCAGGTGCGCAGGACGTGGGCGCGGGCGAACACGGGGAAGAGTTCGAGGGCGGCCGCCATCTGCTCCTCGATGATGTGGAAGGCGCCCCGCTGGGTGTAGGAGGGGTAGGCGTCGATGCCCGCGCCCATCACCAGCTCGCCCTTGTGGGCCTGGCTGACGTAGACGTGGACCGCGTTGGACATGACGACCGTGGGGTGGACCGGTTCGAGGAGTTCGGAGACCAGGGCCTGCAACGGGTGGCTCTGGAGCGGGAGTTCGATGCCGGCCATGGCCGCGAGGACCGAGGTGTGGCCCGCCGAGCACAGGGCGACCCGGCCGGCTGCCACCGGGCCGAGCGTCGTGCGGACTCCTACGACTCGGCCGCCGGTGATGTCGAGTCCGGTGACCCCGCAGTTCTGGACGATGTCGACGCCCGCCGCGTCCGCCGACCGGGCCAGGCCCCACGCCACGTGGTCGTGCTTGGCGATGCCGGCGCGCGGCTGGTAGGTGGCGCCCAGCACCGGGTGGCGTACGTCGGGCGAGGTGTCGACGATCGGGCAGACCTCCTTGACGCCGTCGGCGTCGAGCCACTCCGCGTCGACGCCGTTGAGACGGTTGGCCTCGACGCGGCGCACTCCGTCGCGGACGTCCTGGAGGCTGTGCGCGAGGTTCAGTACGCCGCGCTGGGAGAACAGCAGGGGGTAGTCGAGCTCCTCCTCCAGTCCCTCCCAGAGCCGGAGGGCGTGTTCGTAGATGCCGGCGCTCTCGTCCCACAGATAGTTGGAGCGGATGATCGTGGTGTTGCGGGCCATGTTGCCGCCCGCGAGCCAGCCCTTCTCCAGTACGGCGACGTCGGTGATGCCGTGGTTGCGGGCCAGGTAATGGGCGGTGGCCAGGCCGTGTCCCCCGCCGCCGACGATCACCACGTCGTACGACTTCTTGAGGGCGGGGGTGCGCCACAGCCGGTCGGGATGACCGGGAAGGTCCGCGTGGCCGGGAAGGTCCGCGTGGCCGGGGAGGTCCGCCTGGCCGGGGAGGTCCGGGTGGCCCGGGAGGTCGGCCCCCGAGGTGCCATAACCGTTCATGAGGTCTCCGTCCGCCTGAGAGGGCCACGGCAAGGTGTGTTCATCCACGGAGCCGGGTCATCGCCGGGTCGAACAGTGGCTCCTCCGTCACCACCGCCTTCACGCGACGCCCGAACCAGCCGATGTCCAGTGCCGTTCCGGGGACGGCGCGTTCTGCCGGGAGCCACGCGTAGGCGATGCCGGTGCCGACCGTGTAGCCGTACGCGGCGCTGGTGACGTAGCCGACGACGCGGTCGCCGTCGTACACGGGCTCCTTGCCCATCACGACGGACCGCGGGTCGTCGATGGTGAGGCAGGTCAGCCGGCGCCGGACGTCGGTGCGGCGGCGCTCCAGCGCGGCCTTGCCGATGAAGTCGTCCTTGTCGGGGCGGACGGCGAAGCCGAGGCCGGCCTCGTAGGGGTCGTGCTCGAAGGTCATGTCGGTGCCGAAGGAGCGGTAGCCCTTCTCCAGGCGGAGGCTGTTGAAGGCGCCCCGCCCTGCAAGGATGCCGCCGAGCGGTTCGGCGGCCCGCCAGAGGGTGTCCCACAGACGCAGGCCCAGATCGGCGGTGGTGTACAGCTCCCAGCCGAGTTCGCCGACGTACGACAGCCGTAGCGCCGTCACCGGGACGCTGCCGACGTGGGTGCGGCGGGCGCGGAAGTACTTCAGGCCGGTGTCGGAGAAGTCGTCCTCGGTGAGGGGCTGGAGGACGTCCCGGGCGCGTGGGCCCCACAGGCCGACGCAGCAGGTGCCCGGGGTGATGTCGCGGACCTGGGCGGTGCCGTCGGCGGGCAGATGGCGGGTGATCCAGTCGAGGTCGAGGTTGCCGTTGACGCCGACCTGGAAGAGGTCGCGGCCGAGCCGGGCGACGGTGATGTCGCTGCGGATGCCTCCGTCGTGGTCGAGGAGGAGGGTGTAGGTGACCGAGCCGGCCGATTTGGCGACCCTGCCGGTGCACAGGCGTTCCAGGAGGGCGGCGGCGCCGGGGCCGCTGACCTCCAGGCGTTTGAGGGGCGTCATGTCGTACAGGGCGACGGTCTCGCGGGTGGCCTGCGCCTCGGCGCCGACGATCGGCGACCAGTAGCGGGCCGCCCAGTCGTCCGGCGTGGGGATGGAACGGCCGTTGAGGAGGCGGGCGTTGGACGCGTACCACTGCGGGCGTTCCCAGCCGCCCGCCTCCAGGAAGTAGGCGCCGTGTTCGCGCTGGCGGACGTGGAAGGGGCTGGTGCGCAGCGGGCGCGGCTCCCCGGACGGCTGGAGGGGGTGGAGGATGTCGTAGACCTCGACGAAGTTCCGGCAGTCGCGGGTCAGGACGTACTCCGGTGCCAGCTGGTGCGGTTCGAAGCGGTTGACGTCGCATTCGTGCAGGTCGAACGAGGAGCAGTGGCCGTCGACGAGCCATTCGGCCATGGCCCGGCCGACGCCGGCGCTGTGGGTGACCCAGACGGCCTCGGCGACCCAGAAGCCCTTGACGTCCGGGGACTCCCCGAGGAGCGGGAAGTTGTCGGTGGTGAAGGAGAACAGGCCGTTGATCCCGTCCTCGACCTTCGCCTCCCGGGTGGCGGGCAGCAGGGAGCGGGTCTCGGTCCAGGCCGGTGCGAAGTCGTCCTCGGTGAAGTCGAGGACGGACGGCGTGCCGCCGGCGGTGCCGACGGGGAGGATGTCGTCGGCGCGGACCGGCATCGGACGGTGGCCGTAGGAGCCGATGCCGAGGCGGTCGAAGCGGTCGCGGTAGTAGAGGCCGGCGTCCTGGTGGCGCAGGATCGGGCGGACCGCCTCCTCCCTCTGGCCGGCGAGGGCGGGGACGGGCCCGGTCCAGGCGAATTGGTGGGCGAGCGGGGTCAGCGGCAGGTTCATCCCGGCCATACGGGCGATGCGGGGGCCCCAGATGCCGGCGCAGCACACGACAATGTCCGCGTCGAGGTCGCCGTGGCCGGTGCGGACGCCGGTGATCTCGCCGTCGGCGGTGCGGATGTCGAGGACCTCGTGGCGGTCGAGGACGCGTACGCCGCGGGCGCGGGCGCGGCGGAGCTGGGCCTCGACGGCGAGGACGGCCCGGGCGAGGCCGTCGGTGGGGACCAGGAGTCCGCCGAGGACGCGGCCGGGGTCGAGGAGCGGGTGTGCGGCGACGCATTCGTCGGGGGCCAGCAGCCGGGCTTCGACGCCCCAGGCGGTGATCCAGCCGTGGCGGCGGCGCAGTTCGGCCAGCCGCTCGGGGCCGGTGGCCACTTCGAGGCCGCCGACCTGGAGGAAGCAGGGCTCGCCGTCGACGTCGAGGGAGGTGAGTTTCTCGACGGTGTAGCGGGCCAGGTGGGTCATGGTCCTGGAGGGGTTGGTCTGGAAGACCAGGCCGGGGGCGTGCGAGGAGGAGCCGCCGGTGGCGGGGACGGGGCCCTGGTCGACGACGGTGACGTCGGTCCAGCCCCGGGCGGAGATCTCGTCGGCGAGGGCGGCTCCGACGACTCCCGCTCCGATGATGACCACTCGGGGTCCCGTCATCGCCGCACCTCCGCTTGAGTTGCTCTGTGCGCAACGTGCCTCGGGTCGCGCAACTCAATGTGCCCGTCGTGCCAGGGGGTGTCAAGGGCGCGGGTGACGTGGTGGAACGGCTCCGGGAAGCGCGGAAGCCCGGTGGCCGGGCGCGGGTCGCGCGCCGCGGCCACCGGGCTTCCCGGGGCGTCTACTTCAGCCAGGCCTCCACCTTGTCGCGGTTGGCCTCGACCCACTTCTTCGCCGCCGCCTCGGGGCTCATCCTGTCCACGGCGATGTACTTGGCGACGGTGTTCTGGTCGTCGTTGGTCCAGGTGAAGTTCTTCACCAGGTCGTAGGCGGGGCTGCCCGACTTGGCGAACTTGGCGCTGACGATCTTGTCCAGTTCGTACTCGGGGTAGTCGCAGGCGACCTTCTCGGCGTCGGCGTCACAGCCGTCCGTGTAGGGCGGCAGCTTGACCTTGACGAGGGGCACCTCGGACATGAACCACTGCGGCTCGTAGAAGTAGCCGATGACCCATTCCTTGTCCTTCTCGGCCTTGCGGAAGGCCTGGATGAGCGCGGTCTCGCTGCCCGCGTACACGACCTTGAAGTCCAGCTTCAGGTTCTTCACCAGGGCCTCGTCGTTGGTGACGAAGGACGGGTCGCCGTCGAGGAGTTGGCCCTTGCCGCCCGACTCGGAGGTGCGGAACTCGTCGGCGTACTTGTTCAGGTTCTTCCAGTCGGTGATGTCGGGGTGCTCCTTCGCCAGCCACGGCGGCACATACCAGCCGATGAGCCCCTTGTTGCCGGTGGGCCCGGCGTCGACGGCGGTCTTCTGGTCGGTGATGTACTTCTTCTTGAGGTCGTCGTGGCCCCAGTTCTCGATGACGGCGTCGACCTCGCCCGTCCCGAAGCCCTGCCAGGCGATCTCCTCCTTGAGGTCCTTCTGCCGGACCGTGCAGCCGAGGTCGTGCTCGGCGACGTACGCGACGACGGCCGCGTCGGCCTCGTAGCCGACCCACGGGTTGACCGCGAGGTTGAACGTGCCGCAGGAGCCGGAGCCGGACGAGCCGCCGGAGCCCGCGGAGTCGTCGCCGACCTTCGCGCCGCTGCACGCGGTGAGGGTGAGGGCGAGGACGGCCGTACCGGCCGCGCCGGCCCGCCAGTGTCGTGCCATGGTGGGGTGCTCCTTATGCGCTGGTGCGGCGAGCCGCCGCCTGGGTGATCCGGTCGAACATGACGCCGAGCAGGACGATGGCGAGTCCCGCGGCGAGCCCCTTCCCGTACAGCTGTCCCTGCGAGAACCCGGCGACCACGTCGTAGCCGAGGGCTCCCGCGCCCACCAGGCCGCCCACCACGACCATCGACAGCACATAGATCAGGCCCTGGTTGGTCGCGAGCGTCAGGGCGCTCCGTGCCATGGGCAGCTGCACCTTGGTGACGATCTGCCAGGTGGTGCACCCGGCGGAGGTGGCCGCCTCCACGGTGGCCGCCGGCACGTTCCGCACCCCGTCCGCGACGATCTTCACGGCGACGGGTGCCGCGTAGACGACGGCGGCGACGATCGCCGTGAAACGGGTCGCGCCGAACAGGGCGAGGAACGGCACGAGATAGACGAACGGCGGCATGACCTGGGCCGCGTCGAGGGTGGGCCGCAGCAGCCGGTCGACGAGGGCGCTGCGGCCCATCCACACGCCGAGGACGATGCCGAGGACCATCACGAGGACCGTGGCGACGACGGTCGACGCCAGTGTCGTCATGCTGTCCGACCACAGTCCGGTGCCGACGAGCAGACCCACGCAGACGACCGTGGTGACGCCGGCGCGCCGGCCGCCGAGGACGGCGCCGAGGGCGACGAGGGCCGCGCCGACCAGCCACCACGGGGAGTCGGTGAGCAGCGTCTGGAAGGGGTTGAGCAGGCCGGTGGTGAGCGCGTCGCGGAAGGCGTTGGTGAGTCCGGAGAGGTGGTCCTGCGCCCAGGTGGTCACGGTGTCCGCGCCCCGCGAGATGGCGCTGCCGACGCCGCCCTCGCCGGGGAACTCGGCCGCCCAGACATAGGTGTGGGACAGGTACACGAGGACGGCGGTGACGGCCGCGCCCCCGCCGAGCAGGGGGCGCCGCCAGGCCGCCGTACGGCCGTGCGCATGGCGGGCGGCCTCCTGGCGGGCACTGGCGGCGGTGGTGACGCGGTCCAGCACGATGGCCATGACGACGATGGCGAGGCCCGCGTTGAACGCCGTGCCGACGTCGAGCGACTGGAGGGCCTGGACGACGGTCTTGCCGAGGCCGGGGGCGTCGATCAGGGCGGCGACGGTCACCATGGCGAGGGCGGCCATGATGGTCTGGTTGACGCCCATGACGACGGTGCGCGCTGACATCGGCAGGAGCACCTTCGTCAGCGTCTGCCGTCGGGTGGCGCCCAGCGAGTCGGCCGCCTCGACGGTGGTGGTCGGCACGGAGCGGATGGCGTGCGCGGTGATGCGGATGGCGGGCGGCGCCGCGTAGATGAGGGTGGCGATGGTCGCGGAGGCCGGGCCGATGAGGAAGAACAGGGTGAGCGGGGCGAGGTAGACGAAGGTCGGCATCGTCTGCATGAAGTCGAGGAACGGCGTCACGATCCGGTGGACCCGGTCGGACAGGCCGGCCCACACGCCGAGCGGGATCGCGAGGAGCAGGGCCACGAGCACGGCGGAGAGGGTCAGCGCCAGGGTGTCCATGCTCTCCTGCCACAGCCCCTGCAGGCCGAGGAAGGTGAAGCCGGCCACGGCGAGCAGCGCGACCCTCCAGTTGCCGACGGCCCAGGAGACGTATCCGGTGAGGCCGACGACTCCGAGCCAGCCGATCTGCGGCACGGGACGCCCGGCGCCCGGCTGGGAGATCAGTTCCTGGACGAAGGTGACCAGGGTGTCGACGACGAGCCGGATCTCGTTGAAGAAGTACAGGAACAGCGGGTTGGAGTTGCGGTCCGCGCCGATCGAGTCGTTGACGTCGTTGAACCAGCGGTGCAGATCGGTGAGGTCGGCGGCGGCCAGGGACAGGGTGTGCCGGCCGCGCAGGACGGCGAAGAGCAGCAGCCAGAGGACGAGGATCGCGGCCACCACGAGGGGGCGGCCGGGCCTGCGCGCGGTCCGGGGCGGAGGGTCGGGTGCGCCGGTGCCGGTCTCCTCGGGTCTCTCCACGGCGACGGTCATCGGATGTCGCCGTCCCGTCCGGCGACGACGGCGAGGATCTCCTCGTCGCCGACGATGCCGAGGAGTTCGCCGTCCTGGACGACCTTGACGGGCCGGTCGGCGGCCAGCACCGCCCGGGTGGCCTCGCGCACCACGACGTCCGGGCCCAGCTCGGGGCCGTCGAGCGCGTCGCCGTCCTGGGGCGGGCGCATGATCCAGCGCAGGGTCAGGACGTCACCGCGTGGCACGTCCTTGACGAACTCGCGGACGTAGTCGTCGGCGGGGGCGCCGACGAGGGCGTCGCCGGTGCCGCACTGGACCGTCCGGCCGTCCCGCATGATCAGGATGCGGTCGCCGAGCTTGAGCGCCTCGGACAGGTCGTGGGTGATGAACACCATCGTCTTGCCGACCTCGCGGTGCAGCCGGACGACCTCGCTCTGCATGTCGCGGCGGATCAGCGGGTCGAGCGCGGAGAAGGGCTCGTCGAAGAAGAGGACGTCGGGGTCGCCGGCCAACGCCCGCGCCAGGCCGACGCGTTGCTGCATTCCGCCGGAGAGCTGGTCGGGGTAGGCGTTCTCGTAGCCTGCGAGTCCGACGAGTTCGACGACCTCCTGCGCGCGGCGGAGGCGGTCGCCGCGGCTCATGCCGCGGATCTCCAGCCCGAACGCCACGTTGTCGACGACCCGTCGGTGCGGCAGCAGCCCGAAGTGCTGGAAGACCATGGAGAACTTGCGGCGCCGCAGCTCGCGCAGCCGGGCGGCGTCGGCGCCGCTGATGTCCTCGCCCTCGAAGACGACCTCTCCCGCGGTGGGTTCGATCAGCCGGGTGAGACAGCGCACCAGGGTGGACTTGCCGGAACCGGACAGGCCCATGACGACGAAGACCTCACCGGGCGCGACGTCGAAGTGGACGTCGCGCACGGCGGCGGTGCAGCCGGTGCGGTCCATGAGTTCACGGCGGGTCAGTCCGCGCAGCTCCTCGGAGTGCGGCACCCGGTCGGCCTTCGGCCCGAACACCTTCCACAGCCCGCGTACGGAGACGACCGGGGTGGAGTCCGGGTCCTCGGACGGGCCGCGCCGCTGCGGCGGCACCTCGGTGTGAGTGGTCACGGTCGACCTCGTTTCGGCGTTCAGCCGCGGATCCGGTGCTGCGGCCGGTGATGGATGTGCTGCCGGGCGGATGGGGGCATGCGGAAGGCGTCCGGACGGGCCGGCCCCGGTGCGTGGTCCGCGTCCGACGGGCCGGTGGCGCCGCGCCGGGGGCGGGGCGCGCGGGACCGGTTGGGCCGGTGGGGCCGCTTCAGCCGCCCGGACGGTCCGGGCACCGCGGCACGCACACCGCCGTCGCCGCGTGAGGCAGAGGCTCGCGTCGCCGTGGGGGTGCACCCGGCGGGGCGTCGGACCGCCCGGTGGTTTCCGGCCACCGGGCCCCGCCACGCGCCGTCCACGAACAGGTCTGCCACGCGCCGAGCCTTTCGACAGAAGTCGTTGCGCAATGTGCACCCGATTGCTTGTGGTGGAACACCTTTGCGAATCGGCCGACCGGCGTCAAGGGGTCGGCTGATGACGATCGCGTATGCCATCCCTTCCCCACGGCACCGCACGCCGAACGCGACGACTCCCGGGCGCCGGCGTCACGGCCCCCAACTCCACTGTGACTTAGGGGACTTGTGTGATGAAGCCGAGGAGCGCGGCCACGAGTTCGGCGGGCGCGTCCTCCTGGACGAGGTGCCCCGCGCCCGCCAGCGGTTCGAACCGCGCCCCGGGCACGAGCGCGGCCAGTTCGCGTCCCTTCGCGACCGGGATCCAGGTGTCCTCCTCGCCCCAGCACACGAGGACGGGGATCGCGATGTCGCCGTAGCGTCGCTGGATCTCGTCGGTGTGGCGCTGGTCGGCCTGCGCGATCTGCCGGTAGAACGCCGCCTGCCCGGACAGATCCACCCAGGGCTCGACGAGCCGTTCGAGGACGTCGGGGCGCAGCCCGGGGGCGCTGGCGGAGGAGACGTACGCCCGCACGAGGGCGCCGTGCAGCGGGGGCGGCAACTGCTCGAACACGGCGGCGTGTTCACGGACCAGGCGGAAGAACGGCGAGCCCCACGGGGCGAGGGCGACCGGGTCGACGAGGGCGAGCGCCCGGTAGCGGGCGCCGTGCAGGAGGTGGGCGCGCAGGGCGACGGCGCCGCCGATGTCGTGGGCGACGACGAGCGGTTCCTCCAGGCCCCAGTGGGCGAGCAGTTCGGTGAGGACGCGGCCCTGGGCGGCCAGGGACACGTCCTGTCCGGCCGCCTTCTCGGACCGCCCGTACCCTGGCATGTCCCAGACGTGGACCCGGTGGTCCCGGGCGAGCGCGCGGGCGACGCCCCGCCAGACGTACGACGAGAACGGGGTGCCGTGCAGCAGGACGACCGGGGGGCCGTCGGGCGGGCCCAGCCGGTCCCAGCGGACGGCGCCGGACGTGCTGGTGAAGGTGTGGGCGAGCGGCCAGTCGGTTCCGGTGGTCATTCCTCTCCCGGGTGGAGGTCGGCGGACACGGTCCCTCCACTCTGGCCGCGGTGCCGGTGATACGCGACCTTGGCCGGGGCCAGGGGCTCTCTGCCGAGGATCAGGTCGGCGGCCTTCTCGGCGATCATCATGACGGGCGCGTAGATGTTGCCGTTGGTGACGTACGGCATGACCGAGGCGTCCACGACCCGCAGTCCGTCCACGCCGTGGACGCGCAGAGTCGCCGGGTCGACGACGGCGAGGTCGTCGGTGCCCATCCGGCAGGTGCAGGACGGGTGCAGGGCCGTCTCGCCCTCCCGGGCGACCCAGTCGAGGATCTGCTCGTCCGTCTCCACCTCCGGGCCCGGGGAGATCTCACCCCCGTCGTAGGGGGCGAGCGCCGGGCGGCCGAGGATGTCGCGGGCGACGCGGACGGCCTCCACCCACTCGCGGCGGTCCTGCTCGGTGGAGAGGTAGTCGAAGCGCAGCGCCGGGTGGACGCGCGGATCACGGCTTCTGATCTTCACCGATCCCCGGGCGTCGGAGTACATGGGCCCGACGTGCACCTGGTAGCCGTGGCCGCCGGCGGGCGACGAGCCGTCGTAGCGGACGGCGACGGGCAGGAAGTGGAACATCAGGTTGGGGTAGTCCACGTCGTCGTTGCCCCGGACGAAGCCGCCGGCCTCGAAGTGGTTGGTGGCGCCCGGGCCTCGGCGCAGCAGCCACTGGAGGCCGACGAGGGGTGCCCGCCACTTCGCCAGGTAGGGCTGGAGGGAGACAGGCTGTGTGCAGGCGTGCTGGATGTACACCTCCAGATGGTCCTGGAGGTTCTCGCCGACGCCGGGCAGATGCTGGACGACGTCGATGCCGAGGGCCCGCAGTCCGTCCGCGTCGCCGACGCCCGAGAGCTGGAGCAGCTGGGGGGAGTTGATGGCGCCGCCGCACAGGATCACCTCGCCGGCGCGGACCTGCCGTAAGCCACCCGGGCCGCGCCGGTACTCCACGCCGACGGCCCGCCCGCCCTCGAAGAGGACGCGGGTGACCAGGGCCCGGGTCCGCACGGTGAGGTTGGGCCGCGGCATCGCGGGCCTCAGGTAGGCCTTAGAGGCGGAGAGCCGGCGACCTCGGTGCAGGGTGCGGTCGAACGCGGCGAAGCCCTCCTGCCGGTAGCCGTTGACGTCGTCGGTGGGGGCGTACCCGGCCTGCCGGGTGGCTTCGAGGAAGGCACCGAAGAGAGGATTGGCCGCCGGTCCGCGTTCGAGCACGAGCGGGCCGTCGTGGCCGCGGAACTCGTCGTCAGGGTCGGCGGCGAGACAGTTCTCCATACGGCGGAAGTACGGCAGGCAGTGCGCGTAGTCCCAGGTCTCCATGCCGGGATCGGCGGCCCAGCGCTCGTAGTCCAGGGGGTTGCCGCGCTGGAAGATCATGCCGTTGATGCTGCTGGAGCCGCCGAGGACCTTGCCGCGCGCGTGATGGATCCGGCGGCCGCCCATGTGGGGTTCGGGTTCGGAGGCGTACTTCCAGTCGTAGAAGCGGTTACCGATGGGGTAGGTGAGGGCCGCGGGCATATGGATGAGGACGTCCCACGGGTAGTCGGGCCGGCCGGCCTCGAGGACGAGGACCCGCCGCGACGGGTCGGCCGAGAGCCGGTTGGCCAGCGCGCTGCCGGCCGATCCACCACCCACGATGACGAAGTCGTACTGGGGAGCCATGACCGCCTCGTCTCCTCACGTCGCCGCTACGCGGGGCATGCTAGACCTGACGCGTGATACGCACCAGGTTGCGGACCGCGCAACGTGGAGACCCGATCGAGACATGTCCGCCCGGTAACCATGTTGTTTACTGCGCGTATAGTTTCACTGTGAGCAACTACAGCCCTGACCCGGAGACGCCGACGTCGCAGGCGGGCGGCGTGCAGTCGGTGGACCGCGCCATCACTGTCATGGAGATCCTCGCGCAGCGTGGCGAGGCCGGGGTGAGCGAGGTCGCCGCCGAGATCGACGTGCACAAGTCCACCGCCTTCCGGCTCCTGGGCGCGCTGGAGTCCCGCGGTCTGGTCGAGCAGGCCGGGGAGCGCGGCAAGTACCGGCTCGGCTTCGGCATCGTCCGGCTGGCCGGGGCGGTCACGGGCCGTATCGACATCACCCAGCAGGGCCGCCCGATCTGCGAGCGTCTCGCGGAGGAGCTGGGCGAGACCGTCAACATCGCGGTGATGCAGGAGCATTACGCGATCAACCTCTACCAGGTGCGGGGGCCGGGTGCCATCACCGCGCACAACTGGGTGGGCCAGCTGACCCCGTTGCACGCCACGTCGAGCGGCAAGATCCTGCTCGCGCATCTGCCCGCCGAGGAGCGCGCGGCGCTGCTCACCCGGGCCGGTCTGAAGAAGGTCACCCCGCACACCATCACGGCCCGGACGAAGCTGGAGAAGGACCTGGCGGCGGTGCGGGAGCGCGGATACTCGCTCACGCGTGAGGAGTTGGAGATCGGCCTGCACGCCATGGCCGCTCCGGTGCGCGACCGCGACGGCAATGTCATCGCCGCGCTCAGCGCCTCCGGCCCGGCGTACCGGCTCACCGAGCAGCGGATGCACGAGCTGTCCCCGGTGCTGCTCAAGGGCGCCGAGGAGATCAGCCACCGGATGGGGTTCCTGGGCTGACGGCTTCCGCCAGGCGTTCCGTCACCCAGGTGTGGAAGGCGCCGATGTGGTGCTCGCTGGGCACCAGCACCCCGCCCTGGGCGTACAGGCGGGAGCTCATGCCGGGCTGGGTGCGCTCGCAGGCCGCGAAGTCCTGCCGGTTGACCCGGTCGAAGAGCTCCACCGACCGGCTGACGTCCGCACCGCCGTCGACGACGTGCGGGAGGTACAGCCAGTCGCACTCCACGACGGTGCGGTCGACGGCGGCCGGGTACATCCGGTGGAAGATCACATGGTCGGGGACCAGGTTGATGAACACCTGCGGTTTGACGGTGATCGCGTAGTAGCGGCGGTCCTGTGCCCCGGCGATGCCGGGCAGCCGGTCCAGGCCCTCGGAGCCGTCGACGGTGAAGCCCCGGACGTCCGCGCCGAACTCGGCGCCGTGGCCGACGTAGTACTGGGCGGCGTAGCCGTCGGCGAACTCGGGCAGCACCTCGGTGAGTTCGGGGTGGATGGTGGCGCAGTGGTAGCACTCCATGAAGTTCTCGACGATGAGCTTCCAGTTCGCCCGTACGTCGTAGACGATCCGCCGGCCCACCGCCAACTCCTCGATGCCGTAGCGCTCCAGGGACGTGAGGTCGCCGAGGCGGGTGACGACGTCCCCGATCACGTCCTCCTCGAAGGACGGCGGTTCCGGTGCGAGGCACACCCACACATAGCCGAGCCATTCACGGACGGCCACGGCCGCCAGGCCGTACGCGCCCCGCCCGACGTCGGGCATCCTGCTGAGATTGGGGGCCGCGACGAGCGTACCGTCGAGCCCGTACGTCCAGGCGTGGTACGGGCATTGGAAGGCCCGCCGCACCTCGCCGCCGTCCTCCGTGACGAGCCGGGCCCCGCGGTGCCGGCACACATTGAGGTAGGCGCGGACGCCGTGGTCGCGGGCCCGGGTGACGAGGACGCTCTCCCGGCCCACGTCGACGGTGCGGAAGGCGCCGGGCCGGGGCAGGTCGGCGGCGCGCGCCACACAGCACCACATGGTCTCGAAGATGCGCTCCTGCTCCTGGGCGAAGACGCCGGGGTCCGTGTAGGCGGAGCCGGGGAGGGTGGCGATCAGGCTGTCCGGCAGGCCGGTCGGGGTCACGGTGCGCTCCTCGGGGACGTCGGTGAGGGTGCGTTCACGCGCGGGTGCTGGGCGGCCGCGCCGGTCAGGAGGCGGCGGTGAGCTGCCTGCGCCAGCGGGTGAAGAGGCGTGCGCGGTTCATCCCGAGCACGGCGACGGGGTGCCCGGCCCGGCGGTAGACGGCGAGGACGTCGCGGCTCTCGGCGCCGCCCTCCTCCACGGTCACGCTGTCGGCACCGGCGGCGTGCCCCGCGAACTGGATGCGGACGCCGTACTGGTCGGACCAGAAGTACGGCGGTCCGGGAGCTCCCGGTTGTGCCGTCCCGCCGGCCAGCAGGGCGGCGACCGCAGTGTCGGCGCGTTCGCGTGCGCTCGTCCAGTGCTCGGCGCGGCGGTGCCGGCCGGCCCGCGGGTCGTACCAGTCGGCGCAGTCCCCGGCCGCGACCACGCCGGGGAGGCTGGTGCGCCCGTCCGACGCGCAGGTGACGCCGTCGCCGAGGGCGATACCGGAGCCCGTCAGCCAGGTGACGCAGGGGCGGGCGCCGACGCCGGCCACGACCACGTCGGCCGGGACGGTCCGCCCGTCCTCGAGCAGGACGGCGGTCACCCGCCGCTCTCCGCTCAGCCCCTTGACGCCCACTCCGCACAGCAGCCGCACCCCGTGGTCCGTGTGCAGGCCGGACACGACGGCGCCCATGGCCGCGCCGAGCGGTCCGGCGAGGGGTGTGGGGGCCGCCTCCACGACGGTCACGTCGAGGCCGAGGCCGTGCGCGGTGGACGCGACCTCGGCGCCGACGAATCCCGCGCCGATCACCACCAGCCGTACGCCGGGCGTGAGTTCGGCGCGCAGGGCGCGGGCGTCGTCCAGGGTGCGCAGGGTGTGCACTCCGGCCAGACCCTGGGTGCCAGGCAGGGTGCGGGCGGCGGCGCCGGTGGCCACGACCACGCCGTCGGCCCGGATCTCCCGGCCGTCGGTGAGCCGGACGGCGCGGGTGGTGGGGTCGAGGGCGACGGCCCGGGTGCCGAGCAGCCATAGGGCGTCCAGGTCCTCGTCGTCCGCCTCCAGGGCGAGGTCGGTCTCGTCGACGGTCCCCGCGAGGAACTCCTTGGACAACGGGGGCCTGTCGTACGGGCGATGGGGTTCGTCCCCGACGAGGACGAGCTGTCCGTCGTAGCCGCGCCGGCGCAGGGAGCGCGCGGCCGACAGTCCGGCGAGGGAGGCGCCGACCACGGCGACGGTCCTCACGCGGGACCGCCGGCCACCCGGGCGGTGACGCAGGGCGGCAGTTCGCGTGCCGCGGTGGACAGCCGGACATGGATCACGCCGTCCACGACGACGGTCTCGTGCGTCCGCACCGGGCGCCGGGCGGGCGGGCCGTCGACCGCCCCGGTCCGCAGGTCGAACGCCGAGGCGTGCAGCGGGCATTCGACCGCACTGCCCTCCAGCCAGCCGTCGGCGAGCGAGGCGTCCTGATGGGTGCAGGTGTCGTCGATGGCGAAGAGTTCACCGTCGTCGGTGTGGAACACCGAGACCGGCGGATCGAGATCGAGCCGGAAAGCCTCGCCTCGCGGCAGATCCGCAAGACGGCACACGGGAATCATCATGACACCTCGGTGCGTATAGCGAAACGGATTGCGGTGAACGCAACGTCAGTCTGGAGGCGGCCCAGAAGCGTTGTCAAGGAGTCACCGGGCACCGATCCGGCCCCTCTCTGGGCCCCCCGAAGATCCCGAACCACCTGCGGAAACAACGGAATCGGCGCCACCGCGAGCGACCGGCCGGATCGCACGCCCGCGCCCCCGTCCACGATGGATCGCCGCACGGCCCGTTCCGCGGGACGCCCCTTCATGCCATGCTCATGCGAACGCATTCCTGAACGGCGTTCATATACATGGCCGTCGTGGCTCTGAGCGACTCGGAGGCTGGAGATGAGAGCGACGTCCCGATGGGGTGTCCTGCTGGTGGCGCTGGCCGCGTTCACCACAGGCGCCGTCCCGGCCGCGACGGCCGACGCGCGGGAACGGCACACGCCCCGCGTACCGCACACCGTCGTCCTGGACGGCTCCCGCATGCAGCGGACCAAGGTCCGCCTCGACCACGGGGACCCCGAACTCCGGCGCGCGGTGCGGGCGTTGCGGATCCGGGCCGACGCCTGGCTGGACCAGGGGCCGTGGACGGTCGTCGACAAACCCCGGCCCGCCCCCGGCGGCGACGTCCACGACTATCTGAGCCAGGCCCCCTACTGGTGGCCCACCACTCCCCCGACCGCGGACAACCCGTGGGGCTGCCCGTACGAGCAGCGCGACGGTCAGCGCAATCCCGAGGTCGACTCCGGCACCGACCGCCAGGACGTGGAGAAGACCTTCGACGCCTCCTACGACCTCTCCCTGGCCTGGTACTACACCGGGGAGCGCCGGTACGCCGAGAAGGCCGCGCGCGTCCTGCGCACCTGGTTCCTCGACCCGGCCACCAGGATGAACCCGAACCTCGACCACGCGCAGTTCATCCCGTGCCGGTACGACGGCCGCGCCATCGGCATCATCGACTTCTCCCAGTCCTACACCGCCGTCCTCGACGCGGTCGCCCTGCTGGAGACCGGCGCCCCCGGCTGGACGGCGGACGACCGGACCGCCATGCGGCAGTGGAACGCCGACTTCCTGACCTGGCTCCGGGACAGCGACTTCGGCCGGCAGGAGGCCGCGGCCGCCAACAACCACGGCACCTTCTACGATCTGCTGCTCGCCGGGCTGGCGTCGGCGACCGGCGACCGGGAGCTGGCCCGGCGGACCGTGCGGGACGTGGGCCCCCGGCGTATCGCGCCGCAGATCGCGTCCGACGGAGGGCAGCCCCCAGGAGCTCGCCCGCACCCGGAGCTGGCACTACTCGACGTTCGCCCTGGTCGCCTACACCCGTCTCGCGGCGATCGGCCGTCATGTCGGCGTCGATCTGTGGGCGTACCGGGGACCGGACGGGCAGAGCCTCCTCAAGGCCGTGGACCACCTGCTGCCCGCCGCGACCGGTGCCGCGCCCTGGCCGCATCCGGAGCTGGAGTTCCACCGCTTCGCGGCGACGGACGTCGTGCACGCGGCGGCCGACGCCGGGGACCGCCGGGCGCGGCAGGCCGTCCCACTGCTCGAGGAGCCGCCGGGCGGCGATCTGTGGGCGCTGCGCCCGGCGGCGGAACAGCTGGACTCGATCGCGGGGTGACCGGCGGCCCCGCGGGTCAGACCGTGGAGAGGTCGATCGCCCGGTCGACGTCGGCGGGCCGCAGCACCCGCAGGATGCCCTCCAGCAGGTAGTAGTCGGCGTACGGGAGGGAGATCTCGACGCCGTCCTCGGCCGGGCGGTTGCGGGTGCAGCGGGCCACCACCGCGTCCGCCCGCGCCGACGAGGTCGTCAGGCATGTCTCCGCCAGCGCGGTGAGGATGCGCAGCGCCACCTCCCGGTACCGCTGCCTCCCGGTGACGGCGGCCAGGTCCAGCAGGGCGCAGGCCATGATGGCGCCGGCGGAGGCGTCCTTGACGTCGTGGGGCTGCTGCGGGGCGCGGAAGTCCCACACCGGTATGTGGTCCGGGGTGAGGGCGCCGATGGCGTGGTCGGCGAGGGCGCGGGCGGTGGCGAGGAAGTCGCGGTCGCCGGTCCTGCGGTACATGGTGGTGAACCCGTACATGCCCCACGCCTGTCCGCGCGACCAGCAGGAGGTGGGGCTGTAGCCCTGGACCGTGTCGGGCCCGATCGGGGCGCCGGTGGCCGGGTCGAAGTCGTACACGTGCGGGGTGGAGCCGTCGGGGCGGGGGAAGACGCGCCGCGCGGTCCTCGCGTGCTCGACGGCGATGTCCAGGTACGTCTCGTCGCCGGTCTGCTCGCTCGCGAACGCCAGCAGGTCGAGGTTCATCATCGTGTCGATGATGACCCGGCCGGCGTTGTTCGGGTCGTTGAGCCCGCCCCAGGCCCGGATGAAGCGCCCGCGCGGGTTGTACCGGCGGATGAGCGTGCCCGCCGCCTTCAGCGCTCCGGCCCGCCAGACGTCGTCGCCGGTCAGGCGCCAGGCGGTGACCCAGGACGGGTAGAAGAGGAAGCCGAGGTCATGGGTGCCGGTGTCGTTCTGGCGGGGTGCCAGCTTCTGCGCCGAGGCGAGGGCCCGGGTGCGGAACGCGTCGTCGCCGCTGTACAGCCACGCCATCCACAGCGTGCCCGGCCAGAAACCGCCGACCCAGTCGCCGTTCTGGGAGTACACCCACTTCTCGAATCTGGTGCCCACCGGGAAGGCGGTCACCGTGGGTGAGACGGCGGCGAGCTTGTCGACCGCGTAGTCGGCCGCCTCGCGAAGCGTGCGCAGGGCCGGTGCGGGTGCCGTCGTCGCCGCGGCCGCGGCCGGTGCCGGTAACGCACCGGCCGTCGCGGCTCCGGCCGCCGTGGCCAGCACAGTACGCCGGGAAAGACTCATGCGGACTCCTCCAACTGCTCGGTGGGGGAACGGAGTTGACCGAGCCTTGCATGAGCTGCGCAGCGCTGTACACCCACGTGAGCGATGTTCATCCACCTGAACAGCCAGAGCCGTCACCGTCACCTGTACCGATGGGGCTCCTTGACGTCGTCCCGCTCGCCCTCCGCCTGGGACGGCTCCGTCCTCGGGACCTCCGGGTGCTGCTCCGTGGCCGCGCGCTCCGCCGGTTCGTCGCGTTCACCCTCGGCCTGGGACGGGGTGTGCGAGTACAGCCAGCGGTCGTAGTACGAGGCTCCGCTCTTCATGGCCGACCTCCCTCGACGGTTGTCTCCATGCTCCCCCCGGCGCGGGCCGCCGACCAGCTCAGCGGGTCAGCCCCAGCCGGTCGCAGGCGGCCCGCAGCTCCGGGAGGCAGATCTGCCCGACGGTGTAGACGCCGTCCCGCACCAGGGTCCCCTCCACGTCCCGCGCGGTCACCTCGGTCGGGGTCAGCAGGATGGCCGGGATGTCCCGGCGGGTGGCGCTGTCGATCGCCGTGGTGGCGACGTCCTCCGCGGACTCGCCCCGGCCGAGGGACAGGGCCATGGCGGCGGCCGCCTCGGCCTCCTTCTCGAACGGCTTGTACACCGTCATGTACTGCTCGCCCGCGACGATGCGCCGTACGGCCTCCAGGTCGGCATCCTGCCCGGTGATCGGCGGCGGCTTGTCGACCCCGGCCTTGCGGAACGCGGAGACCACCCCGGCGGCGATGGCGTCGTTGGCGGCCAGGACCCCGCTGATCCGGTCCGCCCCGAGCGCGGAGATCGCGGCCGACATGTTCGCGTGGGCGCTCTCCGGGCTCCAGCCCGCGGTGTCGTAGGACCGGGCGACGGTCACCTCGCCCGCCAGGACGGACAGGGCGCCGCTGCGGAACCACCCCGCGTTGGCGCTGCTCGGGTCGCCGTTCATCATCACGACCGTGCGGCCGGCGCCGCGCGCCTTCATCGCCGTCAGCAGCGCTTCGCCCTGGAGCCTGCCGACGCGGGCGCCGTCGAAGCTGACGAACCCGGAGACGGGCCCCTCGGCGAGCCGGTCGTAGGCGACGACCGGCACCCCGGCCCGGCGCGCCTCCTGGATGGAGGAGCGCAGCGCCTTGCTGTCGGCGGGATCGAGGATGAGCACCTTCACCCCCTTGGTGATCATGGAGGTGACCTGGTCCCGCTGGCGGGCCGCGTCCGCGTCGGCGTTGGCGTACTCCACCCGGCACTCCGGGCACTGCCGCTCGACGTGCTTCTCGATGAGCGGCTTGTCGGCCTGTTCCCAGCGCGGGGTCACGCGGTTCGGCAGGAGCAGGCCGACCATGAAGCCGTCGCTGCCGCCGGTCCGCTCGTCGGAGCCGCACGCGGCCAGGGGCACCGTCAGCAGCCCCGCGACGAGCGCCGCGGCGACGTGCAGCGTACGGGTGCGCATCACAGCTCCCCTTGTCCGGTTCAGGGCGCGCGGCCGCCCGGCACGGCGACCTCGGCCCACACCTGTTTGCCGCCGGCCACCGGGAACGACCCGTGGGCCTCCGACACCGCCTCCACCAGCAGCAGCCCCCGGCCGCCCGTCGACTCCCAGTCCACGACGACCGGCTTGGCGGGCGCCCGCGGCGAAGAGTCCACGACGCACACCCGCACCCGGTCGCCGCGCAGGATCAGATCGAGGCGGACCGATCCCTGGGTGTGCATGAGGGCGTTGGTGACCAGCTCCGACACCACGAGCAGCACCGCGTCGGCCGCCTCCTCGACATGCCAGCGGCGCAGGGTACGCGCGGTGAACCGGCGGGCGTGCATCACGGCGTCGGGCAGCCGCCACACCACCCAGCCGGCCCGCAGCGGCTTGGTCCGCATGCCGTCGTAGCGCAGGAGGAGCAGCGCCACGTCGTCCTCGCGGCGGCCGAGGTCGCCGAGCAGCTGGTCGGCGGTGCGGGGCAGATCGGCGGGGTCGGCGGCGGCGAGCGCGGCCCGGGTGCGCTCCATGCCGACGTCCAGCGGCAGGTCGGCCGCCTCCACGAGCCCGTCCGTGACCAGCGCGAGCACGGTGCCGGTGCCCAGCGCGACCGCCGTCATGGGGAACTCCGCGTCCGCGAGGACCCCGAGCGGCGGCCCGCCCTCGACCAGCACCTCCTCGGTCGTGCCGTCCGGGTGGCGCAGCAGGGGTGCCAGGTGCCCGGCCCGGACGAAGAGGAAGTTGCCCTCCTCCATGTCCAGTTCGACATAGCAGCAGGTGGCGAAGAGGTCGGTCTCCATGCCGGTCAGCAGGCGGTTGGCGTGCGCCATCACGACGTCGGGCGGGTGCCCCTCGACGGCGTAGGCCCGGACCGCGGTCCGCATCTGGCCCATGATCGTGGCGGCGCCCGCGCTGTGACCCTGCACGTCGCCGATGACGAGGGCGACCCGGTCGTCGGAGAGCGCGATGACGTCGTACCAGTCGCCGCCGACCTGCAGACCGCGCCGGGCGGGCAGATAGCGGGCGACGGCCGTGCCGCCGGGCAGCTCGGGCAGGCGCCGCGGCAGCAGGCTGCGCTGCAGCATGGTCGCCAGTTCCTGCTCGGCGTCATGGGCGTGCGCCCGCTTGAGGGCCTGCCCGACCAGCGCGGCGGTGGCGGTCAGCAGCGACCGCTCCTCGGGGCTGAACTCGTGCGGCCTCTCCCAGCCGACCAGGCACACCCCGGCGACACTGCCCTTGGCGGGGAGCGGCAGCACGGCCAGCCCTCCGGAGCCGATGCCCGCGAGCGCGGGTTCCAGGGGCGTCCCGGCGGGCCACAGGTCCATCCGGCCGTCCCGCAGGGCGAGTTGCAGCGTCGGTACGGCCGCGATCGGGGCGTCCGGCCACTCCGAGCGCCACTGCGCCCGCCACACCTGGGGCCAGGCCGACGGTTCGGGCGGGTCGAGCACGGTGACCACGAGCCGGTCGTCGCGGATGTCGGCCAGTGCCACCCGGTCGGCGCCCAGCGGCTCGCGCAGCGCGGTGACGGCGACCCGGCCGACGTCCTCGACGGTCACGGCGTCGTCGAGGGCGGCGGTCAGCCACTGGATCCGGGAGACGTCGTCGGTGGTGCCGTGCTCCACGGAGGTGGCGGTGACGACGCCCAGCACCTCCTCGGGCCGGTCGCCGGCGGCGGGCCGGACCCGGCAGCTCAGGCTGAGCCAGCGCAGCTCGCCGGAGGGGCGGCGGACGCGGAACTCCAGTTCCCTGCGGACGGGGGCCTGCGTGGTCGGTTCGAGGACGGCCATCAGCGCGGGCATGTCCTCCGGGACGGCGTGCGCGAGGAGGGACTCCACCTTGCCGTCGAAGGCGTCGGGGGTGGTGCCGACCAGGTCGAGCAGGGTCTCGTCGGCGTCGATCAGACCGGTCTCGGGGACGAGGACGAAGGTGCCGGCGCGCATGGCGTGCAGGGCGCGGGCGAGCAGGAGGGTGGGCGCGGACCGGGCGGGTTCGGCGTCGAGCAGCCGGGCGACGGTGTCGGCGTAGCACTCCAGGAAGCGCTGCTGTCCGGCGTCGAAGCCGTCGGCGGAGGTGCCGACGACGACGAGGCAGCCGAGCCAGCCGTCCCGGCCGCGCAGCGGGAGCGCGCCGAGGGAGGTGGTCCGCGGGGGCGGCGGGGTGGGTGCCCCCTCCGGGTAGGAGGCCAGGGCGGCGGCGTTCAGCCACAGCGGCCGGCCGGTGCGGAAGGCGTGGGCGGCGGCCGAGCCGCCGGTCGTGGAGAGGGTGGGCGGCAGCCGGCGTTCGGGGGACTCCAGGCCGGCCGAGTCGAGCAGCCGCAGCTCGGGTTCCTCCGGGTCGGCCACATAGACGGCCGCGAGGGCCGTACCGGCGAAGGCAAGGGCGCGCTCACCCGAGGCGGCCTGCTCCGCCGTCAGCGCGGCACCGGTGCCCGTGGTGCCGGCCTCCGGTGCGTCCGACTCCGGAACTCCGGCCCGGGCACGGCCGTCGTGAGGCATGTCCGCAACCTTCCTCCCGTCCCTGCCGGAGGTGCTGGGGGAGATCGGGGGCACCCTCACGCGGTGGGCGCACGGGAACCCGGGACACCAGAATCGCATATCCGGATGAGCCGGACATATTTCCTCGGCGGGCGGCTCCGTCCGCCGGAGAACGGGCGCCGTCACTGCGTTCGCCGTTCGACCTGGCCGGTGTCAGACTGACCAGGTGGTCGTCTTGCCGCTGCCACGGAGCACGCACCGGCCGGCGGCCGGGTCCGGGCGCGTGGCCGCACGGTCGGCCCGCCTTCCACCCGGCCGGGCGCGTGCCGCCTGAGCCGGCCGGCGGGTGGGCGGCTCCGCCGCCCCGCACCGGCCTCCACCGGCTCCGCCGCCGCGCCACGGCATCGCCGCCCCGGCGGTGCCGCGTCGGCACGTTCGGGAGGTCTTCCGTATGAGAGCTCGCATACGGGACACCGCCGTCGCCCTGCTCGCGGCCTCCACCGCCGTCGCCGCCGGAGCCTGCGGCTCGGACGGCGGGGGCGGCACCGACGACGGCGACGGCCCGAAGATCGGGATCCTGCTGCCGGACAACACGACGGCACGCTGGGAGACCCAGGACCGGCCGCTGCTGGAGAAGGAGATCGCGGAGCGCTGCGGCGACTGCACGGTCGAGACCGCCAACGCGAAGGCGGACGTGGCGGCGCAGCAGCAGCAGATGGACTCGATGATCGCGAACGGGGCCGACGCGCTGGTGCTGGTGGCGGTGGACGCCCGGGCGATGGCCTCGGCGGTCCGCAAGGCGGAGGCGGACGGCATCCCGGTCGTCGCCTACGACCGGCTGGCCGAGGGGCCGGTCTCGGGGTTCGTCAGCTTCGACGGCGAGCAGATCGGCAGACTCCAGGGCACGGCCCTGCTGCGGGCCATGGGCGACGACGTGCCCGGCGCCGAGATCGTCATGATGAACGGCGACCTGAGCGACCCCAACGCGGTGCAGTTCAAGCAGGGCGCGCTGTCCGTGCTGCGGGGCAAGGTGAAGATCGGCAAGGCGTACGACACCCTCCAGTGGCGGCCGGAGGCGGCCAACCAGAACATGTCCGCCGCCATCGCGGCCCTGGGCGGCGAGGGCATCGACGGCGTGTACGCGGCCAACGACGGGCTGGCCGCCGGCAGCATCGCCTCTCTGCGGGCGAACCAGGTGCGGCCACTGCCCCCGGTGACCGGACAGGACGCGGAACTCGGCGCCGTACGCCGGATCGTCGCCGGCGAGCAGTACATGACCGTCTACAAGCCGTTCCTCCCGGAGGCGACCGCGGGCGCCGAGATGGCCGTGGCGGCGGCCCGCGGGGAGAACCTGGGCCGGGTGGCCGACGACGAGGTGACGACCCGGGACGGGCACGAGGTGCCGGCGGTGACGCTCGCCCCCGTCTCCGTGACCGTGAACAACATCGAGGACACCGTGGTGAAGGACGGCGTCTACACGGTCCGCCAGATCTGCGTTCCGGACCTCGCCGCCGCGTGCCGTACGGCAGGGCTGACCTGACCACCGGTCCGGCCCGGCCGGACGCCAGGGAAGGAGATCGTCCCCGTGTCCTCTCCCCCACTGCTGGCCCTGCGCGGCGTGAGCAAACGCTACGGCGCCGTGGAGGTCCTCATGGACATCGACCTGGAGATCCGGGCCGGTCAGGTCGTCGCGCTCCTCGGCGACAACGGGGCCGGCAAGTCGACGCTGGTCAAGGTGATCTCCGGGGTGTCCCCCGCCGACCGGGGCGTCATCGAGTGGGAGGGCCGCGCGGTGCAGATCCGGCGTCCGGCCGACGCCCGTGAGCTGGGCATCGCCACCGTCTACCAGGACCTCGCGCTGTGCGGGAACCTCGACGTCGTCGGCAATCTGTTCCTCGGCCGCGAGATCCGCCGGTACGGCTTCCTCGACGAGATGGAGATGGAACGCCACACCCTCCAGCTGCTGAAACGGCTGACCCGGGCCGTCCCCGACGTGCGGGCGCCCGTCGTGTCCCTGTCCAGCGGGCAGCGGCAGACGGTGGCCATCGCCCGCTCGCTCCTCGGCGACCCCCGGCTGATCCTGCTGGACGAGCCGACCGCGTCCCTGGGGCTCCAGCAGAGCACCGAGGTCATGGACCTCGTGGACGAACTGCGCGACCGGGGCATGGGCGTGCTGCTCATCAGTCACAACATGGGCGACGTCAAGGCCCTCGCGGACCGGGCCGTCGTGCTGCGGCTGGGGCGCAACAACGGCTTCTTCGACGTGAACACGGCCTCGCAGGAACAGATCATCTCGTCCATCACCGGCGCGACCGAGAACACGCCCCGCCGGCCGGCGCACCAGGAGGCGGCGTGGTGAAAGGGACCCCCACGAGGACGGAGGACCGGACCACCGGGACCGCGGCTCCTCCCGCCGGGGCCGCCCAAGGCTCCCGGGGGCGGGCGATGGGCGACACCGTCAAGCGGTGGATCGCCGAGGGCCGGCGCAGGCTGCGGGCCGGTGAGGTCGGCTCGCTCCCGGTGGTGGTCGTGCTGACCATCGTCTGGATCACCTTCCAGTCCCTCAACGACAACTTCCTCTCCCCGCGGAACCTGTCCAACCTCAGCGTGGACATCGTGGGGACCGGCCTGATCGCCGTGGGCATCGTCTTCGTCCTGCTGCTCGGCGAGCTGGACCTGTCCGCCGGGGCGATCAGCGGGCTCGCGGCGGCCGTGTTCGCCGTGCTGAACGTGCAGAACGGCGTGCCCGAATGGCTGGCGCTCGTCATCGCCGTCCTCGCCGGGACCGCCGCGGGCGCCGTGCAGGGCTACAGCTTCGCGAGAACCCGGGTGCCGGCGTTCGTCGTCACCCTCGCCGGGCTGCTCACCTGGAACGGGCTGATGCTCTACATCCTGGGCACCAGCGGCACCATCAACCTCGACGAGAACGGCCTGGTGGCCCAGCTGACCGGCTACTACTTCACCCAGGACGCCGTCGCCTACACCATCGCCGCCGTGGCGGTGGGCCTCATCCTGCTGGTGTCGTGGCTGGACCGAAGACGCCGGGTGGCCGCCGGGATGCCGCACCGGTCGCTCCAGGTGATCGTCGCGCGGGCCGGTGGGCTCGCGGTGATCGCCTTCGTCTCCGCCTATGTGCTCAACCGCTTCCAAGGGCTGCCGCTGGCGCTGCTGATCTTCCTCGTGGTGGTGGCCGGCCTCGACGTCGTGCTGCGCCGCACGCACTACGGACGGCAGGTGTACGCCCTCGGCGGCGGGGTGGAGGCCGCGCGCCGGGCCAGCCTCGGGGTGACCCGGGTACAGACGGCGGTCCTCGCGGTGTCCGGCACCATGGCCGCCGTCGGCGGTCTGTTCCTGGCCTCGCGCATCACCTCGGTCAGCCAGAGCTCGGGCTCGGGCGTGCTGCTGCTCAACGCGATCGCGGCGGCCGTGATCGGCGGGACCAGCCTGTTCGGCGGGCGGGGCTCCACGTGGTCGGCGGTGCTCGGCATGCTCGTCATCCAGTCGATCGCCTCGGGCATGGCCATCACGGACACCCCCGCGGCCGTCCAGTTCATGATCACCGGAGGTGTGCTGTTCGCGGCGGTCGTCATCGACGCGCTGTCCCGCCGCTCGCAGGAAGCCCACGGCCGCGCGTGACCCCGCGCGGGCGGCGCCGGGCAGCCGGGAGGTGAGGGCGTTGATGGCCGTCAACCCGACCGACGGCGACGCGGTCCTGGCCACGTTCGGCGCCCTCGGCGTCCTGGTGGTGATCTTCGCCGAGTCCGGTCTGCTGGTGTTCGGCTTCTTCCTGCCCGGTGACACCCTGCTCCTGCCGGCCGGGGTCCTGTGCGCGGCCGGCGCGGGCCAGGGACCGCACCTCGTGCTGTGGCAGGTCCTGCTGTGCGCGGCGGCCGGGGCCCTGCTGGGCGGCCAGGTCGGCTATCTGATCGGCCGGCACGGCGGCCGGGCGCTGCTGGCCCGCACCTCCAGACCCCGGGTGCGTGAGGCGGCGGCCCGCGCGGAGACCCTGCTCGCCCGGTACGGCTACGGCAAGGCGCTGGTGATCGGCCGTTTCGTGCCGCTGGTGCGCACGGTCCTGCACCCGGCGGCCGGCGCGCTCGGCGTCCCCGCGCGCACGTTCACGGTGTGGCAGATCGTCGGCGGACTGCTCTGGTCGCAGAGCCTCGTCCTGGCCGGCTACGCCCTCGGCCACTCCGTCCCGGACATCGAGTCCTATCTGCTCCCCCTGGTCGCCGTCGTCGTGGTGCTCTCCCTGCTGCCCGCCCTGCCGGTCCTGGCCCGGGCCCGGCGCGAGCGGCGCGACCGCTGACCCCGGCGGGACGCGCCGCAACCCCCTCGCAACGTTGTGTGTGCTGCGCTGGGCGCATGTATGAGGAGACCCCGCGCGTCGAACTCACCCCCGCCGCCGCCGATCTGCTGCGGCGGCTGCACGCGGTCCACGGGCCGCTGATGTTCCACCAGTCCGGCGGCTGCTGCGACGGCAGCGCGCCCATGTGCTACCCGGAGGGCGAGTTCCGCACGGGCGGCTCCGACGTGCTCCTCGCCGAGCTGGACGTCGAGGGGGTGGCGGAGCCGGTCACGTTCTGGATGTCCCGGAGCCAGTACGAGGCGTGGCGGCACATCCGGCTGATCGTCGACGTGGTCGAGGGCCGGGGCAGCGGCTTCTCCCTGGAGGCACCCGAGGGAGTGCGTTTCCTCATCCGTTCCCGCGTCGTCGGCGCTCGCTGACGCCGCAGGTCGTCGCCGTCTGGTGCACTTCCCCTGAGTCCTGCCACATTTGACGTGACCTCAGGGGGGATCGTGACGCTTCGTCGGAGGAGATTCCGCACGGCCCGGGCGGCGCTCACGCTGCTCACGGCACTCGGCTCGCTGGCCGGCGCGGCCCTGACGGGGGCGGCACCGGCCGGCGCCGCGCAGCGGGGCACACCGATCGCGCCGGGCGTGGTCTACGACCAGTTCGACATCGCGGCGGCCAGGGGCACCGCGCACGCCCATGTCCTCACCGTCGACCTGCGCGACCGGCGGGTGCGCCTGGGCCTGCTGCACGCCGGTGCGGTGGCCGCCCGGGCGACCGTCTCCCGGCAGGCGGCGGCCCAGGGTGCCGTGGCCGGGGTGAACGGCGACTTCTTCAACATCAGCGAGACGCAGCACCCCGGCGTCCAGGCGACCGGTGCGAGCGTGGGCCCGGCGATCGCGCGGGGCCGGGCCCTGAAGGGCGCGGTGCCCGACGGGCAGCGCTTCGGACCGGCGCTGCCGCCCGGCACCAGCACCGAGGACGTCTTCGGGGTGGGCGCCGACCGCCGGGCCCGGCTGGACCGGCTGCGGCTCACCGGGTCCGTGCGCACCCCCGAGGGCGTCCTGGCGTTACGCGGCCTGAACCAGTACGCGCTGCCGGTCGGCTCGATCGGGGCGTTCACCCCGACCTGGGGCAGCGCGTCGCGGGTGCGGGCCACCTGCGGCACGGACACCGACCGGGCGGCCCCGTGCAGCACGGACACCTACGAGGTGACGGTCCGTCGCGGCCGGGTCGTGTCGGCCTCGGACACCCCCGGCAGCGGCCCCGTCACGGCGGGCACGACGGTTCTCGTGGGGCGCGAGGAGGGGGCGCGGCGGCTGCGGAAGCTCTTCGTGGGCGAGCGGGTGGCGGTACGGCACCGGCTGGTGGCGGCGACGTCCCGGGTGCCGTACCGCTTCGCGCTCGGCGGCTATCCGGTGCTGGCGGGCGGACGGCCGCTGCCCGGCCTGGACGACCGGACGTCGGCGGTGCGCACCGCCGTCGGCATCGCGGACGGCGGCCGGCGCGTGGTGCTGCTCGCGCTGGACGGCGCGCCGCGGTACCGCACCGGTCTGACGATCGCGGAAGTGGCGGGAATCATGCGGACGTTGGGGGCGACGGCCGCCTTCAGCCTGGACGGCGGCGGTTCCTCGACCCTGGTCGCGCGTGAGCCGGGCGCACCGGCCGTCTCCGTGCGCAACCATCCGTCCGACGGCACGGAGCGCCCGGTCGCCAACGGCATCGGCGTGTTCTCGACGTCCTGACGCTCAGGGCCTGAGGCCGCTGACGATGTCCGCCGTGGCGGTCAGGCCGCTGTGGATGGTCGGCGCCATGCTGGTGCTGGCCAGATAGAAGCCCAGCAGCAGGCACACCAGCGCGTGGGTGACTTTCAGCCCGCCGTTGCGGATGAAGATCACCGCCAGAATGAACAGCAGCAGCACCACCGAGATGGAAATGGCCATCGTCAACCTCCTCCGCCACGCCGTATCGCCCGGTTCACGGCGTTCGGCCGCAAGTGTGGCGTAGCGAAGGGTTCGTCCGGGCGGCTGACCTGTCCTCCGAACGTGTGATGTTCCGCGTCGAACGGCTAGATACGGCGGTGGCTGTCGAGGAAGGCCTCCAGGCCGGCGAGGTCGTCGGTGTTGAGGTGGTCGACGCCGGCGGCGAGCAGTTCGGTCCAGAGGGCCTCGCGGGCGGGGCCGGGCGTGTCGGGGGTGGCCCAGAAGCGGACGCGCTGACCGCGGGAATGGGCGGCGCCGGTGAGGGCGTGCAGCTTGCGGCGCTCGGCGTCCGGGAAGGGACCGGAACCGAGCCAGGTGAAGTTGAGCGTCCAGTTGTCGCTGATCAGTGGGATGAGGGAGGCGGGCGCCGCGGTGCCGAGGTCGCTGAGCCGGCCGTCGTAGAAGGCGCGGCGGAACGTCTGGGCCTCCATCGGGGGCCGGGCCGCGCGGTCCCCGGAGATCACGGCGGTGACCGGGCCCGGGTGCACCCGTCCGTGGGCGTACGTCGTGAACAGGTGCCGGTGACGGGCGAGCAGCCGGTCGAGGGCGAGGTACGTCGAGGAGCCCTCGGTCTTGAGGTCGATCAGCAACTGGAAGGAGCGGCGGGCACCGGCGTACACGCGGCCGTGGTGGGCGCGGACGCGGGCGGCGAGCGGGTCGAGATACAGGGCCTCCAGGGTACGGGCGGGGTCGAGGTCCTCGGGGTCGTGTGCCACGAGGAGCCGGCCGTCGACGAGGTGGACGTCGGCTTCGACGCTGCCGAAGCGGTGGTCGAGGGCGTCGAGGAGGGGCCGCGGGTGCTCGTAGTCGTTGTGGGCGTGGGCCCGCCACAACGGCCGGGGGTGGTGCGGGTGTTCACCGGCCTGCGCGCGGGCCGCGGGGAGGGCGGCCGCGCCGGCGAGGGCGGCGCCGAGGGTGGTGAGGGCTCTGCGACGGGTGGTGAGGGCCATGCTTCGCCTCCGTGTCGGGCCGGACGGGACCGCAGTGAGTATGCGGTCCCGCGGGGCCCGAACAGCAGGGGCCGGGGCGGGAATTGGCCGAACCGCCGCCCCTCGTTCACTTCACCGGCGCAGCGCGCACGGAGAAAGTCCGCACGGAAAGGGTGCGCACGGAGAAGCCGAGAAGCCCACCCGTGGCCGGGTGGGCTTCTCGCGGGGTCCGCTCCGTCGCGTCAGGGTGCGCGGAGGTCGACCAGTTCGGCCAGCGCCTCCCGGTGGGTGCCCGCCGTGCCGTAGGCGAGGGAGTCGGCCTTGGCCCGCTTCAGATAGAGGTGGACCGGGTGCTCCCAGGTCATGCCGATCCCGGCGTGCAGTTGCAGGGCCTCCTCGGCGGCGCGGACCGCGACCGGTGCGGCGTAGGACTGGGCGACGGCGACCGTCACATCGGTGTCCTCGCCGGTGGCCAGCGCGTCGGCGGCCGCGCGGGCGGCGGCGCGCAGGTTGACGACCTCCAGCCACAGCTGGGCGAGCCGGTGCTTGAGCGCCTGGAAACCGCCGACGGGGCGGTTGAACTGCTTGCGCTCCTTCAGATAGCGGACCGTCTCCGTCAACGTCCACTCGGCCAGGCCGAGTTGCTCGGAGGCGAGCAGTCCGGCGCCTGCGCGCAGGGCACGCCGGACGGCGGGTTCGGCGTCGCCCAGCAGCCGCCCGGGGGCGCCGTCGAGGGTGACCGTGGCGACGGGCCGGGTCAGGTCCAGGGAGGGGCGCGGTGTGACGGTCACGGCGTCGGCGTCGACCGCGTACAGCCCGCCGTCGTCGGCCGGCACCAGCAGGACGTCGGCGGCGACGGCGTCCGCGATGCCGGTCAACTCACCGTGCAGCGCGCCGTCCTCTTGGCGTACGACCTTGTAGGCGCCGCCCGCCGCGGTGTTCAGGGAGAGCGCGAGGGCGGCGACGGTCGTCGCGGACGCCAGCCGGCCGAGCAGCTCGTCGTCCCCGCACTCCAGCAGCGCCTCGGTGGCCACGACGGCGCTGGTCAGATACGGCACCGGGGCGACGGCCCGCCCCAGTTCCTCCAGGACGACGGCGGCCTCGCGGTGTGTGGCGCCCTGGCCGCCCAGCTCTTCGGGGATCAGCAGACCGGCGAGGCCCATGGTGCCGGCGAGCGCCTTCCAGGCCGCGATGTCGTGCGGCGCGTCGGACTCGGTGCGGGCGATGACGCCGGGGGCGTCGCAGTGGTCGGCGAGCAGGTCCCGTACGGCGGCCCGCAGCGCCTCTTCCTCCTCGGAGTACAGCAGGTCGGGCTGTGTGCTCATCGGGCGAGGTCCTTCCAGGCGACGTCCTTGTCGGTGCGCGGCTCGGCGGGCAGGCCCAGGACGCGCTCGGCGACGATGTTCAGCAGGACCTCGCTGGTCCCGCCCTCGATGCTGTTGCCCTTGGAGCGGAGGTAGCGGTATCCGGCGTCCCGGCCGGTGAAGTCGACCAGCTCGGGGCGGCGCATGGTCCAGTCGTCGTACAACAGGCCCTCCTCGCCGCGCAGTTCGACTTCCAGGCCGCTGATCTCCTGGTTGAGGCGGGCGAAGGCGAGCTTCATGCCGGCGCCCTCCGGGCCGGGCTGCCCGGCGACGAGCTGCTGCCGCAGCCGTTCGGCGGTGAGGCGGGACACCTCGGCGTCCACCCACAGCTTCAGCAGCCGCTGGTGCAGGTCGTGGGTGCGCAGTTCGGGGCGTTCGCGCCAGGTCTTGGCGACCGGGCCGATCATGCCGCCCTCGCGGGGCAGCCGCATACCGCCGATGGCGACGCGCTCGTTGTTGAGGGTGGTCTGGGCGACCCGCCAGCCGTCGCCGACCTCGCCGAGCCGGCGGCTGTCGGGGATGCGGACGTCGGTGAGGAACACCTCGTTGAACTCGGCCTCGCCGGTGATCTGCCGCAGCGGACGGACCTCGACACCGGGGTCGGTCATGTCGCACAGGAAGTAGGTGATGCCCGCGTGCTTGGGCACGTCCGGGTCGGTGCGGGCGATGAGGATGGCCCAGCGGGCGAGGTGGGCGCTGGACGTCCACACCTTCTGCCCGTTGACGACCCAGGTGTCGCCCTCACGGACCGCGCGCGTGCCGAGCGCCGCCAGGTCGGAGCCGGCGCCGGGCTCGCTGAAGAGCTGGCACCAGACCTCCTCGCCGGTCCACAGGGGCCGCAGGAAGCGCTGCTTCTGCTCTTCGGTGCCGTACTTGAGGATGGTCGGGGCGGCCATGCCGAGACCGATGCCGATGCGGCGCGGGTCGTTGTCGGGGGCGCCGGCGGCCTCCAGTTCGGCGTCCACGACGACCTGGAGGGAGCGGGGCGCGCCGAGGCCGCCCAGCCCCTCGGGGTAGTGCACCCAGGCGAGGCCCGCGTCGAAGCGGGCGCGCAGGAAGTCCAGGCGGCGGTCGGTCGTGGCCGGCGGGTGCGCGGCCAGCAATTCCTGGGTGCGCCGGCGCAGTTCGGCGGCGTCGGTCATGCCGCTCCTCCTTCGGTGAGTCCCGGGACCACGGTGACGCGGCCGGTGGTGACGCCGTCGGCGACCCGCTGCACGGCGGCCGCCGCCCCGCCGAGCGGGACGCGCTCGCTCACCAGCGGCTTGACGGCGCCCTGGGCGGCCAGCTCGGTGAGCCGTTCGTGGCAGTGCTGGACCAGCTTGGGATTCTTGGTGTTGTACAGGCCCCAGTGCAGGCCGAGGATCGAGTAGTTCTTCACCAGGGCGTGGTTGAGGGCGGGGCTCGGGATGGTGCCGCTCGCGAAGCCCACGACGACGATCCGGCCCTCGAAGGCGACGACCTTGGCGGACTGGGCGTAGGCCGCGCCGCCGACGGGGTCGTAGACGACGTCGGCGCCGCGTCCGCCGGTGGCCTCCTTGACGGCGGCGATGACGTCCTCGGCGTTCCGGTCGACCACCACGTCACAGCCGAGTTCCCGGGCCACGGCCGCCTTGGCGGCGCCCCCGACGACACCGATGACACGGGCGCCGGCCGCCTTGCCGAGCTGGACGGCGGCGCTGCCGACACCGCCCGCGGCGGCGTGGACCAGCAGGGTCTCGCCGGCTTCGAGGCGCGCGCGGCGGTGCAGGCCGAACCAGCCGGTCTGGTAGCCGATGTGCAGGGCGGCGGCCTCGGCGTCGTCGAGGGCGTCGGGCGCGGGCAGCAGGGCGGCGGCGTCCGCGACCGCGTACTCGGCGAACCCGCCGTGCGGCAGCGCGGGGGTGGCGAGGACGCGGCGGCCGTCCTCGGTCTCGCCGCAGATCTCCACACCGGGCGTGAAGGGCAGCGGGGGCCGCACCTGGTACTGGCCCCGGCACATCAGCGCGTCGGGGAAGTTGATGTTCGCGGCACGCACCTTGAGCAGGACCTGGCCGTCGCCGGGCGTGGGCGTCCCGACGTCCTCGAGCCGCATCACCTCGCTCGGCTCGCCGTTCTCGTGCACTTGCCATGCCTGCATGCGGTGCCTCCACGGGGGACTGCGTCGTCTGACCGGGGTCGGTTCGCATACTAAGCGGTCGCTTGCCGATCAGGGAACCGTCGGATGCATCACGCCTGACGCGGGCGCGCCCGTACGTGCATCCGCTCGCCCTGCGGCCCGAAGAGGCTCAGGAACTCCACAGGCCCCTCCCCCGTCGAGCCGAACCAGTGCGGAACCCGGGTGTCGAACTCGGCGGCCTCCCCGGCCGTGAGCACCACGTCGTGGTCGCCCAGCACGAGCCGCAGCCGGCCGGACAGGACGTACAGCCACTCGTAGCCCTCGTGGGTGCGCGGCTCCGGCGTGCAGCTGCGCTGCGGTTCGAGGACCTTGAACGCCTGCAGGCCGCCGGGCTGGCGGGTGAGCGGCCAGTGCTTGCGGCCGTAGCGCTCGATCGGCTCGGTGGCGCGCACCCTCGGGTCGCCGACGGCCGGATTGCCGACCAGTTCGTCCAGCGGCACCTGGTGGGCGCGGGCGATCGGCAGCAGCAGCTCCAGGCTGGGGCGGCGCAGGCCGGACTCCAGCCGGGAGAGCGTGCTCACCGAGATGCCGGTGGCCTCGGACAACGCGGCGAGCGTCACCTCGCGCTCCTTGCGCATCCGGCGCAACCTGGGTCCCACACCGGCAAGGACGTCGTCGTCGCTCATGCTGTCGTCCGTCATACGGCCATTGCAGTTTCGGCAAACTTGTTTGTCAATCCCGCACCGCGCGCCGCACGGTGCGGGTGGAGGTGGTCATCGTGACCGAGACATACGAAGTGATCGTGATCGGCGGGGGCGCGGCCGGGCTGTCCGCCGCGCTCGTCGTGGGCCGCGCCCGGCGCCACACCCTGGTCGTCGACGCCGGGGAGCCGCGCAACGCGCCCGCCGCCCATATGCAGGGCTATCTGACCCGGGACGGCATGCCGCCCGCCGAGTTCCTGGCAACGGGCCGGGAGGAGATCGCGCGGTACGGCGTGGAGCTGGTCCGGGACCGGGCGGTGGACGTCTCCCGGGAGCGGGGCGACGGCGACTTCGCGGTCGAACTGGCGAGCGGGCGGACCGTGCGCGCCCGGCGGCTGATCGTCGCCACCGGCCTCAGGGACGAGATGCCGGACGTCCCGGGCGTCGCCGAGCGCTTCGGCACGGACGTGCTGCACTGCCCGTACTGCCATGGCTGGGAGGTCCGCGACCGGGCCTTCGGCGTGCTGGCGACCACGCCGCTGAGCGCCCACCAGGCGATCATGGTGTCGCAGTGGTCGAAGGACGTGACCTTCTTCCTGCACGAGGTCGCCGAGTCCGACCTCACGGACGACGATGTGCGCCGGCTCGCTGCGGCCGGTGTGAAGGTGGTCCCCGGCCGGGTGGCCGAACTGACGGTCGAGGACGACCGGCTCACCGGCCTCCGGCTGGCCGACGGCACGCCGCACGCGCGCGAGGTGCTGTTCGTCGCCCCGCGCCCGGTCCCGCAGACCGGCCTGCTGGAGAAGCTCGGCGCCGAGCTCCACGAGACCCCGTTCGGCTCCTACCCCGTGGTCGACGCCACCGGCCTCACCTCGGTGCCGGGCGTCTGGGCGGCGGGCAACGCGATGGGCTTCTCCGAGCAGGTGATCAACGCGGCGTCGGCCGGCTACCGCGCGGCGGCCACCCTCAACGGAGAGCTCCTCTTCACGGACCTGGACGCCGGATCATAGGAACGCCGCGCGCAGAAACACCCTGAAGGGGTGCGGGGAACCGCGCGACAAACCCCGACGGCGCCGCACCGAACCGACACACCGCAACCGCGCAGGTGTGAACCGGCGCCGAAAACCCCAGGATGGTTCGCATGCTGCTGACCCGTCTGGCCACCGTGTCCCAAGAGGTCGCCGCGACATCGGCGCGGTCCCGGAAGATCGCTCTGCTCGCGGAGCTCTTCCGGGACGCCGAGGCGGACGACGTCCCCCTCGTCATCCCGTATCTGGCGGGCCGGCTGCCCCAGGGGCGGCTCGGCGTCGGCTGGAAGGTGCTGAGCCGCCCGGTGCCCCCGGCCGCCGAACCGACCCTGACCGTGCGCGAGGTCGACGCCCGCCTCACCGCGCTCGGCAAGGTGTCCGGCGCCGGTTCGCAGGCCGAACGGACGCGTCTGGTCGGCGAGTTGATGGGCGCGGCGACCGAGGAGGAGCAGCGCTTCCTGCTCGGCCTCATCACCGGCGAGGTCCGCCAGGGCGCCCTGGACGCCGTGGCCGTGGAAGGGCTCGCGCAGGCCACCGGGGCGCCGCCCGCGGACGTACGGCGGGCGGTCATGCTCGCCGGTTCCCTGCAGAGCGTCGCGCAGGCGCTGCTCGCCGACGGCCCGGAGGCGCTGGCCGGCTTCCGGCTCACCGTCGGCCGGCCGGTGCTGCCGATGCTGGCGCACACCGCGTCCACCGTGTCCGAGGCGGTCGGCAAGCTGGGCGACTGCGCGGTGGAGGAGAAGCTGGACGGCATCCGCGTCCAGCTGCACCGCGACGGCGACACCGTACGGGCGTACACCCGCACCCTGGACGACATCACCGACCGCCTCCCCGAAGTCGTCGCGGCCGCACGGGAGTTGCGGGGCGAGCGGTTCATCCTCGACGGCGAGGTCATCGCGTTCGACGCCACCGGGCGGCCCCGCTCCTTCCAGGAGACGGCGGGCCGCGTCGGCTCCCGGGTGGACGTGGCGACGGCCGCCCGCGAGGTCCCCGTCTCCCCCGTCTTCTTCGACGCCCTGTCCGTCGACGGCCGCGATCTGCTCGACCTGCCGTTCACCGAGCGGCACGCGGAGCTGGCCCGGCTGGTCCCGGAGCCGATGCGGGTGCGCCGCGCCCTGGTGTCGGGGCCCGACGATCTGCCGCGCGCCGAGGAGTTCCTCGCCGAGACCCTGGAGCGCGGCCACGAGGGCGTGGTCGTCAAGGCGCTCGACGCCGCCTACAGCGCGGGCCGGCGCGGCGCGTCCTGGCTGAAGGTGAAGCCCGTGCACACCCTGGACCTGGTGGTGCTGGCCGCCGAGTGGGGGCACGGCCGCAGGACCGGCAAGCTGTCCAACCTCCACCTCGGGGCACGCACGGCGGACGGCGGGTTCGCGATGCTCGGCAAGACGTTCAAGGGCATGACGGACGCGCTGCTGGCCTGGCAGACCGAACGGCTCCAGGACCTCGCCGTGAGCACGCACCCGTGGGGGGTGACCGTGCGCCCCGAGCTGGTCGTGGAGATCGCGTACGACGGACTCCAGCGCTCCTCCCGCTACCCGGCCGGGGTGACGCTCCGCTTCGCGCGCGTGCTGCGCTACCGCGACGACAAGCGCCCCGAGGACGCGGACACCGTCGAGGCGCTGCTGGCCGCCCATCCGGGGGTCCGGCCGTGAGCCCGGCCCGCGAGCGGCGCAGCGCCGGGCTGCTGCTGTTCCGCCGCACGGACGCCGGACCGGAGGTGCTGCTCGGCCATATGGGTGGCCCGTACTTCGCACGGCGGGACGCCGGGGCGTGGACGGTCCCGAAGGGCGAGTACGCGCCGGACGAGCCCGCATGGGACGCGGCCCGCCGCGAGTTCCAGGAGGAGCTGGGGCTGCCGCCGCCGGACGGCGAGGCCGTCCCCCTGGGCGAGGTCAAGCAGGCGGGCGGCAAGACCGTCACCGTCTGGGCGGTCGAGGCCGACCTGGACCCGGCGGCCGTCGTACCGGGCACGTTCACCATGGAGTGGCCGCCGCGCTCGGGCCGTACGCAGGAGTTCCCGGAGCTGGACCGGGTGGCCTGGCTCCCCCTCGACCGGGCGCGTGAGCTGATCGTCAAGGCGCAGGCCGCGTTTCTCGACCGGCTCGCGGAGCACTCGTCCTGAGCAGCAGCACGCGTTGCGGGACCCACCGCGGCGCGGGAAGGTCGAAGCAACAGGTCGCTCCCCAGGAGGTCGGTCATGCCCATCGCGACGGTCAATCCGGCGAACGGCGAGACGCTCAAGACGTACGAGGCCATGGGCGAGGAGGAGGTCGAGCGCCGGCTCCAGCTCGCCGAGGCCACGTTCCGCACGTACCGGACGACGAGCTTCGCCGACCGGGCGCGTCTGCTGAACCGCGCCGCGGACCTCCTCGACGAGGACCAGAGCGACGTCGCCCGGATGATGACCACCGAGATGGGCAAGCCCGTCGCCCAGGCCCGCGCCGAGGCCGCCAAGTGCGCGAAGGCGATGCGCTGGTACGCCGAGCGCGCCGAGGGGCTGCTGGCCGACGAGGAGCCCGCCGAGTCGGACGTGAAGGACTCGGGCGCCTCCCGGGTGCGGGTCCGCTACCGCCCGCTGGGCCCGGTGCTGGCCGTGATGCCGTGGAATTTCCCGCTGTGGCAGGTGGTCCGGTTCGCCGCGCCCGCGCTGATGGCGGGCAACGTGGGTCTGCTCAAGCACGCGTCCAACGTCCCCCAGACGGCCCTGTACCTGGAGGATCTGTTCCATCGTGCGGGCTATCCGGAGGGCTGTTTCCAGACGCTGCTCATCGGCTCCGCCCAGGTGGACGACATCCTGCGCGACGACCGCGTCAAGGCGGCCACCCTCACCGGCAGTGAGCCGGCGGGACGCGCGGTCGCCTCCACCGCCGGCGAGATGATCAAGAAGACGGTGCTGGAGCTGGGCGGCAGCGACCCGTACGTCGTGATGCCGTCGGCCGACCTGGACCGGGCCGCGAAGGTCGCGGTGACGGCGCGGGTGCAGAACAACGGGCAGTCCTGTATCGCCGCGAAGCGGTTCATCGTGCACACGGACGTCCACGACGCCTTCGCCGAACGGTTCGTGGCGGGTATGAAGGCGCTCGTGGTCGGCGACCCGATGCAGGAGAACACGGACGTCGGTCCGCTCGCCAGCGAACAGGGACGCACGGACCTGGAGGAACTCGTCGACGACGCCACCCGCAGCGGGGCGACCGCGCTGTGCGGCGGGCACGCGCTGCGCCGGCCCGAACTGCCGGGCTGGTACTACCCGCCGACCGTCCTCACGGGCATCACCCGCGAGATGCGCATCCACCGCGAGGAGGCGTTCGGGCCGGTCGCGACGCTGTACCGGGCGGCGGACCTGGACGAGGCGGTGCTGATCGCCAACGACTCGCCGTTCGGCCTGAGTTCGAACGTCTGGACGCGCGACGACGCCGAGGTGGAGCGCTTCGTACGGGATCTGGAGGCCGGCAGCGTGTACGTCAACGGCATGACGGCGTCCCATCCGGCGTTCCCGTTCGGCGGGGTGAAGCGGTCCGGGTTCGGCCGTGAGCTGTCCGGGCACGGAATCCGGGAGTTCTGCAACATCACTACGGTTTGGCAGGGCGCGTGAGCGCAGCGCGACTACGATCCCAGCTGTGAACCGCGAAGTTACTCTGCCGCTGATCGTCGACGACCGGGGGACCTTGCAGGTGGCCGCCGCCGACGTGAGCAAGCTGCTGCGCACGGTGGGCGGCCGGTGGCTGCACCTCGTGGAGGCCGGCGCGGACGGGCTCGACGAGGACACGGTCGCGGCGCTGACCATCGAGCTGGCCAAGCTCGCGGACCGCATCGACGTGGCCTGCATCGCCCACAGCAGCGGCACCACGCCGTAGGGGCCCGCGCCACCCGCGCGGGCCCCCGTCAACCCCTCTAGCGGATCGGCATGCCCGACAGCGTGCGGGCGATCACCAGCCGCTGGATCTCGCTCGTCCCCTCGAAGATCGTGTAGATCGCCGAGTCCCGGTGCATGCGCTCCACCGGGTACTCCCGGGTGTAGCCGTTGCCGCCCAGGATCTGGATGGCCTGCGCGGTGACCTTCTTCGCCGTCTCGCTCGCGAACAGCTTCGACATCGACCCCTCGGCCGCCGTGAACGGCTTGCCGTTGATCGCCATCCACGAGGCCCGCCACACCAGCAGCCGCGCCGCGTCGACCTGGGTGCGCATGTCGGCGAGCTGGAAGGCGACGCCCTGGTTGTCGATGATCGGGCGCCCGAACTGCTCACGCGTCGTCGCGTAGTCCAGGGCGACCTCGTAGGCGGCGCGGGCGGTGCCGACGGCCATCGCGCCGACCGCCGGCCGGGACGCCTCGAAGGTGGCCATCGCGGCGTTCTTCACCCGCTCGCCGCCCGTCCTGGCCCGCTCACGGGCCCGCGCGAGGCGCTCGTCGAGCTTCTCCTTGCCGCCGAGCAGGCAGGAGCCGGGCACGCGCACGTTGTCGAGGATGACCTCGGCGGTGTGCGAGGCGCGGATGCCGTGCTTCTTGAACTTCTGCCCCTGGGACAGGCCCGGCGTGTTCGGCGGGACGATGAAGGAGGCGTGGCCCTTGGAGCCGAGCTCGGGGTCGACGACGGCGACGACGACGTGGACGTTGGCGATGCCGCCGTTGGTCGCCCAGGTCTTGGTGCCGTTGATCACCCACTCGTCCTTGGCCTCGTCGTACACCGCGCGGGTGCGCATGGACGCGACGTCGGAGCCGGCGTCGGGCTCGGAGGAGCAGAACGCCGCGAGCTTGACATCGTTGGCGTCGCCGTACATCTGGGGCACCCAGGTGCCGATCTGTTCCTCGGTGCCGTTGGCGAGGACGCCGACGGCCGCGAGGCCGGTGCCGACGATCGACAGGGCGATGCCCGCGTCGCCCCAGAACAGCTCCTCCATCGCCATGGGGATGCCGAGGCCGGTCTGGTCGAAGTACTGCTGGGCGTAGAAGTCGAGCGAGTAGATGCCGACCTTCGCGGCCTCCTGGATGACCGGCCAGGGAGTCTCCTCACGCTCGTCCCATTCGGCGGCCGCGGGGCGGATCACATCGGCCGCGAAGCCGTGCAGCCAGTCCCGGACCTCCTTCTGTTCGTCGTTGAGCTCCATGGTGAACTCGGCCATGACCCCTCCAGCGGCGTACGCGCATGCCCGCTGCATGCTTGTTACTAGCGGTAACATTAGTTTGTTACCCGTCGGTAGGTAAAGTCAACCCGTGATGCGCCCTCGGCAGCCCGTTCGAGGGTCATGCCTGGTTGAGTGTTACTTTGCGCAGGCGTCACCGAACCAGTACGGGTGGGGAGAGCTCATGGACACCACGCAGCGGACGGATCAGCAGCGGTCCGCCGACCGACGTCGGCGCGAGCTGCTGGAGGCCGCCGACAGAGTGGTGCTGCGGGACGGCCCGCAGGCCTCGATGAACGCCATCGCGGCGGAGGCGGGCATCACCAAGCCGATCCTGTACCGGCACTTCGGCGACAAGGGCGGCCTCTACGCGGCCCTGGCCAAGCGGCACACGGACGCCCTGCTGGACTCGCTGCGGGCCGCCCTGGACGCGCCCGCCGACCGGCGCGAGCGGGTCGAGTCCACGCTCGACACCTATCTGGCCGCCATCGAGGCCCGCCCCCAGGTCTACCGGTTCCTGATGCATCCGGCGGAGGGCGGCCACACCGGCGACCAGGGCTTCGACGTCGGCAAGCACTCCGCCCCGCTGCTGCGGCGGATGGGCGAGGAACTGGCCACCGTCATCGAGGAGCGTCTCGACCTCGGCCCCGGCAGCCAGCAGCTGGCCCGGGTCTGGGGCCACGGCATCGTCGGCATGATGCACGCCGCCGGGGACTGGTGGCTCGGCGAGCGCCCGTGCTCCCGCGCGGAGTTGGTGCGCAGCCTGGCCGACCTGCTGTGGGGGCGGCTCGCCGCGGCGGGCGACAAGATCGGCGGACCCGGCTTCTGACGCCGAGGCCGCCCGCGGACGGTCAGCCGGACCGGTGCCAGGGGGCCCGTGCCACCTGGCGCATCAGCCGCCGGTGGCGCAGCCCGCTCAGCCGGTCCGCGTACACCCGGCCCTCCAGGTGGTCGCACTCGTGCTGGAGGCAGCGGGCGAAGAACCCGGTGCCGTGCACGGTGACCGGCTCGCCCGTCATCGTGAACCCCTCGACCACCGCGTGGTCGTACCGCTCGGTGCCCGCCTCCAGGCCCGGCAGGGACAGACAGCCCTCCGGGCCCCGGACGACCACGCCGTCCGCCTCGACCAGCCGCGGGTTCACCACATGGCCGAGATGGCGGACGTCCTCGTCGTCGGGGCAGTCGTAGACGAAGACCCGCAGGGACTCCCCCACCTGGTTCGCCGCGAGGCCCACGCCCTGCGCGGCGTACATCGTCGCGAACAAGTCCTCCACGAGATCCGCGAGTTCCGGTCCGAATGCGGTGACCTCCGCACAGGGTGTGTGCAGGACGGGGTCGCCGAGCAGGGTGAGGGGCCGGACTCGCCCACGGGTGCCCGGAATGGAGCTGTTGCGCATGGCCGCAAGGGTACGGCGATTCGGGAGTGCGATTGGATCTCGAATAGGCTGACCACCACCACGTTGCCGTTGGGCTTCAGGCGCGGCGCGTACGCAAGGAGGATCGAGATCTGATGGCAGGCAACTCGGACCCGCTCTCGCCGCGGGCCAAGCTGGCCGTGACCGCGGGCAAGGCGGTCGCGGCTGCATCACGCGCCGCAGGGCGCGGCAGCGGTTCGGTGATCGGCGGCCGGGTGGCGCTCAAGCTCGACCCCGACCTCCTCGCCCGGCTGGCGCAGAACCTGGACGTGGTCCTGGTGTCCGCCACCAACGGCAAGACCACGACCACCCGGCTGATCGCGGAGGCGCTGCGGGCCGCCGGGCCGGTCGTCTCCAACGCGCTCGGCGCCAATATGCCGGCCGGCATCACCTCGGCGCTCGCCGGCGGCTCGGACTCGCGCTACGGCGTCATCGAGGTCGACGAGAAGTACCTCGCCGGAGTCGCCCGCGACACCGACCCGAAGTGCATCGCGCTGCTCAACCTCTCGCGCGACCAGCTGGACCGGGCCGCCGAGACCCGGATGCTCGCCGAGAACTGGCGTGAGGGCCTGGCCGGTTCGAAGGCCGTGGTCGTGGCCAACGCCGACGACCCGCTGGTCGTGTGGGCCGCGTCCTCCTCCCCCAACGTGATCTGGGTCGCCGCCGGGCAGATGTGGAAGGACGACGCCTGGTCCTGCCCGTCCTGCGGCGGTGTGATGCAGCGGCCGGGCGACGACTGGTTCTGCGGCGAGTGCGGCTTCCGCCGGCCGACGCCGAGCTGGGCGCTCTCCGGCGACCATGTGCTCGACCCGCACGGTTCGGCGTGGCCCATCCGGCTGCAGCTGCCCGGCCGGGCCAACAAGGCCAACGCCGCCTCCTCGGCCGCCGTCGCCGCCGTCTTCGGGGTGCCCCCGCAGGTCGCCCTGGAGCGGATGTACAGCGTGCAGGCCGTCGCCGGACGGTACGACGTGGTGCAGTTCATGGAGCGGGACCTGCGTCTGCTGCTGGCGAAGAACCCGGCGGGCTGGCTGGAGACGTTCTCCCTGATCGACCCGCCGCCGACCCCGGTGATCCTCTCGGTGAACGCGCGCGGCGCCGACGGCACCGACACCTCCTGGCTGTGGGACGTCGACTACACGCGGCTGTCCGGCCACCCGATCTGCGTCGTCGGTGACCGCCGGCTCGACCTCGCGGTGCGTCTGGAGGTGGCGAACCAGCAGTTCCAGGTGTTCGACACCCTCGACGAGGCCGTGCGGGCCTGCCCGCCGGGCCGGATCGAGGTCATCGCCAACTACACCGCGTTCCAGGACCTGCGCCGCCGCGTCGGCAACTGAGCCAAGAGACTTTCAGGGGACTTCAAGTGAGCGACAACCAACTGCGGGTCGTCTGGATCTACCCGGACCTGCTCAGCACCTACGGCGACCAGGGCAACGTCCTCGTGGTGGAGCGCCGGGCGCGGCAGCGCGGCCTCGACGTGGCCCGTCTCGACGTGCGCAGCGACCAGCCGATCCCGACGTCCGGCGACATCTATCTGATCGGCGGCGGTGAGGACCGCCCGCAGCGACTGGCGGCCGAGCGGCTGCGCCGGGACGGCGGTCTGACCAGGGCCGTGGAGAACGGCGCCATCGTGTTCTCCGTCTGCGCCGGCTACCAGATCCTCGGCCACGAGTTCATCAACGACCTCGGTCAGCGCGAGCCCGGCCTCGGACTGATCGACGTCGTGTCCGTGCGCGGCGAGGGCGCGCGGTGCGTCGGTGACGTGCTCGCCGACATCGACCCGCGCCTCGGTCTGCCCCCGCTGACCGGCTTCGAGAACCACCAGGGCGTCACCCACCTCGGCCCGACCGCCCGCCCGTTCGCCCAGGTCCGCTTCGGCAACGGCAACGGCACGGGCGACGGCACCGAGGGCGCGTACAACGACACCGTCTTCGGCACGTACATGCACGGCCCGGTCCTCGCGCGCAACCCGCAGATCGCCGATCTGCTGCTGAAGCTGGCGCTCGACGTGAACGCGCTGCCCCCGACCGACGACCGCTGGTACGAGGCGCTGCGCGACGAGCGCATCGCGGCCGCGCAGCAACCCGCCTGACCGGGGCGCGGCAGCCCGTCTGACGGCCTCTCCGCACAGGTGAGCGGGGCCGTCCAGCAGGCGGACGCACGGTTCGGCCCCGCCCCCCTGTGCCGCTAGGGTGGCGGGGATTCGAGCCGGACAGCGTGGTCCGGTCCCGGCCCACGTGGAGAAGGTTTTCGGGCTATGCGCATTGGTGTCCTCACGTCCGGCGGCGACTGCCCCGGCCTGAACGCCGTCATCCGGTCCGTCGTGCACCGCGCCGTCGTCGACCACGGCGACGAGGTCATCGGCTTCCGGGACGGCTGGAAGGGCCTCCTGGAGTGCGACTACCTCAAGCTCGACCTCGACGCGGTGGGCGGCATCCTCGCCCGCGGCGGCACCATCCTCGGCTCCTCCCGGGTCCAGCCCTCCCATCTGCGGGACGGCGTGGAGCGGGCCAAGGGCCATGTCGAGGAGCTGGGCCTGGACGCGATCATCCCGATCGGCGGCGAGGGCACCCTCAAGGCGGCCCGGCTGATGTCGGACAGCGGTCTGCCGGTCGTCGGGGTGCCGAAGACCATCGACAACGACATCGCGGTCACCGACGTCACCTTCGGTTTCGACACCGCCGTGACCGTGGCCACCGAGGCCCTGGACCGGCTGAAGACCACCGCCGAGTCCCACCAGCGCGTCCTGGTCGTCGAGGTCATGGGCCGGCACACCGGCTGGATCGCGCTCCACTCCGGCATGGCGGCCGGCGCGCACGCCATCGTCGTCCCGGAGCGCCCCTTCGACATCGACGAGCTGACCCGGCGGGTCGGCGCCCGGTTCGAGGCGGGCAAGCGGTTCGCGATCGTCGTCGCCGCGGAGGGGGCCAAGCCGGCGCCCGGCACGATGGCCTTCGACGAGGGCGGCAAGGACGTCTACGGCCATGAGCGCTTCGCCGGGATCGCCCGCCAGCTGTCGATCGAGCTGGAGCACCGCCTCGGCAAGGAGGCGCGTCCGGTGATCCTCGGGCATGTGCAGCGCGGCGGCACCCCGACCGCGTACGACCGGGTGCTGGCGACGCGGTTCGGCTGGCACGCGGTGGAGGCCGTGCACCGCGGCGAGTTCGGGCACATGACGGCGCTGCGCGGCACGGACATCGAGATGGTGCCGCTGGCGGAGGCCGTGGAGACGCTGAAGACGGTCCCCGGGGACCGCTACGAGGAAGCCGAGTGCGTCCTGTAGGGACACCGCGCTGATCTGACGAGTCTGCCCCCGGCCGCGAGCGCGGCCGGGGGCAGTTCTAGTCTGTGTGCGGACAGAAATGCACAACCCCCACGAAACAGGAGCCGTCGGATGGATCACAGCGGCCACGGCACGATGTCGGATCTGCCGCCGTTCACGCTGGAGCGAGGGCTCGCGTGGTCCACGGACCCGTTCTTCCTCATCGCCTGCCTGGTGGGGCTCGGCCTGTACGCGTGGGGTGTCGTCCGGCTGCGGCGGCGCGGGGACGCCTGGCCGGTGACCCGGACCGTGTCGTACGTCGTCGGTGTGCTGACCGTGCTGCTGGTCATGTGCACCGGGCTGAACGACTACGGCATGGTCATGTTCAGCGTGCACATGGTGCAGCACATGGTGATCAGCATGCTGTCGCCGATCCTGATCCTGCTCGGCGCGCCCGTCACCCTGGCGCTGCGCGCGCTGCCGCCCGCGGCCCGGGGCAGCAAGGGGCCGCGCGAGCTGCTGCTCGCGCTGCTGCACAGCCGGTACATGCGGATCGTGACGCACCCGGCGTTCACCATCCCGATCTTCGTCGCCAGCCTCTACGCGCTGTACTTCACGCCGCTGTTCGACACCCTGATGGGCTCGAAGACGGGGCACACCGCGATGATGGTGCACTTCCTCGCGGTGGGCGTGGTGTTCTTCTGGCCGATCATCGGCGTGGACCCCGGACCGCACCGGCCGGGCCATCTGATGCGGATGCTGGAGCTGTTCGCGGGCATGCCGTTCCACGCGTTCTTCGGCATCGCGCTGATGATGGGGTCTGTCCCCATGGTGGAGACGTTCAAGAACCCGCCGGCCTCCCTCGGTATCGACGCGCTCTCCGACCAGGGCGCGGCCGGCGGTATCGCCTGGGCCTTCAGTGAGATCCCGTCCGTGCTCGTGCTGATCGCGCTGCTGTTCCAGTGGTACCGCTCCGAGCAGCGTCAGGCCCGCCGCAAGGACCGCGCCGCCGACCGGGACGGCGACAAGGAACTGGAGGCGTACAACGCCTATCTCGCCTCATTGAACGCACGCGGGAACTGATATCGGGGCACCATGGAGGGAACCGAACCTTAGGAGGGTGTCGCGATGCCCGGTTCCGCGGACGGTTCCACCAAGGCGATGGGGGCGCTGACGGTAGGCGCCCTGGTGATGGTGACGGCGTACACGGTCGCCCTCGGGAGCAACGGCTGGCTGTGGTTCGGGTGGGTGGTGCTGGGCCTGATCACGCTGGGGATGGTCGTCAGCCGCAGCACCTGAGTCTCAGGGGGCGGTGAGCCGTCCGCCGGAGTGCACGCCCGGCTGGTACTTCGGGAGCCGGGCGGTGATCTTCATGCCCGCGCCCGGGGCGGTCTCGATGACGAGCCCGTACTCGTCGCCGTAGACCTGCCGCAGCCGGTCGTCGACGTTGGACAGCCCGATGCCCCCGGACGGGCTGACCTCGCCGGCGAGGATGCGGCGCAGCGCGTCGGGGTCCATCCCGGCGCCGTCGTCCTCGATGACGACGAGGGCCTCGGCGCCGGCGTCCTGGGCGGTGATGCCGATCCGGCACTTCGCGGACGCCGACGACGCCCCCTTGCCCTCCAGGCCGTGCTTGACGGCGTTCTCCACGAGCGGCTGGAGGCACAGGAAGGGCAGGGCCACCGGCAGGACCTCGGGGGCGATCTGGAGGGTGACGTCGAGGCGGTCGCCGAAGCGTGCCCGCACCAGCGCCAGATAGTGGTCGATGGCGTGCAGCTCGTCGGCGAGGGTGGTGAAGTCGCCGTGCCGGCGGAACGAGTAGCGGGTGAAGTCGGCGAACTCGAGCAGCAGCTCGCGGGCGCGCTCGGGGTCGGTGCGCACGAAGCTGGCGATCACGGCGAGCGAGTTGAAGATGAAGTGCGGGGAGATCTGGGCGCGCAGTGCCTTGATCTCGGCCTCGATGAGCCGGGTGCGGGACCGGTCGAGGTCGGCCAGCTCCAGCTGTACCGACACCCAGCGGGCGACCTCGCCGGCCGCGCGTACCAGGACGGCGGACTCGCGGGGCGCGCAGGCGACGAGGGCGCCGTGCACCCGGTCGTCGACGGTGAGCGGGGCGACGACCGCCCAGCGCACCGGGCAGTCGGGGCTGTCGCAGTCGAGCGGCAGCGCCTCGCCTCGCCCCGACTCCAGGGGCCCGGCGAGCAGCTCCATGATCTGGGTGCGGTGGTGCTGGCCGACGCCGTCCCAGACCAGGACGTCGGTGCGGTCGGTCAGGCACAGCGCGTCGGTGCCGAGCAGGGAGCGCAGCCGGCGGGCGGACTTGCGGGCGGTCTCCTCGGTGAGTCCGGCGCGCAGCGGGGGCGCGGCGAGGGACGCGGTGTGCAGGGTCTCGAAGGTGGCGTGCTCGACCGGGGTGCCGAGGTCGCCGAGGCTCTGCGGGCGGGCGGTGCGCCGGCCCAGCCAGAAGCCCGCGGCGAGCAGCGGCAGGATGGCCACGCACAGGCCCGCGACGAAGCCGCTCATGCCTTGACCTCCGCTCTCAGTTCCTCGGGCAGATGGAAGCGGGCGAGGATCGCCGCGGTGCCGGGCGGCACCCGGCCCGGGGTGGCCAGGGACACCAGGATCATGGTGAGGAAGCCGAGCGGCACCGACCAGAGGGCGGGCCAGGCGAGCAGCGCGTGCAGCGCCCCGGCCTTGGGGAAGCCGGCCATGGTGGCGGCGACGGCGAGCAGGGCGGAGCCGCCGCCGACGAGCATCCCGGCGGCCGCGCCGGGCGGGGTCAGCCGGTGCCACCAGATGCCGAGGACGAGCAGCGGGCAGAAGGAGGACGCCGACACGGCGAAGGCCAGGCCGACGGCGTCGGCGACGGGCAGCCCGCCGACCAGGGCGCTCGCGGCGAGCGGGACGACCATGGCGAGGACGGTCCCGAGCCGGAAGTGCCGTACGCCCCGGGAGGGCAGGACGTCCTGGGTGAGGACTCCGGCGACGGCCATGGTGAGACCGGACGCGGTGGACAGGAACGCGGCGAAGGCGCCGCCCGCGACGAGCGCGCCCAGCAGTTCCCCGCCGACACCGCCGATCATGCGTCCGGGCAGCAGCAGCGCGGCGGCGTCCGCGTCGCCGGTGAGGGTGAGCTCGGGGGCGTAGAGCCGGCCCAGGGCGCCGTAGACCGGGGGCAGCAGGTAGAAGGCGCCGATCAGGCCGAGCACGGCGACCGTGGTGCGGCGGGCGGCGACGCCGTGGGGGCTGGTGTAGAAGCGGACGACGACGTGCGGCAGCCCCATGGTGCCGAGGAAGGTGGCGAGGATCAGCCCGTACGTGGCGTACAGCGGGCGTTCGCCGCGGCTCTCGGCCTGCGAGGGGGACAGTCCGCCGCCGGTGCCGTGGTCGCGGGCGGGGACCTCGTCGCCGCGGGCGAAGGTCAGCCGGGTGCCGTTCTTGACGCGGTGGGCCCCGGCGTCGAGCCGTACCCGGCGGTCGTCGTGGACGCGGCCGTCGACGGTGCCGTCCACGGTGACCGTCAGCGGGCTGTGCAGTCTGATCGTGATGGTGTCGTCGACGCGGACGACGCGCTGCTCGCGGAAGGCGGCGGGCTCGTCGAACGCGTGCCGGGGCGCGCCGTCGCCCTGCCAGGCGAGGATCAGGAAGAGGGCGGGGACGAGCAGCGCGGTGAGCTTGAGCCAGTACTGGAAGGCCTGCACGAACGTGATGCTGCGCATGCCGCCGGCGGCGACGATGGCGACGACCACGACGGCGACGACGAGCCCGCCGAGCCAGTCGGGTGCCCCGGTGAACACGGTGAGGGTCAGCCCGGCGCCCTGGAGCTGGGGCAGCAGGTAGAGCCAGCCGGTGCCGACGACGAAGGCGCCCGCGAGCCGCCGTACCGCCTGGGAGGAGAGCCGGGCCTCGGCGAAGTCGGGCAGCGTGTAGGCGCCGGAGCGGCGCAGCGGGGCGGCGACGAACAGCAGCAGGACGAGATAGCCGGCGGTGTAGCCGACCGGGTACCAGAGCATGTCGGGGCCCTGGACGAGGACCAGCCCGGCGATGCCGAGGAAGGAGGCGGCGGAGAGGTACTCGCCGCTGATCGCGGCGGCGTTGAGGCGGGGCCCCACGGTGCGCGAGGCGACGTAGAAGTCGGAGGTGGTGCGGGATATGCGCAGGCCGAAGGCGCCGACGAGCACGGTCGCCAGGGCCACGAGGGCGACGGCGGGGACGGCGTAGCTGGAGTTCACGGCCGGATCGGTTCCTGGTCTCGGGTCTCGGGTCGACGGGCTGGTGCGCCGGGCTAGCGGTCCTCGACGAGCCGTACGAAGTCCCGTTCGTTGCGTTCGGCGCGGCGGACGAACCAGCGGGCCAGCAGCACGAGCGGCGCGTACAGGCCGAAGCCGAGGATCGCCCAGACCAGGTGGCGGGCGTGCGGCATCGCCGCGAAGAGCAGCGGCAACGGGCCGACGAGCAGGCCGAGGACGGCGAGCACGGCGAGGGCGGTGCGCAGTTGGGTGCGCATCAGGGAGCGGACGTAGGTGTGGCCGAGGGTGGTCTGCTCGTCGATCTCGGTGCGGGGCCGGTAGTAGCCGGAGACACGGCGGGTCCGGGCGCGCCGGGGCGGGCCGGTGACGACGACACGGCGGTCGGCGGGGCTGCTGGGCATCGTCACGGCCTCCGCATCAGCAGGTCGCGCAGTTCGCGGGCGTGGCGGCGGCTGACCTGGAGTTCCTCGGAGCCGACGACGACGCTCACGCTGCCCGCGTCGAGCCGGAGTTCGCCGATGTGCCGCAGGGCGACGAGATGACGGCGGTGGATGCGGACGAACCCGCGGGAGCGCCAGCGCTCCTCCAGGGTGGACAGGGGGATGCGCACGAGGTGGCTGCCCCTGCCGGTGTGCAGGCGGGCGTAGTCGCCCTGGGCCTCGACATGGGTGATGTCGTCGACGGGGACGAAGCGGGTCACCCCGCCGAGCTCGACCGGCAGATGGTCGGGGTCGGGTTCGCTGACGGGTATCCGGGGGGTGGCGCCGCGCTGTTCGGCGGCCCGGCGGACGGCTTCGGCGAGGCGTTCCTTGCGGACGGGTTTGAGGACGTAGTCGACGGCCTTGAGGTCGAAGGCCTGGACGGCGAAGTCCTCGTGGGCGGTGACGAACACGACGAGCGGCGGTTCGGCGAAGCCGGTGAGCAGCCGGGCCAGGTCGAGGCCGTCGAGGCCGGGCATGTTGATGTCGAGGAAGACGACGTCGATGGCCTCCGCTCCGCCGGGGCCCGACTCCAGCGCGCGGTTGATGCGGCGCAGCGCCTCGGTGGCGTCGCCGGCGCCCTCCGCGCTGCCGATCCGCGGGTCGGCGTTGAGGAGGTACAGCAGTTCCTCCAGCGAGGGGCGTTCGTCGTCGACAGCCAGCGCGCGCAACATGGAACGGGAGTGTAGGAGCAACGAGCGCCGCTGGACATGTGCCGGGAGGCGACGTTCGCGCTGGGTGCCCGGGCGCTTACAGTGCCCTCATGAACAGCGGCGCGGCTTCTTTCGACGATCTCGACCGGAAGATCATCACCGCTCTGATGGCGAACGCCAGGACGAGTTTCGCCGAGATCGGCATGAGCGTCGGGCTGTCGGCGACGGCCGTCAAGCGGCGCGTGGACCGGCTCCGGGAGACGGGCGTGATCACCGGGTTCACGGCCACGGTCCGCCCGTCGGCGCTGGGCTGGCGCACGGAGGCGTACGTCGAGGTGTACTGCGAGGGCGCGGCGCCGCCGCGGCGGCTGGCGGAGGTGGTCCGCAACCATCCGGAGATCACCGCGGCGATGACGGTGACGGGCGGCGCTGACGCGCTGCTGCATGTGCGGGCGCGGGACGTGGAGCACTTCGAGGAGGTGCTGGAGCGCATCCGTGTGGAGCCGTTCATCCGCAAGACGATCAGCGTGATGGTGCTGTCCCATCTGATCCCGGAGAGTCCGGAGGCGGGCGCGAGCCAGCCGGCACCCTCCGACGCAGCACTCCTGCGTGAACCGCAATAAATGCGCAGCATCGCTGCGTGGACACGCAATTCCCGTTTCTTGTCGCTCGTCGGCGTCGGTTTCTACCGTTGGAGTCAATCCTCATCGACACCGTAGGAAGCGGAGGAACCCCTTCGTGCCCGAGACCCGTGTGCCGCGCCGGCGGCGCTTCCTCGTCTGCGAACCCAGACACTTCGCCGTGCAGTACGCGATCAACCCCTGGATGCGGCCGGATGTCCGCGTCGACGTCGACCTGGCGCGGGAGCAGTGGCACACACTGATCAGCGCCTACCGTTCGCACGGTCACGCGGTGGACGTCGTGGAGCCGGTCGCCGGTCTCCCCGACATGGTCTTCGCCGCGAACTCTGCGGTCGTCGTCGGCGGCCGTGTCTTCGGCTCCCTCTTCCACGCGCCCGAGCGGCGCCCCGAGTCCACGCACTACGACATGTGGTTCAAGGCGGCGGGCTTCGACGTCCACCGTCCGGAGTCGGTGTGCGAGGGCGAGGGCGACCTGGTCTGGACGGGCCGGTACGTGCTCGCCGGGACCGGTTTCCGCACCACCCGGGAGGCGCACCGCGAGGTGCAGGAGTTCTTCGGCCACCCGGTGATCAGCCTGACGCTGGTGGACCCGTACTTCTACCATTTGGACACGGCGCTGTTCGTGCTGGACGACGACAACATCGTCTACTACCCGGAGGCGTTCTCGGCCGGCAGCCGCGAGGTGCTCGAGCGGCTCTACCCGGACGCGGTGCTCGCCACCCGGGAGGACGCGTCCGCGTTCGGGCTGAACTCCGTGTCCGACGGCCGTCACGTCTTCATCGCGCCGCAGGCCGAGGCCCTGGCGGCCCGGCTGGACGACCGCGGCTATGTCCCCGTCCCCGTCGACCTGTCGGAGTTCCGCAAGGCCGGCGGTGGCATCAAATGCTGCACTCAGGAGATCCGCTCATGACCGCGCCCGCGCAGACCCGTTCGTCCGCCGATCTGATCCGCGCCGAGGAGCCGGTCCTGGCGCACAACTACCATCCGCTGCCGGTGGTCGTCACCCGTGCCGAGGGCAGCTGGGTCGAGGACGTGGAGGGCCGCCGCTACCTCGACATGCTGGCCGGCTACTCGGCGCTGAACTTCGGCCACCGCCATCCGGCGCTGACCGAGGCCGCCCACCGCCAGCTCGACCGGCTGACGCTGACCTCCCGCGCCTTCCACAACGACCGGCTCGCCTCCTTCGCCGAGCGGCTGGCGGCGCTGACGGGCCAGGACATGGTGCTGCCGATGAACACGGGCGCCGAGGCCGTGGAGAGCGGCATCAAGGTGGCCCGCAAGTGGGCGTACGAGGTGAAGGGCGTCCCCGCCGACCGGGCGACGATCGTGGTCGCGGCGGACAACTTCCACGGCCGGACGACGACGATCGTGTCGTTCTCCACGGACGAGACCGCGCGGGCGGGCTTCGGGCCGTTCACGCCGGGCTTCCGGATCGTGCCGTACAACGATCTGCCGGCGCTGGAGGCGGCGGTGGACGAGACGACGGCGGCGGTGCTGATCGAGCCCATCCAGGGCGAGGCCGGGGTCGTCATCCCGGACGAGGGCTATCTGGCCGGGGTGCGCGAGCTGACCAGCAGGAAGGGCTGTCTGTTCATCGCCGACGAGATCCAGTCGGGTCTCGGCCGCACCGGGCGCACGCTGGCCGTGGAGCACGAGTCGGTCGTGCCGGACCTGGTGCTGCTGGGCAAGGCGCTGGGGGGTGGCATCGTGCCGGTCTCGGCGGTCGTCGGGCGCCGGGACGTGCTCGGCGTGCTGCGGCCGGGTGAGCACGGCTCGACGTTCGGCGGCAACCCGCTGGCGGCCGCGGTCGGCACGGCGGTGGTGGAACTGCTGGAGACCGGTGAGTTCCAGCGCCGGGCCACCGAGCTCGGCGTGGTCCTGCGGGGCGGTCTCGCGGCGCTCGTCGGCAAGGGTGTCGTCGGCTACCGTGCCCGCGGCCTGTGGGCGGGTGTCGACATCGACCCGGCGTTCGGCACCGGCCGGGAGATCGGTGAGCGGCTGATGGCCGAGGGCGTCCTGGTCAAGGACACCCACGGCTCCACGATCCGGCTGGCCCCGCCGCTGACGATCACGGCGGACGAGCTGAGCGGCGCGCTGGGCGCCCTGGAGAAGGTGCTCGCCTAGCCCTCCCCCGTACGGCTGCCCGGGTGGTCCCGCCCGGGCGGCCGTGCGGCGTCGTTCCCACACGCACGGCCCCCGCGAAGAGGCACGGGTGCGGGGAAGGGCGAAGATGGGGACAAGTGGTGGTAGACCGCTCTCAGCGACAGAGAGGTCGGCCGTGGGTTCGGATGACGAGCGGAGCGTGGCCCGGCAGGGGTTCGACGTGGCGGACGCCGTGCCTGTACTGCTCGACGCCCGGGGCGTGGTCACCGGGTGGACCCGGGAGGCCGAGCGGCTGCTGGGGTACAGCGCCGAACGGATCGTGGGCCGCGATGTCGCCTCGGTGCTCGCAGCGCCGGACGCGGACCGGGTGCCGGAGCTGATGGAGCGGTGCCGCCGGGAAGGCGGCTGGGCGGGGCTGCTCTCGGCGGTGCGCGCCGACGGGACACGGCTGCGGCTCATGGCCCGCGTCACGCAGGCCCTGGACGCCGGCGGTTCCACACGCCGGCTCATGCTCCTGTCGGAGCTCGCGGAGGCGCCGGGCTGGGACATGAGCCGGCAGGTGCTGGAGCAGATGGTCACCCGCTCCCCCGTCGGGGTGGCCGTCGTCGACACCGACCTGCGGTTCGTCTGGTCGAACCCCGCCCTCACCCAGTTCGGCGGCGGGCCCCCGAGCACCCGGCTCGGGCTGCGGCTGGGGGACATCCAGCCCGGCCTGGACGCCGAGAACATCGAGACGCAGATCCGCCGGGTGCTGCTCACCGGCGAGCCCGTCGTCGGCTACGAGCACGTCGGGCAGGTCCGTTCGGCGCCGCTGCGGGAGACCGCGCACATGATGTCGTTCACCCGGCTCGACGACGGCAACGGCAACCCGATGGGCGTGTACTACACGGTCGAGGACGTCACCGACCGGCACCGCACCCGCCAGCGTCTGGCCCTGCTCGACCGGGCGGGAGAGCGCATCGGCCTTACGCTCGACGTCACGCGCACCGCGCAGGAGCTGGCCGACGTGGCCGTGCCCGGGCTCGCCGACGTGGTCGCGGTGGACCTGCTGGAGTCGGTGCTCAGCGGCGGCGAGCCGTCGGACGAGCCTGCGGGCGAGGCGGGCCGGGTGCCGCTGCGGCGCGCCGGGTACCGCTCGGTCAGCCGGCGCGCGCCGGAGGCCGTCGTCGACATCGGCGAGGTGGTCACCTATCCGGCCGGGTCGCCGCCGATCCGCACCCTCAGGACGGAGCGGTCCTGGCGGGAGCCGAAGCTGGACCCGCTGGGCGAGGCGTGGGCGGAGCACGCCCAGGGCGGCGGGACCGCCATCTTCCTGGAGCTCGGGCTGCAGAGCGCGATGATCGTGCCGATCCGCGCGCGGGGCGTCACCCTCGGCCTGACCACGTTCTTCCGGCGCCACCGTCAGGAGCCCTTCGAGGAGGGCGACCTCAGCCTGGCCGAGGACCTGGTGTCCCGGGCGGCCGTCTGCATCGACAACGCCCGGCGCTACACCCGGGAGCGGGACGCGGCGCTGGTCCTGCAGCGCAGTCTGCTGCCGCACCGGCTGCCGGAGCAGGACGCCCTGGAGGTGTCCGCCTGCTACCGCCCGGCCGACGAGCTGACCGGCCTCGGCGGCGACTGGTACGACGTGATCCCCCTGTCGGGCGCGCGCGTGGCCCTCGTCGTGGGCGAGGTGCCGGGGCACGGCATCGACGCCGCGGCGGCCATGGGGCGGCTGCGGACGGCCGTACGGACGCTGGCCGCGCTGGACCTGCCGCCCGACGAGGTGCTGGCCCATCTCGACGACCTGGTGGCGCGGGCGGCACGGGAGGAGGGCGTGGAGTCGCGGACGGCGGAGGCCGACAACACGCTGGGGGTCGGCTCCGGGTGCGTCTACGTGGTGTACGACCCGGTGGACGGGACGTGCACGATGGCCGCCGCGGGGCATCCGGCACCCGCGGTGGTGATGCCGGACGGGCATGTCGCCTTCGTGGACCTGCCGCAGGGTCCGCCGCTCGGGGTGGGCGGCTCGCCCTTCGAGTCGGTGGAGCTGGCGCTGGCGGCGGGCAGCACCCTGGCCCTGCACACGGACGGGCTGCTGGCCGCCGGGGCGCGCTGGACCGTGGACGCCGACCGGCAGCGGCTGCGGCAGGCCCTGGAGAAACGGGCCGACTCCCTGGAGCTGCAGTGCAGGACCGTCGTGGACGCGCTGGTCCCGGACCGGCCGTACGACGACGTGGCCCTGCTGATGGCGCGCACCCGGGTGCTCGGCGACGGGCAGGTCGCCGAGTGGGATCTGCCCGCGGACCCGGCCGGGGTGGCCGACGCCCGCCGGACGGCGTCCCGGCAGCTGGCGGAGTGGGGCCTGGACGACCTGGCGTTCACGACGGAGCTGGTGGTCAGCGAGCTGGTCACCAACGCCATCCGGTATGCCACGGGCCCCATCCGGCTGCGCCTGATCAAGGAGCGCGCGCTGTTCTGCGAGGTCTACGACGGGGGTGCGACCGCGCCGCATCTGCGTCATCCGCGCACCACGGACGAAGGGGGGCGCGGGCTGCTGCTGGTGTCGCAGTTCACCCAGCAGTGGGGGACCCGGTTCGTCCCCGAGGGGAAGATCATCTGGGCCGAGCAGTCGCTGACGGACGCCCCGCCCTGACCTGCCGGACCGGACCGGACCGGATACGGAACATCGGCACATATGGCGTATGACGTGCGAAACTGGTCTGATCACGGCGGTGAGGCGGGTGCCATGGACGAGGTCGACTACAAGGCGGTCTTCCAGGCGCTGCCCGGCATGGTGGCCCTGCTGGACACCGATCTGATCTACGTCGACGCCAACGACGACTTCCAGCGGCTGTCCGGGCGCAGCAGGGAGCAGCTCGTCGGCCGCTACATCTTCGATGTGTTCCCGGACAACCCCGACAACCCCGCCGCGACCGGGATGAGCAACGTGCGGGCGTCCATGCTGCGCGTGACGGAGACCGGCGAGCGCGACGCCATGGCGCTCCAGCGCTACGACGTGGAGGACGCGGGCAACCCGGGGCACTGGGAGGAGCGGTACTGGAGCCCCGTCAACGCGCCCGTCGCCGGCCCGGACGGAAAGGTCGCGTACATCCTGCACCGGGTGGAGGAGGTCACCGAGCTCATCCGGGTGCGGGGCGGCGCGGGCGGCGACAGCCGGGCGCGGATCCTGGAGGCCGAGCTGTACACGCGCGCCCGGGAGCTCCAGGAGCTCAACGAACGGCTGCGGCAGGCCCACGCCCGTGAGCGCGAGGTGGCGCTGGCCCTCCAGGAGGCGATGCTGCCCGCCGGCCGGCAGGTGGGCGACCACCGCACGGCCGTCCGCTACCGGCCCGCGGTCGGCGCGCTCAACGTGTGCGGCGACTGGTACGACCTGGTGGACCTGGTCGGCGGCAACCGCATCGGGGTCTCGGTGGGCGACGTCGTCGGGCACGGACTGCGGGCGGCGGGCGTCATGGGGCAGCTGCGCAGCGCGCTGAGCGCCTCGTCGCGGGTGGCCGACGGCCCGGCGCAGGCGCTGGACGTGCTCGGACGGTACGCGCACGTCGTGGACGGGGCCGAATCGGCCACCGCCGTCACGACGTTCATCGACTTCGACGCCCGGACGATCGCCTACAGCAGCGCCGGCCACCCCCCGCCCGTCCTGGTGCACGCCGACGGCCGGGTGGAGTTCCTCGACCAGGCCACCGACACCCCGCTGGACGCCCGGCCCGACCCGATCCGGCGTCCGCAGGCCGCGACGGCGTACGGGGACGGCGCGACGCTGGCGCTCTACACGGACGGTCTGATCGAGCGCCGGCGGGAGGACATCGACGTCGGACTCGGCCGGCTCGCCGACGCGCTGGTCGAGCACCGCACCGACACCCCCGAGGAACTGGCCGACGCCGTCCTGCTGGAGCTGCTGCCGCCGGGCGGCGCCACGGACGACACGGCCCTGGTCATCGTGCGGCTGTGATGCGGGTCGGGCGGCTCCGGTACGGCCGGGCGGGTCCGCCGCTCAGACACCCCCCGGCCGCCGTGATCACGCCAAAGCCCAGGATCGGCTTGCCGCGCGCGGGCCCCGGGGACGAGGCTGGTCCGGCGGTCCTCCCCACCCGCGACACCCGCCGTCCGTCCGCCTGCTGACGTGCCGTCATGTGCCGGGACGCCGCCGGTCCGCGCCGGTTCCGGCGGTCCGGCCCGGCGCCTACACTGACACCCCCACGGCACGCTGGCTGACCTGCCAGTACATGGCGGCCCGAGCTGATCCACCCGAGTGAGGAGCGCCCCTTTGTTCTACTACGTCCTCAAATACGTGTTGCTGGGCCCGTTGCTGCGACTGGTGTTCCGGCCTCGTATCGAGGGTCTGGAGCATGTGCCGAGCACGGGCGCGGCCATCGTCGCCGGTAACCATCTGTCCTTCTCGGACCACTTCCTGATGCCTGCGATCCTCAAGCGGCGCATCACGTTCCTCGCCAAGAAGGAGTACTTCACCGGCCCCGGCATCAAGGGCCGGCTGACGGCGGCCTTCTTCCGCAGCGCCGGGCAGATCCCGGTCGACCGCACCGGCAAGGAGGCCGGCCAGGCCGCGATCCGCGAGGGTCTCGGGGTGCTGCGGAAGGACGAACTGCTCGGCATCTACCCCGAGGGCACCCGCTCGCACGACGGCCGTCTCTACAAGGGCAAGGTCGGCGTCGCCGTGATGGCGCTGAAGGCCGGGGTGCCGGTGATCCCGTGCGCGATGATCGGCACGTTCGAGGCCCAGCCGCCGGGCAAGGTCATCCCGAACATCCACCCCGTCACCATCCGCTTCGGCGAGCCGCTCGACTTCTCCCGCTACGCCGGGATGGAGAACGAGAAGGCGATCCTGCGGGCCGTCACCGACGAGATCATGTACGCCATCCTGTCGCTCTCCGAGCAGGAGTACGTCGACCAGTACGCCGCCGTCGCGAAGGCCGAGGAGACCGCCGCCAAGGCCGAGCAGGGCCGGCGCTTCCCCCGGCTGCCCCTCAGATGACCGGGGGCGCCTGACCGAGCAGGGCCAGGGCCTCGTCGAGCGTCCCGCGCAGCCGCAGCGCGTCCGGCGCGACCGCGCTGACCAGGACCGCCGGTCCGGCCAGCGGCAGGACGGCGGCGCTCTCCCCCAGCACCCGGGGCGCGACCGGAGAGGCGGCGAACTCGGGCCGTACGACGATGAGTTGCCCGGCCGCGCGGTGGCCGCCGAGACCGGCGGGCCCGTCCCAGCCGCTCGGAGCGGCGGGGCCGCACTCCAGCTCCTGGTCGAGGACGACCCGCCCCGCGACCCGCACCCGGATCCGGCTCGCCAGGCGCCCCGGCTCCTCCCCCACCCGTCCGAGCACCTGCTCCTCGCGCAGCACGAGCCGTCCCGTGGCACCGACGTCGACCTCGGTCGTCACGGTCAGGTCGCTGCCGCGTGCGCAGATCAACTGTTCCGGCAGCCACCGCAGTTCGGCGTCGTCGGCCACCGAGAGACGGACGTCGTAGCGGGCGCCGCCCTTGCCCTGCCCCGGCAGTGCGAGGGTGGCGGCCGCCGAACCGACACGGAGGCTCGCCCCGGCCAGTACCTCCGCGCCGACGGTGAAGTGGTCGCCGCCGAGCGGCCCGCTCATCGCGCCGACGATCAGCACGCGCGCCTCGCCGCCTGCGCCCCGCGTCCGCCGCGGCGCGAGCGGCCCGTCGCCGTCGAGGACCGGCAGGGCGGTGCCGCCCCGTCCGTCCGGCCGGGCGACGATCCGGGCGCGGGCCCGTACCCCGGCGCTCACGCCGTCCACGCGGCGAGCCGCGCCCGCACCCAGTCGGCGACGTCCCGGACCCCCGGCTCGCTCCTCAACGACTGGAACACGACGGGGAGTTCGGCCCGCTGCGCCTTGGCGTCCGCCGCCATCCGCGCCAGGTCGGAGCCGACGTACGGGGCGAGGTCCGTCTTGTTGACGACGAGCAGGTCGGCCGTGGTGACGCCGGGGCCGCCCTTGCGGGGGATGTCGTCGCCGCCCGCCACGTCGATCACGAAGATCTGGGCGTCCACGAGCCCCTTGGAGAAGGTCGCGGTGAGGTTGTCCCCGCCGGACTCCACGAGGATCAGGTCGAGCGGACCGACCTCGTCCTCCAGGTCCTCCACGGCCTCCAGGTTCGCGGAGATGTCGTCCCGGATGGCGGTGTGCGGGCAGGCACCCGTCTCGACGGCGGTGATCCGCTCCGGCGGCAGAACGGCCTCGCGCAGCAGGAACTCGGCGTCCTCGCGGGTGTAGATGTCGTTGGTGACGACGGCGAGGGACAGCTCCTCGCGCAGCTCCCGGCACAGGGCGGCGACCGTGGCGGTCTTGCCCGAGCCGACGGGACCGCCGAGACCGAGGCGCAGGGCGCGGCGGGAGCCGTCGGGGCGGCGCGCGTCGGCGCTGAGGGCGGCGGGGCCGTCGTGAGTGTGGTCGAGGTGCATGGATCACGGCTCCTGTGGGTGGGGCGGCCCGGGTGCGGAAGGGCCGTCGGGTCGGGAACGGTCGGGTCAGGAGGCGAAGAGGCGGACCGGCCAGGCCGCGTGGGCCTCCGCCGCGATCTCCAGCAGGGGCGCGGAGGCCGCGGGCAGGGCGTCGACGCCTTCGTCCGCCGCGCGCCGGGCCGCCTCCACGGCCCGGTCCGCGACGCGGTCCAGCTCCGGGGCGAGCCGCGCCAGCACGGCCGTGGCCTCGAAGGGGTCGAGGCTGAGCAGCCGTACGACCGCCGTGGCGGCCCCGCTCACGCCCTCGTACGCCGCGCAGTACGCCGCGTCGGGCGCGTCGAGACCCGCGGCGCGGGCGACGGTGCCGAGGACCACGGGCTGGTGCGCGCCCTTGGGGAACCGGGCGGCGAGCGCGTCGAGTTCGGGTGACGGCCAGGTCGCGCGGCCGGCCCGCAGCAGTTGCCGGCCGAGCCTGCGCGCGGCGGTCCGCAGCGCCGGTGACGGCGTACGGGCGTCGGCCGCCGCGTCCAGCTCCACCGGGTCCAGTCCGGCCGCGGCGGCCGCCGCGAGCGCGGCCGAGACGAACCCGGCCGTGTGCAGCCGGCCCTGGCAGAAGTCCTCCAGGCTCGCGGCGCCGGTGATCCGCCCGGCGCGGACGGCCGCCTCGGCACCGCCGGAGTGGGCGTGTCCCCCGGCGGGGAAGCGGCCGTCGGCCAGGACGAGAAGCGTGGCGCGTGTCATCGTCGGCCGGCCCTCAGAAGAGGAAGTAACGCTGGGCCATGGGCAGTTCGGCGGCGGGCGCGGCCTCCACCAGCTCGCCGTCGATGTGCACGGCGAAGCTGTCCGGGTCGATGCGGACGTCGGGCCGGGCGTCGTTCTCGCGCATGTCGGCCTTGGTGACGCCGCGCGTCGACTCGATGCCCATGAACCGCTTGCCGAGCGCGAGGCGTTCGGGGAGCCCGTCCTCGAGGGCGAGCGGGGCCACGAAGTTGACCGAGTTCGCGGCCGGTGCCCGGCCGGTCGCGCCGAACATCGGTCGGGGCAGGATCGGCTGCGGCGTCGGGATGGAGGCGTTGGCGTCGCCCATCTGCGCGTAGGCGATCTGCCCGCCCTTGATGACGAGGAGCGGCTTGACGCCGAAGAAGGCGGGTTCCCAGAGCACGAGGTCGGCGAGCTTGTCGGTCTCGACGGAGCCGATCTCGCGGGCGAGGCCCTGCGCGAGCGCGGGGTTGATCGTGTACTTGGCGACATACCGGCGTACGCGGTGGTTGTCGGCGCGGCCGTCGCCGGGCAGGGCGCCCCGCCGTCGCTTCATCACATGCGCGGTCTGCCAGGTGCGCAGGACGACCTCGCCGACGCGGCCCATGGCCTGGGAGTCGGAGGAGATGATCGAGATGGCGCCGAGGTCGTGCAGGACGTCCTCGGCCCCGATCGTGGACGGCCGGATGCGGGACTCGGCGAAGGCCAGGTCCTCGGGCACGGCCGCGTTCAGGTGGTGGCACACCATCAGCATGTCGAGGTGTTCCTCGGCGGTGTTGACGGTGTAGGGGCGGGTCGGGTTGGTGGAGCTGGGCAGGACGTGCGGCTCGGAGACCACGGTCATGATGTCCGGCGCGTGCCCGCCGCCCGCGCCCTCGGTGTGGTACGCGTGGATGCCGCGTCCGCCGATGGCGGCGAGGGTGTCGCCGACGAAACCGGCCTCGTTCAGGGTGTCCGTGTGGATGGCGATCTGGACGCCGGTCCGGTCGGCGACGGTGAGGGACGCGTCGACGACGGCCGGGGTCGAGCCCCAGTCCTCGTGGAGTTTCAGCCCGACGGCGCCGCCCCGGATCTGGGAGAGCATCGCCTCGTGCGAGACGGTGTTGCCCTTGCCCAGCAGACCGATGTTGAGCGGGTACTGCTCCATCGCCTCCAGCATCCGGGCCAGATGCCAGGGGCCCGGCGTGACGGTCGTCGCCTTGGAGCCCTCGGCGGGGCCGGTGCCGCCGCCGACGAGGGTGGTGATGCCGGAGGCGAGCGCCTCGTCGGCGATCTGCGGGCAGATGAAGTGGACGTGCGCGTCGATGGCGCCGGCGGTGAGGATCCGGCCGTTGCCCGCGATGATCTCGGTCTCGGGACCGATGACGAGGTCCGGGTGGACGCCGTCCATGGTGTCGGGGTTGCCGGCCTTGCCGATGCCGGTGATCCGGCCGTCGCGGATGCCGAGGTCGGCCTTGACGATCCCCCAGTGGTCGACGATCACCACTCCTGTGATCACCGTGTCCGGGGTGCCGTCCGCGCGGGTGGCCCGGGACTGGCCCATGGACTCGCGGACGACCTTGCCGCCGCCGAACACGGCCTCGTCACCGGCGCGTCCGGGGCCGCCGGAACGATCCTCCTCGATCTCGATCAGCAGATCGGTGTCGGCTAGCCGGATGCGGTCACCGGTGGTCGGCCCGAACAGGTCGGCGTAGGCGGCGCGGGAGATCTCAGGCATCGAGGGCACCTCCGGTCTCCCCGCGCAGTCCGGGCACCACACGGGCGCCGGCGAGGGGGACGAGTTCGACGTCGACGGGGATGCCGGGCTCGAAGCGCACGGCGGTGCCGGCCGCGACGTTCAGCCGCTTGCCGCGGGCCGCGGCGCGGTCGAAGCGCAGGCCGGGGTTGGCCTCGGCGAAGTGGTAGTGGGAGCCGACCTGGACGGGCCGGTCGGCGGCGTTGAGGACGGTCAGCCGGGTGATCTCGCGGCCCTCGTTGTATGCGATCGGGCCCTCGGCGAACAGGACTTCCCCAGGAATCATGGCCGCCCTCAGACGATCGGGTCGTGGACGGTGACGAGCTTGGTCCCGTCGGGGAACGTCGCCTCGACCTGGACGTCGTGGATCATCTCGGGGATGCCCTCCATGACGTCGTCCCTGGTGAGCAGGGTCCGGCCGGAGGACATCAGCTCGGCGACCGTACGGCCGTCGCGGGCGCCCTCCAGGATGTGCGCCGTGATGAGGGCGACGGCCTCGGGGTGGTTCAGCCGGAGCCCGCGGGCCCGGCGCCTCTCGGCGACGTCGGCCGCCACATGGATGAGCAGCCTCTCCTGCTCGTGCGGGGTCAGTTGCACGGCGTCCCACCTCACAGTCCTCGCTCCGGACCTGCGGGGTCCGGTTGCCGACGCCCTCGGGCGGGGGCCCGACGACGTGGGTCGGCAGGCTAGTTGGACCGCGTTTCGGGCGCGTTAACCCCGCGCGGGGCCGGAGGGGGCGGCGTCGTCGTACCGCATGCTCATCAGGGCGCGCAGACCCTGCTGCAGGACGTCCACGGGCGCGGGCCCGAACAGGGACTGCTGGGCGATGAAGCCGAGCACGGAGGCGATCATCGTGCGGGCGACATGGTCCGGGTCCACGTCCTTCCGCATCAGCCCGGCCTCCTGGTAGCCCTCGACGATCCGGGCCCAGGCGGCGCGCACCGAGCCGTAGCCCTCGCGCAGGATGGCGGCGAGTTCGTCGTTGCGCAGGGTCTCCGTCCACACCTGGACGACGAGCCGGGGGAAGGCGGGCCTGCCGTCGACGACCAGGGACTCGCGGGCGGCGAGGGTGTGGCCGAGGACATAGGCGACGAGCTCGTCCGGCGGTGGGGGCGGGCTCTGCCGGGCGGCCTCCTCGAACGCCGCGCGGACCGAGCCGAGCACCTCGGCGACGATCGCGCCGATCAGCTCCTCCTTGCCCTTGAAGTAGCGGTAGACGGCCCCCGCCGAGAGGTCGGCCTCCTTGAGCACGTCCTGCATCGAGGTGGCGTGGAAGCCGTTGCGGGCGAAGCAGAGGGCGGCGCCGTCGAGGATCTGGCGGCGGCGTGCGTCGAGGTGTTCCTGGGATACGCGGGCCATGTCCTCAAGCTAAAACGAACATTCCTTCTTGACAAGCGCCGACATCGGGGAGCACGGTGGGATCACCAAAAACGAACGATCCTTCTTTTTGAGATCACGGGAGATCCCATGTCCTCGCCGTCCGCCACACCGCCCAGGAAGCCCGCACCCCGGCGCCTGGTCGCGGTGGTCGTGCTCGTCCCCGTACTGGCCGCCCTCGCGCTGTGGGCGTTCGCCTGGCCGGCCGCCCGCACCGCGCCGCGCGACCTCCCGCTCGGCGTGGCGGGGCCCGCCGCGGCCGTGACGCAGGTGGAGCGGCAGCTGTCCGCCCACGACGGCGCGTTCGACGTGCACCGCTACGCCGACGAGCCGGCCGCCCGCGAGGCCATCGAGGACCGGGACGTGTACGGCGCGGTCGTGGTGACGCCCCAGGGGCCGAAGCTGCTGACCGCGTCCGCCGCGAGCCCGGCCGTGGCCCAGCTGCTGCAGCAGGCGGTGGCCGGACAGGCGGCCGCCGAGGGGACGCAGGTGGAGACCGTCGACGTGGTGCCCGCGCCCGAGAAGGACCCGCGCGGCGCGGCCCTGAACTCCAGCGTGCTGCCGCTCGCCCTCGCCGGCCTGGCGGCGGGGGCCGCCGTCACCCTGCTGGGGCTGCGCGGTCCGGGCGCCGCGGGCGCTCTCGTGGGCGTGGCCGCCCTGATCGGCCTGATCGCCGCCGCGCTGGCGCACAGCTGGCTGGGCGTGATCACCGGTGACTGGTGGGCGGAGGCCGGGGTGTTCGCGCTGATGGCCCTCGCCGTGAGCGCCGCCGTCGCCGGGCTCGCCGCCCTCCTCGGCCCGGCGGGCATCGGCTTGATGGCCGCCACCGTCATGCTGATCGGCAACCCGTTCTCCGGGGCGGCGTCGGCGCCCCAGATGCTGCCGGAGCCGGTCGGCACGATCGGCCAGTGGCTGCCGCCGGGCGCGGGCACGACCCTGCTCCGGTCGGTGTCCTTCTTCGACGGCGCCGCGGCGGTCGGCCCCGCCCTCACCCTGACCTGGTGGGCCGCCCTCGGCCTCGGCGCGGTCCTCCTCGGAGCCCGTCTGAAGGCCGACGCCACCAGCCCGGAGCCGGCCCCCGCCCGGGAACCGGCCACCGCCGCCTGACCCGGCCCCGCGAACCGGCCGTGCGCCCCCGCTGTAGCGGACGGGGGCGCACGGCCTCGGCGTTTCCCGCGGCGTGACCACGCGAACGGCCGTACGTCCCGGTTCCGGCGGACGAGTTGATCGGCCGTCACCCGGGGGGCGCGCCGGCGCTGACGCGCCGTCGGGCGGGACGGGACCGTGCGCACGGGCGCTGGAGCGTGCGCCGCGCGTCCCGGACGGGCGGCGCCGCGCGGCTCGTGCCACGCCGGTGCCGCGCTCCGACAGTTGACGGCGCCACAGCCGCGTCCGGGACACGCCGCCCGGCTCCGAACGTCCGCCGACACGCCGAAACGGACCGAATGGCGTACCCCCCATCGGCGTATTCCGCACTCCGTCCACGCGCTCGAACGGCTTGCGTCAGGGACGGGACGCGCAGCCCGGGTTGAGCCTTCCGCCGCTGGTCCGGGGCTCATCGGGTATCCGTCGCCGTCCTCGAACGCAGTAGCGTCCACCCGAACGGGTGAGTGGTGAGTAACACCACAAATCCCCGGTTCCGTTGGGATTTTCGTTCTTCCGTGCGCCAAGATCCCTGACTGACGACAAGACCCCGCCGCAGCGGCGGGGCGATCCGGGCGGACGCCGAGTCCTGCCGCCGCCCGGATGACCGGTCGACAGGAGTGGATCGGCAGGAGTGGAGGACCCGAGCAAGACGGGTCGCCGGTACGGACGTTCGTTCGAACCGAGCAACCCTTGGGGTGAAGCCGCGACATTGCGGCCGGGCAACTTCGCCAGCCCGAATCCGACAGGTCATCCTTCACAGGCGGCTGACGAAGGGTTGCGCATGACTGCGCTCAATCGTGTCCCGTCGCTCATGGCCAGGGCCGGTACGGCCTCGGCCCTCACTCTCGCCGCGGTGGGCGGCTCGATCGTGACGCCCGGTCTCGCCTCGGAGGCGGAGGCCGCCACACCGGCGACGAAGGCACTTCAGATCGCGGCCTCGAAGAAGGGCTCCCCGTACAAGTGGGGCGCCACGGGGCCGAACCGGTTCGACTGCTCCGGGCTCACGCTGTACTCGTTCAAGAAGGCCGGCAAGAAGCTGCCCCGCACGGCGGCCCAGCAGTACAACAAGACCCGCCACATCTCCGCCTCGAACCGCAAGGCGGGGGACCTGGTGTTCTTCCACTCGGGGTCGTACGTCTACCACGTGGGCATCTACGCGGGTAAGGGCAAGATCTGGCACTCCCCCAAGAGCGGTGACGTGGTCCGGCTGCAGAAGATCTGGACCAGGAGCGTCTGGTACGGCCGGGTCAAGTGACCCTCGTGGGGGCGCCGACGGCGCCCCCACCCCCGCCGGCACCCTCCCGGGGCCGACGGGGGCGGAGCGGGCCGCGGGGCGCCCGGTGGGGCGCCCCGCGGGGCTGTGAGGGGGGGTCCTGCGGCGTCGCGACCGTGACCGGCGAGGCCGGTACGGTCCACGGCAGCTCGATGGAGACCGTCTTGCCGCCCTCACGGGTCGGCCACACCCGGAGCCGGCCGCCGCACTCGGCGGTCAGCCAGCGAATGATCACCATGCCCCGGCCGTTGTCCTGCTGGACGGCGGCCGGAAGCCGTTTGGGGAACCGGGGATGACTGTCGGTCACCCCGATGCGCAGCTGCTCGTCACGGTCGAGCTCGAGGTCCACCGTGAAGGTGGGCGACTGCCCGAGGGTGTGCTGTACCGCGTTGGTGGTGAGTTCGGAGACGATGAGCCGGATGGTGTCCGCCGTGTCCGTGTCCGACGGCAGTCCCCACTCGGCGAGTGTGGTGACCACATAGGACCGGGCCGCGGAGACCGAGGCGGGATCGCTCGGCAGAGTGACGGATGCTTCCAGATGGTCTGCCATGGCGACGTCGTCCCTTTCCCACGGGACCGCAGTCCGACACGGAGCGGAGGGTTCGAGTACGGTCCCGGACTGGTGCTTCGCCGCCAGACTGCCATCACCGCGGCGGTCACGGGTGGCGATCCGCCAAGATATGCATATATCTGTCGCTCGAAGCGGTGAACTCTGCGACGGCAGACCGTATTTGGGCGGCCCGGTCGGAGTAAGGAGTTGCCCATGCAGCACGGCCCGGCGGTACGCCGCCGGAAACTGGGCGCGGAACTGCGTGCGTTACGCACCGGGACCGGGCTCACCAGTGGGGAGGCGGCCCGCCTGGTGGGCTGGCACCAGTCCAAGGTGAGCCGTATCGAGACCGGTGCCAGCGGGGTGAAACCGGCCGATGTGCGCTTGCTGCTCGACGCCTACGGTGTCCGGGACGCGCGGCTGCGGGAGGTGCTGCTGGCGCTGGCCGGCTCCGACGCCGCCGGGCGGCACCACTGGTGGCACGCCTACCGGGGCGTCCTGCCGCCGGCGTACCGGGATTTCATCAGTCTGGAGTCCCAGGCGAGCGCGATGCGCACGCTGGAGACGTCCGTGGTGCCCGGCCTGTTGCAGACGCCCGAGTACGCGCGGGCGGTGACCCGGGCGGCGACGGGCGGGACGGACGACGGCACCGACGACCGGATCGACGCGCTGGTCGCGGTGCGGCTGGCCAGGCAGGAGGTGCTGCGGGCCGATCCGCCGCTGCGGTTCAGCGCGGTGCTGGACGAGGCGGTGCTGCGCCGGGAGGTCGGCGGTCCCGAGGTGATGCGGCGGCAACTGGAGCGGCTGGTGGAGGCGGCGCGGCTGCCCCAAGTCACCCTGCAGGTGCTGCCGTTCACGGCCGGTGAGCATGTCGGCGTCACCGGGCCTTTCGTTATCTTCTCATTTTCGAGCACTTCTGATCTGGATGTGGTTGTTCTCGACCACTTGACGAGTAGCCTCTATCTCGAACGGAAAGAAGACCTCCAGGCCTACACGGAGGCCTTCGACACCCTTCGGCTCCACGCCCTTTCGCCCGAGGAATCGCTGGATCACATCGCCGCGATAGGTGGCGGCGCGTAAGGAGGCACCATGACCGCACTGCCTCGGAACCTCAGGTCGAGCACCGAACTCCCGGACGCACGGTGGCTGCGCAGCAGCTACAGCACCGGGGCGAACAACTGTGTCGAGACGGCCCGGCCGCACGCGGGCCCCTGGACCGGCCTGCTGGCCGTGCGCGACTCCAAGGATCCGGCCGGCCCCGCGCTGCTCTTCTCCCCCGAGAGCTGGGCGGGCTTCACGGCCGCACTCCAGTCCTGACCGTTTCTGATCGTTTCTGCCCGTCCCGGTTCCGCCCGGCCGTGTCACGCCGACTCATGGTCGTGTCGTACCGATGACCTGTACAGCGCGTTCGATCTGCCCCTCGGAGAGGTCCGCGCGGGCGGTCAGCCGCAGCCGTGAGACGCCGTCAGGCACGGAAGGCGGACGGAAGCAGCCCACGGCGAGACCCGCCGCACGGCACTCGGCGGCCCACCGCACGGCCCCCTCCGGGGACGGCGCCCGCACGGAGACGACCGCGGCGTCCGGACGCACCGCTTCCAGACCCGCGGCCGTCAGCCGGGTGTGCAGCTCGCCCGCCACCGCCCGCGCCCGCGCGGCCCGTTCGGGCTCCCGGTCCAGCAGCCGCAGCGCCGCCAGGGCCGCGCCCGCCGCCGCCGGGGCGAGACCGGTGTCGAAGATGAACGTCCGCGCCGCGTTGACCAGATGGTCGATCACCCGGGCGGGGCCCAGCACGGCACCGCCCTGGCTGCCGAGCGACTTGGAGAGCGTGACGGTCGCGACGACGTCCGGCGCGCCCGCGAGCCCCGCCGCGTACGGGGCGCCCCGGCCTCCGTCGCCGAGGACCCCGAGACCGTGCGCGTCGTCCACGACCAGCCCGGCGCCGTGCTCCCGGCACACATCGGCGTAGGCGGCCAGCGGGGCGGCGTCGCCGTCGACCGAGAAGACGGTGTCGGAGACGACCACGGCGCGGCCGTCGTGCGTGCGCAGCGCCTTGCGGACGGCGTCCGGGTCGGCGTGGGCGGCGACCTGCGTGCTGCCCCGGGACAGCCGGCAGCCGTCGATGAGCGAGGCGTGGTTGCCCGCGTCCGACACGATCAGTGAGCCGTGCGGCGCGAGCGCGGTGACCGCGCCGAGGTTGGCCGCGTAGCCGGAGGAGAAGACGAGGGCCGCCTCGAAGCCGCAGAAGCGGGCCAGCTCGTGCTCCAGCTCCGTGTGCAGTTCCGTCGTGCCGGTGACGAGCCGGGAGCCGGTCGCGCCGCCGCCCCAGGTGCGCGCGGCGCGCGCGGCGCCCTCGACGACCTCGGGGTGCCGGGCCAGGCCCAGGTAGTCGTTGCTCGCGAGGTCGAGGAGCGGGGAGTCGGCGGGGCGGGGCCGCAGGGTCCGTACCAGTCCGGCGCGGCGGCGCTGGTCCGCCTGTCCGTCGATCCAGCCGAACGCCATGGCTCCTCCGGGCTTTTGTAGGCAGTGCACAGACACTAGCGGCCGGGACCGCCGCCCACGGTGTGGCAATACCCACACATCGAATCGACAGGGTTGTGCAAACTCACCTTGGCTCCGGCCCCCTCCGTACGTCAGGATCAGCTCCCATGGACCTGCTGAACACGCTGGTGGACAAGGGGCTTCGGCGCGAACTGCCGACCCGCGAGGAAGCGCTCGCCGTACTCGCCACTTCCGACGACGACCTGCTCGACGTGGTGGCCGCGGCCGGCAAGGTGCGCCGGAAGTGGTTCGGCCGGCGGGTGAAGCTGAACTATCTCGTCAACCTCAAGTCGGGCCTGTGCCCGGAGGACTGCTCCTACTGTTCGCAGCGGCTCGGCTCCACCGCCGGGATCCTCAAGTACACCTGGCTGAAGCCGGACGAGGCCTCGCAGGCCGCGGCCGCCGGGTTGGCGGGTGGCGCCAAGCGGGTGTGTCTCGTGGCGTCCGGGCGCGGCCCGACCGACCGGGACGTGGACCGGGTCTCGGAGACCATCAAGGCCATCAAGGACGGCAACGAGGGCGTCGAGGTGTGCGCCTGTCTCGGGCTGCTCTCGGACGGGCAGGCGGAGCGGCTGCGCGAGGCCGGCGCGGACGCCTACAACCACAACCTGAACACCTCGGAGTCCACGTACGGGGAGATCACGACCACCCACACGTACGCCGATCGGGTGGACACCGTGAACAAGGCGCACGCGGCCGGTCTGTCCGCCTGCTCCGGGCTGATCGCGGGCATGGGCGAGAGCGACGAGGACCTGGTCGACGTCGTCTACGCGCTGCGCGAGCTGGACCCCGACTCCGTGCCGGTCAACTTCTTGATCCCGTTCGAGGGCACCCCGCTCGCCAAGGAGTGGAACCTCACCCCGCAGCGCTGTCTGCGGATCCTCGCGATGGTCCGGTTCGTGTGCCCGGACGTCGAGGTGCGCATCGCGGGCGGCCGTGAGGTGCACCTGCGCACCCTGCAGCCCCTCGCGCTGCACCTGGCCAACTCGATCTTCCTCGGCGACTATCTCACCAGCGAGGGCCAGGCCGGCAAGGCCGACCTGGAGATGATCGCGGACGCCGGCTTCGAGGTGGAGGGCGCCGGCGAGGTCACCCTTCCGGAGCACCGGGCGACCGCGGGCGGTGGCGGCTGCGGCTCGCACGCGGGCGGGGGCTGCGGATCCCACGAGGGCGGCGGATGCGGGTCCCACGAGGGCGCCGGTTGCGGTTCGCACGCGGACGGCGGGGTGTGCGGTACGGCCGCCGCCGAGCCCGCCGCGCCGGCCGCCGAGCCGCGCACCGATCTGGTCGCCGTACGGCGGCGGGGCGCCGGGACGGACCTCGCGCCCAATGCCTGATCTGCCCGGCCTGAGCATGTCCGCTCTGAGCGTGCCCGAGCTGCTGGACCTCGACCGGCGGCACGTCTGGCATCCGTACGGCCCGATGCCCGGCCGCGCCGAACCGCTCGTCGTGGAGTCGGCGAGCGGGGTGCGGCTGCGGCTCGCCGACGGCTCGGGCGAGCTGGTCGACGGCATGTCGTCCTGGTGGTCGGCCATCCACGGCTACAACCACCCGGTGCTCAACGAGGCGGCGCACGAGCAGCTGGCGCGGATGAGCCATGTGATGTTCGGCGGACTCACGCACGAGCCCGCCGTACGCCTGGCGAAGCACCTTGTCGACATGTCTCCCGAGGGTCTGGAGCATGTCTTCCTGGCCGACTCCGGGTCGGTCTCCGTCGAGGTCGCCGTCAAGATGTGCCTGCAGTACTGGCGTTCGCTGGGCCGGCCCGGCAAGCGGCGGCTGCTGACCTGGCGCGGCGGCTACCACGGCGACACCTGGCAGCCGATGTCGGTGTGCGACCCCGAGGGCGGGATGCACGAGCTGTGGTCGGGCGTGCTCCCGCGCCAGCTGTTCGCGGACGCGCCCCCGGCCGAGTACGACGAGGCGTACGCCGAACGGCTGCGGTCGCTGATCGAGCGGCACGCGGACGAACTGGCGGCGGTGATCGTGGAGCCCGTGGTGCAGGGCGCGGGCGGGATGCGGTTCCACTCCCCCGCGTATCTGCGCGTGCTGCGCGAGGCGTGCGACGCGCACGGCGTGCTGCTCGTGTTCGACGAGATCGCGACCGGTTTCGGGCGCACGGGCGCGCTGTTCGCGGCGGACCACGCGGCGGTGACGCCGGATGTGATGTGTGTGGGCAAGGCCCTGACCGGCGGCTATATGACGATGGCGGCGACGCTGTGCACATCCCGCGTCGCCGACGGCATCTCGCGCGGCGAGGTCCCGGTGCTCGCCCACGGCCCGACGTTCATGGGCAACCCGCTGGCGGCCGCCGTGGCCTGCGCGTCCATCGAGCTGCTGCTCGGCCAGGACTGGCAGGCCGAGGTCCGGCGCGTCGAGGCGGGCCTGCGGGCCGGTCTGGCGCCCGCGGCTGACCTGCCGGGCGTCAAGGACGTACGGGTCCTCGGCGCGATCGGCGTCGTCCAGCTGGACCACGAGGTGGACATGCGGGCGGCGACGGCGGCCGCCGTGCGCGAGGGCGTGTGGCTGCGCCCGTTCCGCGACCTCGTCTACACGATGCCGCCGTACGTCACGGGCGACGCGGACGTCGCACGGATCGCCCGCGCTGTGTGCGCGGCCGCGGGAGAGGGCTGACATGCCGGTACTGATGGTCACGGGCACGGGCACGGAGGTCGGCAAGACGGTCACGACCGCCGCGGTGGCCGCGGCGGCGCTGGCCTCGGGCCGTACGGTCGCGGTGCTCAAGGCCGCGCAGACGGGCGTCGGACCGGACGAGGACGGTGACGCGGCCGAGGTCGCGCGGCTGGCCGGTCCGGTGACGACGGCCGAACTCGCCCGCTATCCCGAGCCGTTGGCTCCGGCGACGGCGGCGCGGCGGGCGGGCCGTGCACCGGTCCGTCCGGCGGAGATCGCCGAGGCCGCCGCGAAGCTGGCCGCCGCGCACGATCTGGTGCTGGTGGAGGGGGCCGGCGGGCTGCTCGTCCGCTTCGACGAGGCGGGCGGCACCCTGGCGGACGCGGCCGAGCTGCTGGCGGCACCCGTCCTGGTGGTGGCGTCGGCCGGCCTGGGCACCCTGAACACGACCGAGCTGACGGCCCGTGAGCTGCGGCGCCGGGGGCTGGACCTGCTCGGTGTGGTCATCGGCAGCTGGCCAGGCGAACCGGATCTGGCGTCGCGGTGCAATGTGGCCGACCTGCCGGAGGTGTCGGGGGCGCCGCTGCTCGGCGCGGTGCCCGCGGGCGCGGGCGGGCTGCCGTCCGCCGGCTTCCGCGCCTGCGCACCGGAGTGGCTGGCCCCCCGGCTGCTCGGCCGATGGGACGCGGACGCGTTCCGGGAGCGGACGGGGCTGTGAGCGGCGCTTGAGGCGGCGGGGGGACGGGCTCTGACCGGGCAGGGAGGCGCGGATGCGCGAACCGGACGGGATGCTGAGCGGGCCCTGACACGACGGGGGCGCACAGCAACGGGGCTCTGAGCGGGGCTTTACTCAGCGGAGGCGCACACTGGACGGGCCCTGACGCAGCGGACGGGCTCTGAGCGGGCAGGGACGCGCGGATGCGCGAAGCGGGCGGGGCTCTGAGCGGGCAGGGGCGCGGCGGATGCGTGAAGCGGGGGTGCGTCCGCCGCGTTCGGGGGAGAATCGGGAGTGAGTCCCGTTCTCCCGGGAGGTCCCATGGCCCTGCGCTCCGCCCGTGCGGGCACCCGTCCACGCGACGCCGTGCACCATCCGGTGTTCGCCCGCTACTACGCCCGGGCGAGCGTCGGCGCCGAGACCCGGATGGGCCTGGCCCGGATCCGGGAGCGGCTGCTGGGCGGGCTGTCGGGCCGGGTGCTGGAGATCGGCGCCGGGAACGGCCTGAACTTCACCCACTATCCGAGCACCGTCTCCGAGGTCGTCGCCATCGAACCGGAGCGCATGCTGCGGCGGTTGGCCGTGGAGGCCGCGCTGCGCGCCGAGGTGCCCGTGGACGTGGTGCCGGGCACGGCGGAGGCGCTGCCGGTCAAGAGCGAGGGCTTCGACGCGGTGGTGCTGTCGCTGGTGCTGTGCAGTGTGCGGGACGTGCCGCGGGCCCTCGCGGAGGTGCGCAGGGTGCTGCGGCCCGGCGGAGCCGTACGGTTCTTCGAGCACGGCCGGGGCGGCGGGCCCGCGATGCTGCGCACCCAGCGGGTCCTGGACCGGACGGTGTGGCCGCTGGTCAGCGGCGGCTGCCATCTCTCGCGCGACCCGGTGGCGGCGCTGCGGCAGGCCGGCTTCGAACTCGGCCCGTACCGGCGGCTGATGGTCCCGGAGAACGGGCCGGTCCTTCCGGCGTCGTACTGCACGCTGGGCACGGCGTGGCGGCCACCGGCCGACGAGGCGTCAGCCGGGCGGTAGGACCATCACAGGCTCCAGCTCTCCAGTTCCCGCGCGATGTCCTGGACCGACGCCTCGCCGCTGTGCACCAGACGGGCGAGGTCGCGCACCTGCTCGGGTGAGGTGACGACCTTCAGGCCGCTGGCCACGAGGTAGGCGTAGGCGACCGCGGAGGCGAACATCGCGTTGGAGCGCTCCAGGGCGGGGACGTGGACGAGGAGTTGCAGCAGTGAGGCCGCGCGGGCCTGCGGGCTGTCGTACACGGGGACGTCGAATATCTCGGCCTGATGGCGGGCGACGGCGGCGACGAGGGCACCCCAGTCGGTGACCCGGGGGTCGCCCGGTGTGCGCTTCTCGGCGACCATGAGCAGCCAGGCGAGATCGATGGTCAGCTGGCTCAACGGATCAGTGGCGCCCTTCGCGCGGGCCCTCGCGGTCGGCCCCGAACTCGTCGGCGAACACCGACTCGTACTGCTTCATGAAGTCCGCGGCGGCCTCCACGAACGTATGACCGACCTCGCCGGTGTCCTGGCGGACCAGCTCCTCGATATAGCGGTTCACGCTCATCCCGCGGGCCAGGGCGCGTTCGCGGGCGGCGCGGGCCGTGCCCTCGTCCACTCTCACGTTCAGCTGGGTCTTCGCCATACTTCGAAGCTAGCGCGCGGGTGCTAGCACGGCAAGCGTCCCCGGGCGGCGGAGTGTGCCCCTTACACCGGTCTCGGGGCCCCCACCTGGGTCGGAGACGGCGCGGCACCGCAGGAGGATACCCGGTGTGCGGTGGATCACATTAGGCTCGGCGGCGACGAGAAGGAGCGGCGTCCCGGCGGCCGTCGTGGCGTCCCATGAGGAGGCGGCCTTGTCCACAGCAGCTGCGCAGTACGTCCCGGGTCCCGCGCCGGCCGGCGGGGTGGCGGCCCGCGCCCGCGATCTGACCAAGGCGTACGGCTCGGGCGAGACCACCGTGCTCGCCCTCGACGCGGTGGACGTCGACATCGCGCGCGGCCGGTTCACCGCGGTGATGGGGCCCTCGGGGTCCGGGAAGTCCACGCTGATGCACTGCCTGGCCGGTCTGGACGACGTCTCGGCGGGCCGGGTCTGGCTCGGCGACACCGAGATCACGGGGCTGAAGGACCGTGAGCTGACCCGGCTGCGGCGGGACCGGATCGGGTTCATGTTCCAGTCGTTCAACCTCATCCCGACGCTGACGGCGGCGGAGAACATCACCCTGCCCATGGACATCGCCGGCCGCAGACCGGACGAGGCGTGGCTGGACCAGGTCATCGACACGCTCGGGCTGCGTGACCGGCTGCGGCACCGGCCCTCCCAGCTGTCCGGTGGCCAGCAGCAGCGTGTCGCCTGCGCCCGCGCGCTCGCCTCGCGCCCGGAGCTGATCTTCGCCGACGAGCCCACCGGAAACCTGGACTCGCGGGCGGGCCTGGAGGTGCTCGGGTTCCTGCGCGAGGCCGTCGACCGGCTGGGGCAGACGGTCGTCATGGTCACCCATGACCCGGGCGCCGCCGCCCACGCCGACCTGGTGCTCTTCCTCGGCGACGGGCGGATCGTCGACGAGATGCCGCAGCCCACGGCGGAGGCCGTGCTGGAGCGGATGAAGCGGTTCGACGTGATCCGCGGCGCGTCCGAGGACGGCGGGCGCGCTCCGGGCGGCGTCGAGGCCGGGGAGGGCCCGGCTCTCGGAAAGGGCTGACCGGTGCTCAAGGCGACGCTCAGGAGCTTCCTCGCCCACAAGGGGCGGCTGGCGCTGTCCGCGCTGGCGGTGCTCCTGTCAGTGGCGTTCGTCGTGGGCAGCCTGATCTTCTCGGACACCGTCGGCCGTACCTTTGACCGCCTGTTCGCATCGACGGCCGCGGACGTCACCGTCACCCCGAAGGAGTCCTTCGACGAGACGATCCCCTCCGGGCGCACCCCGACGCTGCCGGCCGCGCTCGCCGGCCACCTCGCCCGGGTGGACGGTGTCGCGGCGGCCCGCGCAGAGGTCGACGTGGACGGCATCACCGTCGTCGACGCGGACCGCGAGCGGGTCAGCCCGACGTCGGGCGCGCCGACCCTGGCCGCCGTCTGGAACCCGACGGACCGCAGCCCCGTGGAACTCACCTCCGGGCACGCGCCGCGCGGCGACGGACAGGTGATGCTCGACGCCGACACCGCCGATCGGACGGACGTGCGGGTCGGCGACCGGCTCACGGTCATCGGGCCGCGGGGCTCCTTCCCGGTGCGGGTCGTCGGCATCGCGACCTTCACCACCACCAACCCCGGTGCGGCCCTGGTCTTCTTCGACACGGCGACCGCCCAGAAGCGGCTGCTCGGCGACCCGGACGCGGCCACCTCCGTCTCCGTGGACGCGGCCGACGGCGTCCCGGACCCGGAGCTGAAGCGGCGGGTCGTGCAGGCCCTCGGCGCCGACGCCGACGCCTACGAGCTGCGCACCGCCGACGAGCAGGCCAAGTCGGACGTCGAGCGGCTCGGCACGTTCCTCGACGTCATCAAGTACGTGATGCTGGGTTTCGCCGGGGTCGCCGTCCTGGTGGGCGTGTTCCTGATCGTCAACACGTTCTCCATGCTGATCGCCCAGCGCACCCGGGAGCTGGGGCTGCTGCGCGCGCTCGGCGCGGACCGCCGCCAGGTGCGGCGCTCGGTCCTCACCGAGGCCCTGCTGCTGGGGCTCTTCGGCTCGACGGCGGGGCTGGCGGCCGGCATCGGCCTCGCGATCGGTCTGATCGAGCTGATGGGCCTGCTCGGCATGCGCATCAGGACCGGCGAGATGGTGATCGGCTGGGGCACCCCGGTGGCCGCGTACGTCGTCGGGCTGGGCGTCACGTTCGTCGCCGCGTATCTCCCGGCCCGGCGGGCGGCCGGGGTGTCGCCGATGGCGGCCCTGGCGGACGCGGAGATCGCGGACGTGGGGCGGCCGCTGCGGCTGCGCGCGGTGGCGGGCTCGGTGGTCGGGGCGGCGGGGGCGGCCGCGCTGGTGGGTGCCGCCGTGTCCTCGGAGACGTCGACGGCCGCGTCCCTGCTGGGCCTCGGCATCCTGCTCACGCTGGTCGCCGCGGTCGTCGCGGGTCCGCTGCTGGTGCGTCCCGTCATCCGGGTGCTCGGCGGCGCCTTCCCGGCGCTGTTCGGGCCGGTCGGCCGGATGAGCCAGCGCAACGCCCTGCGCAACCCGCGCCGTACGGGGGCCACCGCGGCGGCGCTCATGATTGGGCTCGCCCTGGTCGGCGGGATGTCGGTGGCCAGCGCCTCGATGACACAGTCGTTCGACCAGCAGATCGACAAGACGCTCGGCGCCGACTTCGTCGTGCAGGACGGCAACTTCGTGCCCTTCCCCCGGGAGATCACCGACCGGATCCGCGGCACGGAGGGCGTGGGGCTGGTCGTCCGCTCGCAGGTCACGACGATCGCGCTGCGGCTGCCCGACGGCGACCGGGTGCGGACCACCGCCGCCGGGTACGAGCCCGAACTCGACGAGGTCGCCCATCTCACCTACGCGCGCGGGGACACGGCCGCCGCGCTCGCGGACGGGCATCTCGGGATGGACCGGGAGTTCGCCGAGGAGCACGGGGTACGGGTCGGCAGCGCGGTGCCCGTCGAGTTCCAGGGCGGCCGTCAGGCGCGCCTCACGGTCAGCGCCCTCACCGACCAGGAGTCCACCGAGGGGTTCGGCACCCAGGGCGGTGTGTTCTTCGGCCTGGCCACGCTGGAGAAGTACGCGCCGGGCGGCCAGGACGCGGCCGTGTACGTGAACGGCGCCCCCGGCACGGACGCGGACGCGCTGCGGGCCGCTCTGGAGAAGGCCCTCGAGCCGTATCCGCAGGTGCAGGTCAGGGACGTCGCCGACTACAAGGAGCTGGTGCACGACCAGATCGCCGTCCTGCTGTACCTCGTGTACGCCCTGCTCGGCCTCGCGATCGTCATCGCGGTGCTCGGCGTCGTGAACACGCTCGCCCTGTCGGTGGTGGAACGGACCCGGGAGATCGGGCTGCTGCGGGCCATCGGGCTGGCCCGGCGCCAGTTGCGCCGGATGATCCGGCTGGAGTCGGTGGTGATCGCCGTGTTCGGCGCCGTCCTCGGGCTCGCGCTGGGGCTGGTGTGGGGCGTGTGCGCCCAGCAGGTGCTGGCCCTGCAGGGCATGACGGCGCTGGCGATCCCCTGGGGCACGATCGTCGCGGTGGTGATCGGCTCGGCGGTGGTGGGGGTCGTGGCGGCGCTGTTGCCCGCACTGCGCGCCTCACGGATGAACGTGCTGGACGCGATCGCGCACGAGTGACCGCGTACGGCGTCCACATACCGGAAACTCCTGCGGCGCCCCGGGCCCGATGGTGGGATCGGACCATGGATGATCTTCGTATGCGTCCGGCCACGGCCGGCGACCTGGACACCGTGCTGGCCTTCTGGAAGACGGCGGCCGAGGGCACCAGCATCAGCGACGACCGGGACGGCGTGGAGCGCCTGGTCGCCCGCGACCCCGAGGCGCTGATCCTGGCGGAGCGGGACGGCGAGCTGGTCGGCACGGTGATCGCGGGCTTCGACGGCTGGCGCTGCCATCTGTACCGGCTGGCGGTGCACCCGGACCGGCGCCGGCAGGGCATCGGCTCGGCGCTGCTGGCCGCCGCCGAGGACAGGTTCGTGACGCTGGGCGGCCGGCGCGGCGACGCGATGGTGCTGGAACGGAACGCGCGTGCGCATCATGCCTGGCGCGCAGCGGGGTACACGCCCGAGGACCAGTGGCGGCGGTGGGTGAAGCACTTCACCGACTGACCGCTTTGCCGATCCTTTACTATTGGAGCGCCACTTCGGTCCTCCAGTGAAAGGTGTGAGCCTCCGCCCATGGGCGAGCCTCCCAGTTTTAGATATCGCGCGTTCGTTCCCTCCCTGTCCGACCATGGGACGGAGGTGACCCGATGACCGAAGTGCTCCTCCTTCTGGTGGCGATCCTGCTCTCGCTCGCGTGCGGCGCGTTCGTCGCGGCGGAGTTCTCCCTGACGACCGTCGAACGCAGCGAGCTGGAACGCGCGGCGGAGCGCGGCGAGCGGGGCGCCGCGGGCGCCCTCAAAGCCGTACGGAATTTGACGTTCCAGCTCTCCGGCGCGCAGCTCGGCATCACCGTCACCAACCTGGTCGTCGGCATGCTCGCCGAGCCGTCCATCGCCGCCCTGCTGGCGGGCCCGCTGAAGTCCATGGGGGCCTCCCCCTCGACGGCCAGCTCGATCGCGCTGGTCATCGGTACGGCCCTGTCGACGGTCGTCCTGATGGTGGTCGGCGAACTCGTCCCGAAGAACTGGGCGATCTCCTCCCCGCTGGCGGTCGCCAAGCGGGTGGGCAGCGCGCAGCGCTGGTTCAGCGCCGTCTTCCGTCCCTTCATCACGCATCTGAACAACACGGCGAACCGCATAGTGCGCCGGATGGGCGTGGAGCCCACCGAGGAACTGGCCGCCGCGCGCGGCCCGCAGGAACTGGCCGCGCTGGCCCGGCACTCCGCCCGCGAGGGCGCGCTGGAGCCGGACACCGCCGAACTGTTCGTGCGGACCCTGAACCTGGCCGATCTGACCGCCGAGAACGTGATGACCCCGCGTGTCCAGGTCGTCGCCCTAGACGCCCAGGCGACCTGCGAGGACGTGGCGAACGCGACCCGGGCGACCGGCCTGTCCCGCTTCCCGGTCTACCGCGACACCCTGGACTCGGTGGTGGGCACCGCCCACATCAAGGACATCCTCACGGTGCCCGCCGAGGAGCGGCCGCGCACCCCGGTCTCCGAGCTGATGCGCGAGCCCCTGCTCGTCCCGGCCACCCTCACCGTCGACCGGCTGCTCGACCGGCTCTCCGGCAAGCGCACCATGGCCGTCGTCATCGACGAGTACGGCGGCACCGCGGGCGTGGCCACGCTGGAGGACATCGTCGAGGAGGTCGTCGGCGAGGTCCGCGACGAGCACGACCCGCACGAGACCCCCGACATCGCGCCCGCCGGCACCGACCCGCAGGGACGGCCGCTGTACTCGGCCGACGGCTCGGCGCGCACCGATCAGCTCGCGCGCGTCGGCCTGAAGGTGCCCGAGGGGCCCTACGAGACCCTGGCCGGCCTGGTCGCCACCGAGCTGGGCCGGATCCCCACCGTCGGTGACACGGTCGAGGTCGCCGGATGGCGGCTGGACGTGGTGGGCGCCGCGGGCCGCCGGGCCGCGCGGGTGCTGCTGCACGCCCCGCTCGAGACACCCTCGGAGCACGAGACGCAGGAGGACGGGCGATGACCGCCGTACAGCTGTTCATCGGCCTGCTGACGCTGGTCGTCAACGCCTTCTTCGTGGGCGCCGAGTTCGCGCTGATCTCGGTGCGCCGCTCGCAGATCGAGCCCTACGCCGAGCAGGGGGACCGCCGCGCCAAGAGCGTGATGTGGGGGCTGCGGCACGTGTCCGCGCTGCTGGCCGCCGCACAGCTCGGCATCACCCTGTGCACCCTGGTGCTCGGCATCGTCGCCGAGCCCGCCATCGCGCATCTGCTGGAGCCCGTGTTCCACGCGATGGGTGTCCCCGCCGGCGCCGGTCACGCGGTCTCCTTCGTGATCGCGCTGACCCTGGCCACGTATCTGCACATGCTGCTCGGCGAGATGGTGCCGAAGAACATCGCCCTGGCCGAGCCGGTCCGCAGCGCCCTGCTGCTGGGCCCGCCGCTGGTCACGCTGTCGCGGGCGCTGCGCCCGGTGATCTTCACGATCAACGCGTTCGCCAACGCGCTGCTGCGGCTGCTGCGCGTCGAGACGAAGGACGAGGTCACCGCGACCTTCTCGGACTCGGAGCTGGCCCAGATGGTGCGGGACTCGGGCGAGGCCGGTCTCATCGACGAGCGTGCGCGCGAGCGCCTGCACGACGCGCTGGAGCTGGGCCGCCGTCCGGTCCGCGACGTGGCGCTGCCGCTGGAGCGGGTCGTCTACGCGCACGTCGGCATCACCCCGCAGGAGCTGGAGGAGCTGTCGGCGCGGTCGGGTTTCTCGCGCTTCCCGGTGGTCGACTCGGGCCGCCGTATCGTCGGCTACCTCCACGTCAAGGACGCGCTCGACGCCTCCCCGCGGGACGCGCCGTTCCAGATCCGGGACATGCGGCCCATCGCCCGCGTCCGGGAGAGCACACCGCTGGACGACGTGCTCACCGCCATGCGGGGCAGCCGTACCCACCTCGCGGCCGTCCTCGGCGCCGACGGACGGCTCGCCGGCCTGGTGACCATGGAGGACGTGCTGCGGGAGCTGTTCGGGCAGCGCGCCTGACGGCGCTGACGGAAGGGATTCCCGGGCCGACCGACCGCTGGGTATGGAGCCCGGGATACCATTTCCGTCGCCATGCAGACGAATCCCACTCACAGCAGCCTTGTCGCCGTCGGCGACTCCTTCACCGAGGGCATGTCGGACCTTCTTCCGGACGGTTCGTACCGGGGCTGGGCCGATCTCCTCGCCGGCCGGATGGCCGCCCAGACGCCCGGCTTCCGGTACGCGAACCTCGCCGTGCGCGGGAAGCTGATCGGGCAGATCGTCGACGAGCAGGTCGATGTGGCGGCCGCGATGGGCGCCGACGTGATCACGCTCGTCGGCGGACTGAACGACACGCTGCGCCCGAAGTGCGACATGGGCCGGGTGCGCGGCCTGCTCGAGGAGGCCGTGGAGAAGCTCGCCCCGGCCTGCCGGCAGCTGGTGCTCATGCGCAGCCCCGGCCGGCAGGGGCCGGTCCTGGAGCGGTTCCGGCCCCGTATGGAGGAGCTGTTCGCCTGCGTGGACCAGCTGGCGGAGCGGCACGGCGCGATCGTCGTCGACCTGTACGGGGCACCGTCGCTGAGCGACCCGCGCATGTGGGACGTCGACCGGCTGCATCTCACGGCCGAGGGACACCGCCGGGTCGCGGAGGCCGTGTGGCAGGAGCTCGGCTACGACCCGGACGACACCGAGTGGCGTACGCCGCTGCCGGCCACGGTGCCACCGCGCTGGGTGGCGCGCCGGATCGCGGACGCGCGCTTCGCCCGCCGGCATCTGCTGCCCTGGATAGGACGGCGCCTGACCGGGCGGTCCTCGGGCGACGGACTGCCGGCGAAGCGGCCGGAGCTGCTGCCGTACGAGGGGCCTTCCGCGTAGGGAGTCCCTGTGGTCGTGACGACGCCCCTGCCGTGCCTCTCGGGCGTGGCAGGGGCGTCGGGGGCTTTCTAGCGGCGGGCGGTGGCCCGGTTGCGGCGGTACAGGGCCGTGCCGGTGATCAGCAGGGCGCCGCTGGCTGCGATGCCTCCGACGATGCCGCCGGAGCCGGTCTCGGGCAGGTGCGGGCGCTCCGGCCCGGCGGGCGGGGTCCGCGAGGGCGCGGGGCTGGGCTCGTGGGGCGTGGGCGTCGGGGAGGCGGGGTGGGTG
>NZ_JAGPYD010000024.1:0-84715 GCF_018070255.1 Streptomyces sp. RK62 | reverse complement strand
GGGAGGCCCCCTCCCCCCTGGACGCTCACGTATGTGATCGGGTCGCTCGGCCATGGGCACCGTATTCGCACAGGGTTTTCCTGGTGGTGACCGGAATGGCCGGGCAGGATCGCGGTGGGAAACGGGAGTTGACGTTGGACATGATGGACGGGCCGTACTTCGTACTCGTCGTGATCGGTGTGGTCGGGACCGGCCTGGTGGCGGGCGTCTTCTGTGCCTTCTCGACCTTCGTGATGCCCGGGCTCGCCTCGCTGCCCCCGGCGCAGGGCGTGGCCGCGATGAGGGCGATCAACAGGGCCGCGTTGATGCCGGCGTTCCTGTTGCTGTTCCTGGGGTCGGCGGTGCTGTGCGCGGTGATCGCCGTGGTGACGTTCGTGCTGTGGCCGGACCGGGTGACCGTGGAGTTGTTGCTGGGCAGCGCGTTGTATCTGTTCGGTTCGTTCGGGGTGACGATGATGGCGAACGTGCCCCGGAACGAGGCGCTGGCGAAGCTGGAGCCGGGTACGCAGGAGGCGAGCGCGTACTGGCCGGCGTATGTGCGGGAGTGGTCGGCGTGGAACCACGTCCGTACGGTGGCCTCGGCGGCCGCGATGGTGTCCTACGCCCTCGCCCTCAGCTGATCCACAGCTGATGCTGATCCACAGCTGTTCCACAGCTGATCCACCGGATCACCGGGATCCACCGACGGCCGGGAAGGCGCTCTGCGAAGGCGCTGTGGGAAGGCCCGCTGGGAAGGCGCTGTCCGCCATCCTGCGCGGGTGGCGGGCGGGACGTATCGTGGCCGGAAGGGTGCCGCCCGATGACGCAGGGCCCACGGATGTGTGGCCTGCGGACCTGTGACCTGCGGATGTGACGCACGCACGCGAGGAAGACGGCCATGGCCGATCCCAAGGGTTTCCTGAACACCCCCCGCCAGGAGTGGCCGCGCCGGCCGGTCGAGGAACGGGTGCGGGACTGGGACGAGGTGTATGTCCCGGGGGCGTTGCTGCCAATCATCAGTAAGCAGGCGGACCGTTGTATGGACTGCGGCATCCCGTTCTGTCACGACGCCTGTCCGCTGGGCAATCTGATCCCCGAGTGGAACGACCTGGTCTCGCGTGAGGACTGGCGGGCCGCGGCGGACCGGTTGCACGCGACGAACAACTTTCCCGAGTTCACGGGACGGCTGTGCCCGGCGCCCTGCGAGGCCGGGTGCGTGCTGGCGATCAACCAGCCCGCCGTCACCATCAAGAACGTCGAGTGCGCGATCGCGGACCGGGCCTGGCAGGAGGGGTTTGCGCCGCCGAGCCCGCCGGACCGGCTGTCGGGGCGGACGGTCGCCGTGGTCGGGTCGGGCCCCACCGGGCTCGCGGCGGCCCAGCAGCTGACGCGCGCGGGTCACACGGTCGCGGTGTACGAGAAGGACGACCGGATCGGTGGGCTGATGCGGTACGGCATCCCCGAGTTCAAGATGGAGAAGCATCATCTGGACCGGCGGATCGAGCAGATGCGGGTCGAGGGGACCAGGTTCCGGACGTCGACGGCGGTAGGGCGGGACATCGGCGCGGCCGAGTTGCGGTCGCGTTATGACGCCGTGGTGCTCGCGACGGGGGCCACGGCGTGGCGGGAACTTCCGGTGCCGGGGCGGGAGTTGCGGGGGATCGAGCAGGCGATGGCGTATCTGCCGCTGGCGAACCGGGTGTGTGAGGGGGATCTGGAGGTGTCCCCGATGTCCGCGGCCGGGAAGCACGCGGTCATCGTCGGCGGCGGTGACACCGGGGCCGACTGTCTCGGTACGGCGGTGCGGGAGGGCGCCGCGTCGGTGACGCAGTTGGACATCTACGCCCAGCCGGGTACCGAGCGGGACGACGACGTCGAACCGTGGCCGACGTATCCGAAGGTGTACCGGTTGTCGGCCGCGCACGAGGAGGCGCGGGATCTCGGGTCGGCTCCGGCGGCGGACGCCGACGCGCGGTTGTTCGCGGCGTCGACGCTCCGCTTCTCCGGTGACGACGACGGTCATGTGCGCCGGTTGCACCTGGTCGAGGTGGACGCGCTGCGCCGGCCGGTGCCGGGCACCGAGCGGACCCTGCCCGCCGATCTGGTGCTGCTCGCGCTGGGTTTCTCAGGTCCGGACCGTGCGGACGGGCTGGTCGACCAGCTGGGGCTGGAGATGGAGCCGCGCGGGACGATCACGCGGGACGCCGGGTTCGCGACGAACGTGCCCGGGGTGTTCGCCGCCGGTGACGCCGCCCGGGGGCAGTCGCTCATCGTGTGGGCGATCGCCGAGGGGCGGGCGGTGGCGGCGGCCGTGGACGCGTATCTGACCGGCAGTTCGCGGCTGCCGGCGCCGATATCGCCGTACGACCGTCCGATGACGGTGTGAGACCCGGCCCCACCCCCCGGATACCGCCTTCGACGCCGTGAGCGCCGGTCGCAAGCGAGCCGTACCCGGGTGACCACGCCGCGCGAACGCCACTGCCTCGCATCGCAAGACACGATCGGACCGCCCTCACACCTCCCTCCCTCGAACTGTCCGAAAAGTCGTTTAAGGGCTGCATGGATGCGCTCGGGAGTGGGATCATCGGTAAAGGAGGCGGCCGTCGCCGACGCGATGGGACGCGTGCCGGTCGCGACCCGCCCCCATCCTTCGTGCCGCCGTCAGGCGCAGGGCCACCCCAGCGCGTCCCCCCTGTTGGCGGTCGGCCCTGGAGGGTGTTCATGACGACGCTCGATGCACGTCACGGAGAAGGTGCGCGCGGCACGGAAGGGCACCGGGGTGCTCCGTCACCCGGTGGCGCGGGGGCGTACGGCCCGGCGGTGGTGCCGTTGAGCCGCCCCGGCGGCGCGCTCCCCCTGATCGGTTCCAAGGCGGCGAATCTCGCCCGCGCGGCGGCGGCGGGTCTGCCGGTGCTGCCGGGGTTCGTGATTCCTCATGGTGCGAGAGAGGACGAGGTCGCGCTGCGCCGCGCCTGGGACGGGCTCTCGGACGGCGGCACCCGGCCGCTCGTCGTGCGGTCCTCCTCTCCGCAGGAGGACACGGAGGAGTCGTCGCTGGCGGGCCGGTTCGCCTCGGTGCTCGATGTGCGCGGCTGGGCGAGCTTTCGCGCGGCCGTCCGTACGGTCCAGGACTCCGCCCGTCTGCCCGACGGGTCCACGGCACCCATGGCGGTGCTGGTGCAGCCGATGCTCGACGCCCGCGTCGGCGGGGTGCTGTTCGGTGCCGATCCGGTGGCGGGGCGTGCCGATCGCATGCTGGTCAGTGCGGTGAAGGGCGGGCCGGACAGTCTGGTCGGCGGGAGGCGGGCGAGCACCGATCACTGGCTGAGCCGTCGGGGGCGTCTGATCCGCGTCCAGGCCGCCGACGAGCAGCCGGAGGAGCACTCGGCGCCGCGGTCCTGGGCGTCGGAGGACCTGTTGGCCGAGTCCTCGGGCGAGCCGAGCCACCGGCCGGGTTCCGCCGGGGACGGGGCGTTGCTGACGCGTGGGGAGCTGTTCCGGCTGGCGCGGCTCGCTCGTCGGGCGGAGCGGGTCTTCGGTGCTCCGCAGGACATCGAGTTCGGTTTCGACGCGGACGGGCGTCTGTGGCTGTTCCAGAGCAGGCCGATCACGGCGATGGCGGCCCGTCCGGCGCGTGGGGCGCGGTTGCTGGGGCCCGGGCCGGTGGCCGAGACGCTGCCGGACCAGCTGACGCCGTTGGAGGAGGATCTGTGGGTGGCGCCGATGGCCCGGGGTCTGGCGGCCGCGCTGGACATCGGGGGCACGGCGCCGCGCCGGTTGCTGCTGTCGATGCCGGTGGTCATGACCGTCGGGGGGCGTGCGGCGGCGGATCTACGGTTGCTGGGCACGGTGCCGCCCCGGCATCGCTGGCTCACGTTGCTGAATCCGGCGCCCGGCGCGCGCAGGCTGACGGCCGCGTGGCGCATGGGGCGCCTGACGTCCGCCCTGCCCGGTCTGGCCCGTGATCTCGTCGCCGACGTCGACAGGCACCTCGCGGAGATTTCGCCGCCGTCCACCCTCGCCGGTACCGAGCTGTCGGCGGAGCTGCGCTGGTCGCGCCGGGTGCTGGTGTCGTTGCACGCGCAGGAGGCCCTCGCCGGCGCCCTTCTGCGCGAGCCGCCGGGCGGCCGGACGGCGGCCGGTGTGGCGCTCGCCGCCCTGGACCGGGCCCGCGCCCGGGGCGTCCCGGACAGTCGCGTGATCGCCACGGACCCGGTGGTCCTGGCGCTCACTGCTCCCAGCCTTCGGGAGCCGCGGGCTCTGCTGGAGCAGCGGACGCTCCTGCCGGCCCGATCGCGGCAACCGCAACCTCGTGCGGCTACGGAGACGGCGGCGGGTACGCCGTCCTCCGGCCCTGCCTCCCTGCCGCCCCGCGAAGCCCTGCGGCTGCGGGTGCGGTGGGTGCAGGAGTTGCAGGTGCGGCTGGTGCGGGAGGTCGCGGAGCGGCTGGGGATCGGGCCGGGCCGGGCGGCACTGCTGCGGTGGCGGGAGCTGACCGCCGTCCTGGAGGGCGGCGCGCTGCCTGCCGACCTTCCCGAGCGGGTGCCGCCGCCCGCCACTCCCCCGCTGCCGGACGCCTTCCGGCTGACCGGCGACGGCCAGGTCGTCGTCGAACGCGGCACCGGTGGCGACGGCGGGGCGCGGGGCGTCTCGGCGGGCCGTGCGCTCGGGACTGTATGGGCGGGGACGGGCCCACGGCCCGCTGACGCCGTGCTGGTGGTGCGCACCCTCGACCCGGCGCTGGCCCCGCTGCTGCCCGGCCTCACGGGCCTGGTCGCTCAGACCGGCAGCGCGCTGTCCCATCTCGCGGTCCTGGCACGGGAGTTCGGGATCCCCACGGTCGTCGGCGTCACGGACGCGGTGCGCCGGTTCCCGCCGGGTTCGCGGATCGTCGTCGACGGGACGGCGGGGGACGTACTACAGGGAGAACCCATAAGCCAGGGAAACGCCCTACGACACGGAGAGGACGTACGAGAAGGAGAGAACGTACGAGCCCAAGAAGACGCACGAGCGGGAGGAGACCGACGACCGGGGGACGCGTCATGAGGAAGATCGCCTATGTCTTCGGAGCGCTGGCCGCCGCCGGTGCGGGCACCTATCTGATCGTCTATCTGTACCGCTGGCAGTGGCAACGGGCCTTGATCTGCGGAGTGTTGCTGCTGGTGGTGGAGGTGATGCTGTTCGGGCTGGTGACGTTGGGACGGCTGAACCGTATCGAGCAGCGGCTGGACAACGGTGCCCCGCGCCCGTACGAACTAGACGGCCGCCGCACGGAGGATGTGCTCGGCAGGCTGCGCGAACCGGTTGCCGCCCGGCGGGAGACGCGTTTCCGCTGGCTGGAGGATCCGGCGGACCGGACGTATGTCTTCGTGCCGGTGCTGATGGTCGCCGGGGTGGTGCTGTCCGGGCTGGCGTGGGTGGTGCAGAGGTTGGCGGCGGTGACGGCGAGGCCGGTAGAGCGCCGGTTGGCCGGCCGGTTGTCGGTGCTGGCCGCGCCGGATCCGGCGGCCCCCGGCGATCTGGAGGACCTGCCGGCGATCGGCGCCGGGCGGGGCCGTACCGCCCGCGTCACCGCCGTCACGCTTTTCGGGGGTGCCCTGATCGCCGCGCTGGTCGTGGGGCTGTCCGATCTGACCCAGACCAGGCCGGAGGAGGGCAACGAGCACGAGGCGACTTCGGTGGTCGTGCGCCTCGACATGCGGGGCAGCCATGCCTCTCCGGCCGGGCAGGCGCTGGCCGCGCGGCAGATCTGGGAGAGTTGCCGGCACTCGACGTCCGCTCCGCTGCGGCACGCGCCGCTCGGCGATCTCGGCAACGGCGTGTACGCCGGGGTGGTGCGCCCGGCGCTCACCGATCACGACGTGATGCGGCTGCGCGGCTGCCTGGAGGACGCGACGCTGGAGCGCGCCCACTTCACGGTGGTCGCCGTGAGCGACGTGGAGTCGGGCGACGACTCCCGATGACCCCATGTCACGCCCCGACGACCCGATCTCACGCCCCGATGACCCCATCTCACGCCCCGGCGGCGCCCATTTCACGCCCGGCGGCGCCCACCGCACACCCCGGTGGCGCCCATCTCACACCCCGGCGGCGCCGATTACAGCCCTCAAGGAAGCCCCGGGCCGCCACTGACCGGACATGTCAAATGCGACCTATTGCACAATAATCGTACGTTTCACCCATTGATCTCCGATCCTTGGGTACTCTGCCTAGGCGCCCTCGTCCCCTAGTTCCCCCGGGTCGCTCATGGCTGTCCTCTCCGCCACCCTGCCCAACCCTGCCCTGCGTCCTCGCCCACTGTCGCGACGCCTGCTGCGGGCCGTCACCATCGCCCTCATCGGCTACCTCGTGCTGTGGGCCGTGGGCGCCGGAAGCATTCTGGGTCTGTCCTTCTGGGCCCGCGCGGAGACTGCGGCACCGGCCGGCACCCGGGCCGTGCAGGGTGTGAACCACTTCCAGCCGGTGGACGGCGACGGCCGCCTGTGGCGCGGTTCCGCGCCCTCCCCCGCCGGTTACCGGGCCCTGGCGGCCATGGGCGTCACCACGGTGGTCGATCTGCGCGCCGAGCATATGAGCGCGGCCGAGCTGTCCGAACCGGACAAGGCCGGGCTGACCGCCGTACGGCTGCCGATCCGGGACGGGCAGACGCCGTCGCCGAAGCAGGTGCAGCGCTTCATGGACATCGTCTCCTCGGCACCCGGCCCGGTGTTCGTGCACTGCGGCGCCGGTGTCGGCCGTACGGGCGCGATGGTGGCCGCCTACCTCGTGAACTCCGGGCAGGACTCGGCGACGGACGCGGTCCGGCGCAATCTCGCCGTCGGACCGCCGTCCCTCGAGCAGATCTACTACGGGCTGAACCTCAGCCCCGCCAAGGCCGAGCAGCCCCCGCTGCCGGTCGTGGTGGTGAGCCGGCTGGTGGACGCGCCCCGGCGCATCATGTCGTACTTCTGAAGCGCGGAGCCTTAAGGCTTACGCCCCACCGCTCCGTATCCCGGAATGATCCCGTCCTCCTGTCCGGGGACGGGATCGCCCAGTTCGGGGTGCCACAGGTGCGGGACCTGTACTCCCGGTTCGACGAGTTCGAGGTCGTCGAAGAACCGGCTGAACTCCGCGCGGGAGCGCAGTGCCAGCGTGACGCCGGCCGCGCGGAGTTTGGCGGTGGCGGCCTCCGACTCCTCGGGGGTGAAGTCGGCGGTCGCGTGGGTCATCACCAGGTAGCTGCCCGAGGGGAGTTCGGACAGCAGCTTGCCGACCAGCTCGTGCGCGCCGTCCTCGTCGGGGACGAAGTGCAGTAGCGCGATGAGCGAGAGGGCGACCGGGCGGTCGAGGTCGAGGACCTTGCGGGCGCCCTCGAGGATGGCCTCCGGGTCGCGCACGTCGGCCTGGAGGTACCGCGTGGCGCCCTCGTCGGTGCCGCGCAGCAGGGCCTCGGCGTGGGCCAGCACGATGGGGTCGTTGTCGCAGTAGACGACCCGGGCGTCGGGCGCGACCCGCTGGGCGACCTGGTGGAGGTTCGGCTCGGTCGGTATGCCCGTGCCGACGTCGAGGAACTGGCGCACGCCCCGCTGCGCGAGCCAGGTGATGGACCGGTGCATGAACGCGCGGTTGACGCGTGCCATGACCGGCACCCGTGGGTCGAGGGCGAGCATCTGGCGGCCCATGGCCTCGTCGACGGGGTAGTTGTCCTTCCCGCCGAGGTACCAGTCGTACATCCGTGCGGGGTGGGGCTTGCTCGTGTCGATCTCGGCGGGGTGCGGCCCGGTCATGGCGTACTCCGTAAGGTCCGACGGCAGGAAGTCTTCAACTCAACACCGAATTAGGGGAATCGCAGGAACACAGCAGGTGAGCAACGGTCGTGCGGGAGGGTCAGGAGAGCAGGAAGTCCGCCTTCCCCGCCTTGGCGCCCTCGATGAACGCCGTCATCTCGTCCGTCGTGTAGATCAGGGCCGGTCCGTCCGGGTCGGTGGACTGGCGGACGGCGATGCGTCCGTCGGCGAGTTTCATCGCCTCCACGCAGTTGCCGCCGTTGCCCCCGCTCCACGGTTTGTGCCAGCCCTCACTGCCCAAGTCCCGCGCGGGCATGCCGTTGTAGACGGGTATGCGCGGCTTGATGCGATCCATTCACAGCTCCTTGCGGAGATCCCTCAGGATCTCCTTCGTGCGATGTGCCGTAGCGGCTTGTGCCGCCATGCGGTCCATGACCTCGAGATGGGTGGCCACCTCGTTGCGCGCGTCGAGGTAGACGGCGCCGGTCAGGTACTCGCTGTAGACCATGTCCGGGAGTTCCGGCACGGCGAATCGGAAGAGCACGAAGGGGCCGAACGTGCCGGGATGCACCCCGTTGGCGAACGGGGCGATCTGCAGGGTCACGTGGGGCAGCTTCGTGGCGTCGAGCAGTTTGTCGATCTGGGCGCGCATCACCTCCGGACCGCCGACCCGGCGGTGCAGCACGGTCTCGTCCATGACGACCCAGATGCGGGGCGCGTCCTCGCGGGTGAGGAGACGCTGGCGGCGCATCCGCAGGTCGACATGGCGTTCGATGTCGTCGGGGCTGGTCTGGCCGATGGCGCCCGAGCGCAGCACGCCGCGCGCGTAGTCCTCGGTCTGGAGCAGTCCGGGGACGAAGTGCGGTTCGTACGACCGGATCAGTGCGGCCGCGCCCTCCAGGCTGACGTACATGGAGAACCAGCCGGGCAGGATGTCGTGGAAGCGCTGCCACCAGCCGGGCTTGTTGGCCTCTTCGGCGAGGTGGACGAAGGCGTCGGCCTCCGCGTCGGAGACGCCGTACGCCTTCAGCAGCAGCTGGAGGTACGGGATCTTGAGCGAGACCTCGGCCATCTCCATGCGGCGGACCGTGGCGGGTGCGACTCGCAGGATGCGGGCGGCCTCCTCCCGCTTGAGGCCGGCGCTCTCGCGCAGGTCGAGCAGGCGCCGGCCGAGTACGACCTGGCCCACTGTCGGCGCGGATCGCGGCTCGCTCACGTCCACCTCCAGGCACGGGTTCGGCCCGGTGAGGGCCGGCTCATCTTCGACTGGTCGCCGACAGGCCGACGGCGCCATTCGAAGATCCGTTCGAAGACCTGATGGATCTCCGCTGATCCCAACTGGCGCCGTTCGACAAGCTGTTGCGAGCAGTGTGCCACGCCGTTCCAGAGAGTCATACGGCACTCTGCAATTTTCACAGTGACACTTGCCAAGTGTTCACGGCGGGGCGATAGTGGCAAGCGTGATTCCGTCCCCGCCCTTAGGAACAGACGCCACTGTGGTCCCCCACGGCCTCGGTGCCGACGGGCCACCCCCCGCCCGAGCCGATTCCGCCGCGGGGAGAGGAGTCGGCCCGCAGCGCCGTGCCGGTGAGCGCCGGTTCCGGTTCGAGCTGGCCGCGCACCCGGGTTCGGCCGCCCAGGCCAGACGCCTGACCACGGCGCGGCTGAGCGGGTGGTCGGTGTGCGAGGACACCTGTGAGACGGCGGCCCTGGTCGTGTCGGAACTGGTCACCAACGCGATCGTGCACACCGCGAGCGAGCACATCGTGTGCGAGCTGCACGACGGCGCCGATCTCGTCCGCATAGCCGTGCGCGACGAGGGGTGCGCGGCCGGTGAGCCCCAGTCGTCGCCGGCGCGTCAGGAGGAGGAGCACGGCAGGGGGCTGCTCCTCATAGACGCGCTGTGCCATGCGTGGGGGGCCCACGAACACGGGTCCGGTCTGATCGTGTGGGCCGAGCTGCCGCGCACCATGGCGGACGCCGGCGCCCCGGTGGACGCCCGGGAACCGCGGAACGACCTCGGCTGGGGTTCCCGCCCCAAGCCGGGCCCGTCCGACGGCTCCGGCGACGAGGACGAGGCGCACGGCCGTCACGACGGGACGGGCGACACCTTCCCAGAACACCCCGGCACAGAACACCCCGGCACAGGGCACGACGGCACAGGGACGGGGGCCGCATGGCTGTGATCGGTCTGTCCGGCGGCGGCCAGACGCTGAGCCTGGACTCCCTGGTCCGCTTCCGCCGCGGCATGCGCACGACCGCCGCCCCGCGCCGGCTGCCCCTCCCGGAGGGCATGACGGCACCCCTCGGCTGCGACGCGGTGGCCGTCCCCGCCCGTATCGGCCCGCTGGTCCTGCCCCGGCTGCCGCGCGTCGGATGCGTGTACGCCGACGAGTCGCACTGGTGGTGGATCGTCCCCTCGGACTCGGACTACGCCCTGGAGTGGCCGGAGTCCGTCCGCTACTCGACCGGCGCGATCGTCCCCGACACGCCCCGTCTGATCCACCTCCCGGACGGCACGGTGCCGTACACGCCGCCGATACCGCTGTACCTGGCCCTGTGCCGGGTGATCGGCACCACCCCGAGCTGGTCCCGGCAGCTCAGCGCCTGACCCCCCGCGAGGCCCCTCCACCGCCGGCCGTACGCCCGCGCGCATCCGCCCGCCCGTCCCGCGCCCTCCCGCCCGGCGTGCCCGCCCCGCCATAGTGGCCCTCCGCCGCGGCGGTCCGGGGACATGAGCGGGGAGGGCGTGAAGTGGGGAAGAAGCACGACGGCGAGGACGCCGGGGTGTCGGAGTCCGAGCGGCTGCTGTTCGGCGGTCCGCTGCGGTACGACATGGGATGGAACCAGCACCGGGACGCCTTCCTGGAGCTGAGCCTGCGCGCCATGGTGCGGCGGCTGCCGTCACTGCTGGCCACCAGCTTCCGGCTCGCCTGGCAGGCCGACCGGCGCGCCGCGCGGACCGTGCTCGTCGCCGAGATCGCGCGGGGTCTCGCCCAGGCCGTCGCACTGCTGGCCGTGAACAGCGTGCTGGGGCGGCTGATCGGCGGCGGCGCCATCGACGAGCGGCTGCGGGACGCCGCTCCCGCGCTCCTCACGATGGCCGCCGTCATGGTCGTCTCGACGCTGCTGCGCGCCGCCTCCACGTACGCCACCGGGCGGCTGGAGCCCAAGGTGGAGCGGGTCGCGACCGAGCGGTATCTGGAGCGGGCGGCGGCCGTGGAGCTGGCCGCGATCGAGGACCACGCGTTCCACAAGCTGCTGGACACCGCGCAGTACGGGGCGTCGTCCGCCCGCCGCATGATCGCGTACAGCACCCGGGTGGTGAACGCGGCCATCTCCCTGATCGCCGCCGCCGGTGTGCTCACCGTGCTCCACCCGGCGCTGCTGCCGCTGCTCGCCACGATGACGCTGCCGAGCGCCTGGAGCGCGCTGACCAACGCCCGGCGCCGCTACGAGTCCTTTCACACCTGGGTGCAGCACGCCCGCGCCGGGCATCTGATCAGCGGGCTGCTGACCGAGCCTGCCGCCGCGCCGGAGATCCGTGTGCACGGCGTGGGGCCGTTCCTGCTGCGGCACTACCGGGCGATGTCGGAGACCGCCGAGGCCGAGCAGGCCCGGCTGGCCCGGCTCGCGGCGCGCACCGGGCTGATCGCGGCGGCCTGGACGGGGCTCGCGACCGTGGCGACGTACGCGACGCTCGGCGGGCTGCTGCTCGCCGGCGCGATGGCGCTGTCGGTGGCCGGTACGGCGGTCATCGCGATCCGGACCGGCTCGTCGAGCCTGGACACCCTCGTCCTGGAGGTCAACGCCCTGCACGAGGAGGCCCTCTTCGTCGGCGATCTGCAGCGGCTGTACGAGGAGGCCGCCGAGCGGGCGATCCCGGTGGGCGGGGAGCCGCTGCCCGAGGACCCGCGGGAGGTCCGCTTCGAGCACGTCAGCTTCTCCTACCCGGGCGAGTCGTCCCGTCCGGCCCTGGACGACGTCACGCTCACCCTGCCGCTCGGCCGGATCATCGCGCTGGTCGGCGAGAACGGCTCGGGCAAGACGACCCTGGTCAAGCTGCTCGCCGGCCTCTACACCCCGGACCGGGGCCGCATTTTGTGGGACGACGTCGACGCGGCCGGCGCCGACCGGCACCAGCTCGCCGAACGCATCGCGATGGTGGCCCAGGACTTCAAGCGCTGGCCGTTCACCGCACGGGTCAACGTGGCCGTCGGCCGGTCGTCCGTGCCGCTGACCGAGGAGCGGCTGGACACCTCGATCGCCCAGGCCGGCGCCCAGGACGTGGTGGCGGACCTGCCGCGCGGCCTGGACACCCTGCTGGCCCGGCAGTTCAACGGCGGGCACGAGCTGTCCGGCGGCCAGTGGCAGCGGCTGGGCATCGCACGGGCAGCGTACCGGCGCGGGCGCATCCTGGTCGTGGACGAGCCGACGGCGGCCCTGGACGCGCGGGCGGAGCTGGAGGTCTTCGAGAAGATCCGGGCGCTGGCGTCGGCCGGTCAGACGGTCGTGCTGATCACCCACCGGCTGGCGTCGGTCCGGCACGCCGATCTGGTGCACGTCCTCGACCAGGGCCGGCTCGTGGAGTCCGGCACGCCCGAGGAGCTGCTGGCCACCGGTGGCCTGTACGCGGAGCTGTACTCGCTGCAGGCGGAGCAGTTCACGGCCCGGGTGCCCGCCCCGAGGCCGGGCTGATCCATCCGGTCGTCAAGGCTCAGGCGGTGACGTCCGCCGTGGCGTCACCGCGGACGATCACCAGGAAGGCGTCCGTGGCCAGGTCCATCACGACCTCGGCCGCGAGACCCTCCATGCGCCGCGCGTGCGCGAACTCCTCGGCCGGCCACGATCCGCGTGGCCCGCCCGCCGGAAAGCGTTCGAGCACCGTTCGCCCGTTCACCATCCTGCACCTCCCGTGGCGTCGTACTTGTAGGAGTTAACGCCTGGAGGGTGCCGATCGCCTCGGCCGGTGACGGTACTGAGACGTACTTGACACCCGTTCACCGCTGTCCGTGAACGGATGGGCACAGGGCATCACGGGGGACGACGGTCCGTGTCAGTCCTCGTACTCGTCGTGATAGCGGACGGGCCCGGCGCCCGCCGGCGTGCCGAAGGCGGACGCGCGCCCCTGGGGCTCCTCCCACTCCTCCTGCCGGCCCAGCGCGGTCAGATCCAGGAACCCGGTGGTCGAGCCGAGCCCGTCGAGGCCGCGCTCGTACGTCGAGTAGGTGTGGAAGACCCGGTCGCGGTCCCGCAGGAAGCAGCTCAGGCCGGGCCGCTCCACCAGCTCGCCGTCGCGTTCCATGGTCACCTCGAAGTCGAGGTTGAAGTCGGGGCCGCAGGCGGAGTACCAGGGGACGCTCCAGCCCATCCGGGCCTTGAACGGCAGGATGCGGGTGAACGGCGCCCGGGAGACGGCGGCGAACGTCGTGTCGCGTGCGTGCAGGTGCGCGAGTTGGCCGATCTGGTCCAGGAACGCCGAGCAGGTGCGGCAGCCCGCGTCCCACTCGGGCGCGAACATGAAGTGGTGGACGACGAGTTGGTGCCGGCCCTCGAACAGGTCCAGCAGTGTGGCCTTGCCGTCGCCGCCCTCGAACACGTACTCCTCTATGACCTCGACCATGGGCAGGGCGCGCCGCTGGGCGTTCAGCGCGTCCCGCGCGCGGGTCGCCGCCTTCTCCTTGACCAGCAGTTCCTCGCGTGCCGCGCGCCACTGCTCGCGCGAAACGATCTCCGGAAGCGACATCGGCGCCCCTTCTGTGCAACGGTCCGTCCACAGGGGTGACCGGGGCCGTCACCGGAACTCATCGCCGTACCGTGAAATTTCTCGGCGGACTTCCCTCAGGTGTCGTACTCCTGGATGCGCCGGCCGTGGCCGCGGTCCAGGAGTGCGGGCAGCCGCTCCCCCAACTCCCGTACGACGGACGGCACGTCGAGGGTGAGGAGTTCCCGGTCGCGCATCAGGACGCGGCCGTCGACGATCGTGGTGCGCACGTCGGAGGAGCGGGCGCTGTGCACGAGGGTGGCGGCCAGGTCGGGCACGGGCTGGGTGTGGGGGCCGCTGAGGTCGACGAGCACGATGTCGGCGCGGCGCCCGGGTGCGATGCTGCCGATGGTGTCGCCGAGCCCGACGGCCCGCGCGCTCTGCAGGGTGGCGTGGTGCAGGGCCTGACGGGCGGTCAGCCAGCGCGGATCGCCGGTCGTGGACTTCTGGACGAGGGCGGTCAGGGCCATCGACTCCCATACGTCGAGGGAGTTGTTGGAGGCGGCGCCGTCGGTGGCGAGACCGACCGGGACGCCGATCTCGCGCAGCGCCCGGACCGGTGTGGTGGTGGGCCAGCCGAACTTGAGGTAGCCGCGGGGCGCGGTGGCGACGGCGACACGGCCGCCGGCGTCGCGCAGCGCGGGCAGGTCCTCGTCGAGGATGCCGGTGCCGTGCGCGATGAGGACGTCGGTGTCGAGGAGTCCGGTGCGGCGCAGGACTTCGATGGGTGTGACGCCGTGGCGTTGCAGGCTGGTGGTGGTCTGGTCGCGGTTCTCGGCGGCGTGCAGATGGACGGGCAGGCCGTGCTCGTGGGCGAGGCGGGCGGTGGCGGCGAGGTCGGCGTCGTCCACGGTGTAGGGGGCGTGCGGGGCGAGGGTGGTGGTGATCCGGCCGCCCGCGCGCCCGCGGTGCTCGAGGGCGAACTCCAGCGATCTCTCCCGGCCGGCCGGGCCCTGCGAGGAGAAGTACGCCTCGCCGAGGTGGGCCCTGATCCCGCACTCCTCGACGACGGCGGCGACGGCGTCCATGGCGAAGTAGTGGTCGGCGAAGCAGGTGACTCCGGCGCGGATCATCTCGGCGCAGGCCAGCCGGGCCCCCAACTCGACGTCGCGGGCGGTGAGGTTGGACTCGACGGGCCAGACGACGTCGTTGAACCAGGCGTCGGTCGGCAGGTCCTCGGCGACTCCGCGCAGGGCGGCCATGGGGGCGTGGGTGTGGCAGTTGATGAGCCCGGGCAGGGCGATCTGCCCGTGGGCGTCGATGCGTTCGCGGGCGGGCACCCCGCCGGCCTCGGCCCCGCTGACGACCGCTTCGACGATTCCGTCCCGGACGAGGATCGAGGCGTCCTCGGCGAACCCGATCGTCTCCTGATCGTCGTGCGTGAGCACCGTGCACCGGGTGATGACGAGATCGGCGGCAGGAGGCGTCATGCCGTCACGGTACGGCGCCGGGGTGCCTCCGCGGGGGCGGTTGCGGGGTGTCAGCCGGCGAGGGCGGGCACCGCGGCGGCCTCCGGGACGCGCAGCCCGGTGCGGTGGCGTTCCCCGGCGAGGGTGTCGAGGAGTTCGGTGAGCCGGGCGGTGTGCTGCGGGGTGAGCCGTCCGGTGTCGTCGAGGTGCACGGCGCACGCGGTGGTGGCGTCGACGAGTTGTTCGAGGGTGGTGACGACGTGGTCCGCGCCCTGGGCGTGCCGGGCGAGCGCGGGCAGTTCGGCGGCGGTGAGCGCGACGGCGCCCCGGGCCTCGGCGAGCGTCCGGTAGGCCTCGCGGCGCAGCGTCCAGCGCACGGCGCGGGGCGCGTCGGGGTCCCCGTCCGCTTGTGTGCCGGCTTCGCCCAGCACATGGGTGAGGTAGGCGGTGGCGGCGTCCGCGGCGGCGGTGAGCCGGGACCGTACTCCCCCGCCGCGCTGCCCGGGCATCGGCAGATGTCCGGCGACGAGCACGATCGCGCAGGCCAGCAGGGTCTCCCCGATCCGCCCTACGGACGCCTGCGGTTCGCCGCCCACCATGACCAGGGCGAGTACGAGGACGGTGACGACGGCGGTCTGGGCGGCGAAGTGCCGGGTGGCCACGGGGATCAGGGCGCCGCTGACCGCCACGAGCGCGACGAGCCCCTCGGGCCTGGGCAGTACGGCCGCGAAGCCGGCGAAGACCAGGGCGCCGAGGACGGTTCCGGCCGCCCGGCACAGCACACGGGAGACCAGCGGCCCGAGGTCGGGCTTGACGAGGAAGACGGCGGTGGCGGGCAGCCAGTACCAGTGGGTGTGCTGCCCGTACCAGCGGGCGTGGTGGAGCGCCTGCGCGATGCCGGCGGCGGCCCCGAAGCACAGGGCGACACGCAGCCCGTACTCCCGTCCGCCCGCCCCGAGCCCGGCGCGGACGCGGTCGCGGACGGTACGGCGCCGGGCGTGCAGGTTCCGGTTCTCCTTGCCCCGGTCGAAGGCCTCGGCGGCGTGCAGCAGGGCGTCGTCGAGGGCGCGCAGGGCGGGCGCCGACCGGGAGGGCGCGGGCAGCGGCCCGGTGTGGGTGCTGCCGCGCACGGCGGCGGCGAGACGCCGGGGCCCCTCGCCGGCCCGGGCGGGTACGGCCTCCCCGGCCCAGGCGAGCGCGGTGGCCGCCTCGGCGAGCGGCAGGGCGGCGGCGTACTGGGCGTGCAGGCGCCGCTCGGCGGACGACGAGGCGTACCGCCGCAGCCGGGGCCCGGTCAGGGCGTCCTGCGCCTGGTCGAGGGCGGCGGTGAGCGCGGCCCGGCGGGCGAGGGCGTGGTCGGTGCCGACGGCGTCGAGGAGTCCGGCGATCGCGTCGTACACCCCGGCGACGGCGGCCCGTTCCCCGTCGAACCGGAAGTCACCGGCGAGGGAACCGGGGGTGGGCAGCGCCAGCCGGAGCGCGAGCAGCCAGGCCGCTCCGGCGAGGAAGGCCAGGGCCCGCTGGCCCGCGCTCTCGGGCAGCGGCATCCCGGCGCCGACGGCCGTGGCGACGAGGACCTGGGTCCCGGCGGCGGACGCGACGGGCCCGATGGCGCACAGCCCGCCGGCGACGAGCCCCAGCAGGGTGAGGACGAGGGTGAGCGGTACGGCCCCCAGGTGGTCGCCGGCGTAGGTGCCGCCGAGCACACCGGCCGCTCCCGCCAGCGCGGGCACGCCGATGCGGTGCACGGACGAGCGGCGGCTGCCGGGACGGTCGTTGATCCCGGCGAGCATGGCGGCGATGGCGGCGACGACCCCGAGGGTGGCCCGGCCTGCCAGGACGGCAGCGAGCAGCAGGGGCCCGGCGGACAGCGCCCCCCGGACGACCGCGCTCCACGGCACCGGTCCCCGCTGGGCGCGCAGAGCGTGGGCGAGCCAGGGCGGAAGCGGACGCGCGCGGCGGGACACAGGGCTCCTGTCGGACGAGGGCGAAACGCCTTCGGGCGACGGCGGCCGGGCGGCGGACTGTGCCCTCCACGGTACTGCCACGACGTGTGCCGCACGGGACGACGGTGTTTCGGGGAGGTGACGGTGGCGGGGTTGGCGGGTGCGGGTCGCGGCGGGCGGTGTTCCGGGGAGGGCAACGACGCCGGACACGGCCGGTGCCGGTCGCCGTGCCCGGCGCTCCGTGGAGGCGACGACGCCAGGTGCCGGTTGCCGTACCCGGCGCGCAGCGCTCCGGGAGCCGGCGATGCCCGGGACGGCGGGTACCGGTCACCGCACCCGGCACCCGCTCCGGAAAGGCCACACGCCGGACACAGCCCGTGCCGGCCACCGCGCTCGCGTACCAACGAGACGACGGTGCCGGGGCCGCGCGTGCCCGTGGCCGGCGCGCGGGATCAGGCGGCCCCGAACAGGGCCTCCGCCTCCGTGACCGCCCGCAGGAGGGCGTCCGGGCTCGGTTCCAGTCCGGCGAGGACGGCGTCCACCGAGCACAGGCCCGCCCGTTCCAGTAGCCGTTTCTCGTTGGTCACCCACTCCCCTCGCCCGGCGAGTACCGCGTGCCCGGTCTGTACGGCCGCCGTGGCGATGGCACCCGCCACCTCCGTGAGGCGGCCGGCCGGGGCGTGGTGGGCGCGGGCGTAGGCGAGGGTGGCGTGGGCGGTGCCGTGCCAGCGTTCGCTCGCCGTGCGCCGCAGCCTGGCCGGATAGCCGTCGGGCTTCGGCAGTTCGCCGCGCAGCACCCGGTTGATCGCGAGCTCGGCGACGACGAGGTAGCTGGGGATGCCCGCGAGGTGGAACAGCAGCGGCTCCACCCGGAACCGTCCCTGTTCGGCCTCCGCCATCTCCCGTTCCACGACGTCGAGATCGCGGTAGTGCACATCGACCCGGCGTCCCTCGACGGTCAGCCACGCGCCGCCGTTGAAGACGCCCCCGCCCCAGCCGCCGACCTCGGACACCTCGCCCTCCCAGCCGGCCGCGCGCAGGTCGTCCGGGTCGAAGGGGCCTCGGTAGTAGACGGCCAGGTCCCAGTCGCTGTCCGGTCGGTGGGTGCCCTGCGCCCGGGAGCCGCCGAGCGCGACGGCCCGGACGGTGGGGAGGGCGGCGAGCCGGCCGGCGATGGTGTCGAGGAAGACGGTGTCGTCGGGGGCGGTGGCCATGCCGGAAGCGTACGGAGCCGGTTGCCGCGCCGCCATGGGAAATCACGCGGCAGCGGACCGGCGGAAATTCGGATGCGCGTGGCTCCACGGCCCCGCATGATCGGCTGGTTGGGCACCTTCACGGCTCAGGACCTCTCAGCATCCCAGGAGCAGCCTTCATGATCCGCCGCGTCACCTCACCGGCCCTCTTCCCGCCCCCCACGTACTCGCATGCCTCCGTCGTGGAGGCGGGCACGCGGATCGCGTTCCTCGCCGGGTCCGTGCCGCTGGACGCGGAGGGCAGGCTGGTCGGCGAGGGTGATCCGGTACGGCAGGCCGAGCAGGTGGTGGCCAATCTGGAGGAGCAACTGCGGGCCGTGGGCAGCGATCTGGCGCATGTGCTGTCGACCGAGGTGTATGTGGTGAGCGGTGACACGGCGGTGCTCTCCGCCGTCTGGGAGGTCGTCGAGGCGTCCGGGCTGAGCACGGGCCCGCACTCGTCGACGCTGCTCGGGGTGGCCTGCCTCGGCTACTCCGGGCAACTGGTGGAGATCACGGCCACGGCCGCCGTTCCGGACGCGGGACCGGAGGTGCGGTCCTGAACGCCGTCGCCCTGCGAAGGGCCGTGGCGGCCGACGCCCGGGCCGTCGCCGACGTGTGGCTGCGGTCGTTCACAGCGGCCCTGCCGTCCGTCGTCCGTCCGCACTCCGACGACGAGGTGCGCGCGTACTTCGGCGAGGTGGTGCTGCCGTCGCAGGAGACCTGGGTCGCCGACCACTCCGGCCGGGTCGTCGGGCTCATGGTCCTCGACGGTGACGAGCTCGCCCAGCTGTATCTGGACCCCGAGTGGCGCGGCCGTGGCGTGGGCGACCGGTTCGTCGGCCTCGCCAAGCGCCGCCGCCCCGACGGGCTGAGCCTGTGGACGTTCCAGGTGAACGGGCCCGCCCACCGCTTCTACGCCCGGCACGGCTTCGTCGCCGCCGAGTCCACGGACGGCAGCGGCAACGAGGAGCGGGAACCGGACGTGCGGTTCGTGTGGCGCCCCGGGCAGCCCGTCTGACGCGGTGGGCGTCTCAGGTGCCGAGCCCCGCCGCCCCGGCCGCCGTGCGCAGCACGTCCCGCAGCATGGCCGGGGTGAGCCGGCCGGTGAAGGTGTTGCGCTGGCTCACATGGAAGCAGCCGAAGACGTCCAGCCCGTCGAGGGCGACCCAGGCGCCGTGCGCGAAGGCGGGCCGGGGCCGGGGCACCGTCCAGCCGGCGTCGCGCAGCGCGGGCAGCGTGGCCTGCCAGCCGAAGGCGCCGAGGACGACGAGGGCCCGCATCGTGGGCTTCAGCAGCCCCAGTTCCCGTACGAGCCAGGCCCGGCAGGTCTCCCGTTCGCCGGGGGTGGGCCGGTTGTCGGGCGGCGCGCAGTGCACGGGGGCGGTGACGCGGACGCCGTACAGCTCCAGGCCGTCGTCGGCGGCGACCGAGGTGGGCTGCGAGGCCAGCCCTACGTCGTACAGGGCCTGGTACAGCACGTCCCCGGAGCGGTCGCCGGTGAACATCCGGCCGGTGCGGTTGCCGCCGTGCGCGGCCGGGGCGAGCCCGACGATGAGCAGCCGGGCGTCGGGCGGGCCGAAGCCGGGCACCGGGCGGCCCCAGTAGGTCTGGTCGGCGAAGGCGGCGCGCTTGGTGCGGGCCACCTCCTCGCGCCAGTCGACCAGCCGCGGGCAGGCCCGGCAGCCGGTGATCCGCCGGTCGAGTTCAGCGAGCGCGTCCACCCCTCCACCGTACGGCCCTCCGCCGGCCGGACACCGCCGCCGGTCCGGGCCGGAGACTAAGGTCGAGACATGCCTTCCGAGGACACCGAGAACACCGGGGACATCGTGGAGACCGTGGAGAAGACCGGCACGACGGCCGGACCCGCACGGGAGCCGGCCGACCCGACCACCGCCGGCTCCCAGGCCGCCGAGCCCGAGACCGCCGACCCGAAGATCGCCGCCGCCGTGGCCGCCGCCGAGGCGGCCGTGCCGCAGAACGGCGAGCCCGTCCGGGTCGACAGCTGGATCTGGGCCGTACGCCTGGTGAAGACCCGCTCCGCGGGCGCCGCCGCCTGCAAGGGCGGGCATGTGCGCGTGAACGGCCAGAACGTGAAGCCGTCCCACCTGCTCCGCGCCGGCGACGAGGTCCGGCTGCGGCAGGAGCACCGGGAGCGGGTCGTCGTCGTGAAACGGCTCATCCGCAAGCGGGTCGGTGCCCCGGTCGCCGCCCAGTGCTACGTCGACAACTCGCCGCCTCCGCCGCCGCGCGAGGCCGTCGCCCCGGCCGGTGTCCGCGACCGTGGCGCGGGCCGGCCGACCAAGCGGGACCGCCGGGAGCTGGAGCGGCTGCGCGGCCTGATGGGCGGCGGCAGCGGCCCGGCGCAGCCGCGCGGACGGTGACGTCCGGGGCGCGCTGACATCCGGGGCGCTCAGGCGTCTCGGGCCACCAGCCGCCGCAGATCGGTGAGGGAACCGCGCCGGGCCCAGGCGATCAGGGCCAGCGGGACGATCAGGATGAGCGGGGTCGCCGCGTTCTCCCCGCCCAGCGCGGTGACCGAGACGATGAACGCCCCCACCATGAGCGCGCTCAGCGCGATCGCCGCGACCGACTGGAGCACGGGGATCAACAGCGCGATGGCACCCGCCAGTTCGAGCACACCGATCGTGTACATCCCCGTGCTGCCCCAGCCGAGCCGCTCGAAGGTCTCCGCCCCCGAGGGGTGGGCGATCAGCTTCGGCAGCGCGCTCGCGCCCGCGTAGAAGAGGGCCAGCAGGATCTGCAGACCGCGCAGCGCGGTCCGGGCCGTGCGCCCCCGCGGGGTCGCTGCGCGGGCGGGGACGGTACGGGAGGCGGTGGTCTCGGACATGCTCTCTCCTGGGTCAGCGATCCACGGTCTGCGATCCGTGATCTGTGATGCGGTCGGAGAGACAGACCCGGGGTGGCCCCGGAACTCATCGGCCGCCGGCGGACGACCCGACACGGGGTACCCGGAGCCCGAGGCATGCTGGAGGAGAGAGGTGGTTCCCATGCGTACCGGCAGTGAGCCGAGGACGGCGCGCAGCCCGCTGCGGATCCGCTTCTGGCTGTGCGTGTGGGGGGTGCTGTGGTCGGCCTTCGGCACGGTCGCGTTCGCGGTCGCCGGGCGTCCCGGCTGGGCCGTGGCCTGCGGTGTGCTGTGGCTGGTGATCACGATCGACATGATCATGGTCGTCCGGCACATCCGGCAGGGCCCGCACTACCAGCCCGGCCCGGACGTGCCGCCGTACGAGGCGTACGAGGAAGGCCGGCCGCCCGCCCGGCCGCACAGCACCGGCCCACGGGACCCGCACGGCCCACCGCCCCCACGCCACGAGGAGCCCTAGGTCGTGTCCGCAAAGTCGCGTCGTCCGCCCGTAGGGCGGGCCGAGCGGCGTCCGGTGCGTGCTCTGGGGGTCCCCCCTGCTCGAAGAGCTAGGGGGAGTGCCGGACGGGCTTCCGCGTACTGGTTGTACGCGGGTGGCCGGCCGGTGCGGCGAGTGGGGGTCCCCCCTGCTCGAAGAGCTTGGGGGAGCGTGCCGGGCGGCGAACGGCAGGCGGGACTTTGCGGACACGACCTAGGGAAGTCCCACGGGGATCCGTCGGCTCAGTCCTCGAACCGGGCGGCCTTCACGTACTCCGGGTTCGGGTCGAGCGCCGCCGCCAGCCGGAAGTGCCGGGTGGCCTGGTCGCGGCGGCCCTGCCGCTCATAGGTGCGGGCGAGCGCGAAATGCGCGAACGCGTTGTCCGGCTCGCGCTCCAGGACGATGGTGAACTCCAGCTCGGCGGGGCGCAGCTGCGCCGCGGCGAAGAAGGCCCGCGCGCGCAGCAGCCGGGCCGCGGTGTTCTCCGGGTGCGCGGCGATGACACCGTCGAGCAGCTTGACCGCGCCGCGCGGATCGCGCGCGTCGAGCAGCTGCTCGGCGGCGCGGAAGTCGATGACATGGGTCTCCGGAGTACGTCCGGTGGAACCGCTGGTCTGGGGCACGGCAGAGTCCTTCCCTCGCTGGGAGGGTTCAACGCCCGGACGGCGGGCCGCTATTCCGGCACCGCCGGTCGACGTACGGCGCTCCCGGGGCTCAGGCCCTCGCCCTGCGCACCAGGTCCTCCCAGACGTCCTTCACACGCCGCCGCAGCTCGTCCAGCGGTACGTCGTTGTCGATGACGATGTCCGCGATCGCCCGGCGCTGCTCCCGGGTCGCCTGGGCGGCCATCCGGGCGCGGGCGTCGTCCTCGGTCATGCCGCGCAGCCGCACCAGCCGGTCCAGCTGGGTGCCGGGGTCGGCGTCCACGACGATGACGAGGTCGTACAGCGGGGCGAGGCCGTTCTCGGTGAGGAGGGGCACGTCGTGCACGACGACGGCGTCCTCGGCCGCCGCGTCCTCCAGCTCGCGCGACCGCGCCCCGACGAGCGGGTGCACGATCGAGTTCAGCACGGCCAGCCGCTCCGGGTCGGCGAAGACGATGGAGCCCAGCCGGGGCCGGTCCAGGCTGCCGTCGGCGGCGAGGACGTCCTCCCCGAACGCCTCGACGACGGCGGCCAGGCCCGGGGTGCCGGGCGCGACGACCTCGCGGGCGATGCGGTCCGCGTCGATCAGGACGGCGCCGTGCTCCACGAGCAGCCGGGACACCTCGCTCTTGCCGGCACCGATACCGCCGGTCAGACCCACCTTCAACATGGCCGCCAGCCTAGACTCCCCTGTGCCGTCTCAGCCGTCGCCCTCCCGCTCGGCCAGGAAGCGTTCGAACTCGCGGCCGATCTCGTCGGCGGAGGGGATGTCCACCGGTTCGGCGAGCATGTTGCCCCGGGTCTCGGCGCCCGCGACCGCGTCGTACTGGTGCTCGAGGCCCTCGACGAGGTTGGTGAGCTCGTCGTCGCCCTCGCGGATCTGCCGGTCGATCTCGTTCTGCGTGCGGTGGGCCTCGGTGCGCAGCGCGTGCGCCACACCGGGCAGGACCAGTCCGGTGGCCGCGGTGACGGCCTCCAGGACGGTGAGCGCGGCGTCCGGGTACGGCGAGCGGGCGATGTAGTGGGGGACGTGCGCGGCGACCCCGAGCACGTCGTGTCCGGCCTCCATCAGCCGGTACTCGACCAGCGACTCGGCGCTGCCGGGGACCTGGGCCTCGTCGAAGGGGCTGGTGTGGCCGGGGACCAGGTCGGTGCGGTTGCCGTGCGGGGTGAGGCCGACGGGACGGGTGTGGGGGACGCCCATGGGGATGCCGTGGAAGTTCACCGACAGACGCACGCCGAGCCGTTCGACGATCTGCTTCACGGCGGCGGCGAAGCGCTCCCACTCCACATCCGGCTCGGGGCCGGACAGCAGCAGGAACGGGGCGCCGGTGGCGTCCTGGACGAGCCGGACCTCGATGGCGGGCACCTCGTACCCGGACCAGCGGTCGCGCCGGAAGGTCAGCAGCGGGCGGCGGGCGCGGTAGTCCACGAGCCGGTCGTGGTCGAAGCGGGCGACGACCTGGTGGGGCAGCGAGTCCAGAACCCGCTCGACGATCTGGTCGCCGGTCTCCCCCGCGTCGATGTAGCCGTCGAAGTGGTAGAGCATGACAAGGCCGGCCGACTCCTGGGCGAGCGCCATGTCGACGACGGCCAGGCCCTTCGGCTCCCACGTGTACAAATCCTGCGGATCAAGCACAGTGACCGCTCCTCCTCGTGTCCGTATGTGACAACGCCCCTACGGGCGGCGGCATTCCCCGGACGGAGGAGTTCTTGATCGTTTCCCGGCCGGCAGCAGAAAAGCCGACGTGACCGGCGTAAGCGGGCCGGGAACGGCCGAAGGGCCGTACCTCGGAAGGTACGGCCCCTCGGTCTTGGGCTCGACTGGAGACGGAGAGCGTCAGCTCTGGCCGCCCGCCAGCTTCTCGCGCAGAGCGGCGAGCGCCTCGTCCGAGGCGAGCGCGCCGCTGTTGTCGGCACCCTCGGAGGAGTACGAACCGCCACCGGACGCGGCCGGAGCAGCGGCCTCGCCACCCTCGGCAGCGGCCTTCTCGTCCGCCTCGCGGGACTTGATGACCTGCGCCTGGTGCTGCTCGAAGCGCTGCTGCGCCTCGGCGTACTGGCGCTCCCACTCCTCGCGCTGCTTCTCGTAACCCTCGAGCCAGTCGTTGGTCTCGGGGTCGAAGCCCTCGGGGTAGATGTAGTTGCCCTGGTCGTCGTACGACGCGGCCATGCCGTACAGGGTCGGGTCGAACTCGACCGAGGCCGGGTCGGCACCGAAGGACTCGTTGGCCTGCTTCAGCGAGAGGCTGATGCGACGGCGCTCGAGGTCGATGTCGATGACCTTGACGAAGATCTCGTCGTTGACCTGGACGACCTGCTCCGGGATCTCCACGTGGCGCTCGGCCAGCTCGGAGATGTGGACCAGACCCTCGATGCCCTCGTCCACGCGGACGAACGCACCGAACGGAACCAGCTTCGTGACCTTGCCGGGCACGACCTGGCCGATCTGGTGGGTGCGGGCGAACTGCTGCCACGGGTCTTCCTGGGTCGCCTTCAGCGACAGGGAGACACGCTCGCGGTCCATGTCGACGTCGAGGACCTCGACGGTGACTTCCTGACCGACCTCGACGACCTCGGACGGGTGGTCGATGTGCTTCCAGGACAGCTCGGAGACGTGGACCAGACCGTCGACGCCACCCAGGTCCACGAAGGCACCGAAGTTGACGATCGAGGAGACGACGCCGGAACGGACCTGACCCTTCTGGAGGGTGGTGAGGAACGTCTGGCGCACCTCGGACTGGGTCTGCTCCAGCCAGGCACGGCGGGACAGGACCACGTTGTTGCGGTTCTTGTCCAGCTCGATGATCTTCGCCTCGAGCTCCTTGCCCACGTAGGGCTGGAGGTCGCGGACACGGCGCATCTCCACGAGGGAGGCCGGGAGGAAGCCGCGGAGGCCGATGTCGAGGATGAGACCACCCTTGACGACCTCGATGACGGTACCGGTGACGATGCCGTCCTCTTCCTTGATCTTCTCGATGGTGCCCCAGGCGCGCTCGTACTGGGCGCGCTTCTTCGAGAGGATCAGGCGGCCTTCCTTGTCCTCCTTCTGGAGAACGAGGGCTTCGATCTCGTCACCGACGGCGACGACCTCGTTGGGGTCGACGTCGTGCTTGATCGAGAGCTCACGGCTCGGGATGACACCTTCGGTCTTGTAACCGATGTCGAGCAGGACCTCGTCCCGGTCGACCTTCACGATGACGCCGTCGACGATGTCGCCGTCGTTGAAGTACTTGATCGTCTCGTCGATCGCGGCGAGGAAGGCTTCCTCGTTACCGATGTCGTTGACCGCAACCTGCGGGGTGGTGGCGGTGGTCTCGGTGCTGCTCGTCATGTGGGAAAGGGCTCCGGTACGGACATTGAGTCGTAGGTACTGCTACGCCGGGAGCCCGTATCGCTCTGAAGAAGCCGGACAGCCAAGGAAGCGCCAAACGGGAGAACCCTTATGGCGCCTCGACAACCGAGGGGACATACAACAGATGCGAGCGCAGCCTGCTACGTCTGAGGTGCGCAGGCCCGCAGCGCAACTTGTAGCATACGGGGGCAGCCGGGCAGGGTCAATGCGCGAAGCCGCACACCCGGGGCGGATCGCCGCATACCCGGCACAGAACCTGTCTCCACAGGCCACGCGCGCCTAGGGACACCCCTCGCGTGACACCGCCTGGAGGGGCCGCGCCGTTCAGGTGACGGAAGAGTACGACGAGGGAGCCGATCATCCAAGAGCCCGTATCGCCCGAGATCCCGTCCGCCGCCTCCCCGGAACCCGAAGCGGAGCCGGAGGCGACCCGGCGCGAAGCCGGCACCGCGGAGAGCTCCCGTGCCAACCGGGGCTGGTGGGACCGCAACGCGGACGAGTACCAGATCGAGCACGGCACCTTCCTCGGGGACGACCGCTTCGTGTGGGGGCCCGAGGGACTGGACGAGGTGGAGGCCGAGCTGCTCGGCCCGCCCGAGACGCTGAAGAACAAGGACGTCCTGGAGATCGGGGCCGGTGCGGCGCAGTGCTCGCGCTGGCTGGCCGCGCAGGGCGCCCGCCCGGTCGCCCTGGACATCTCCCACCGGCAGCTCCAGCACGCCCTGCGGATCGGGGGCGCGTTCCCGCTGGTGTGCGCCGACGCGGGGGCGCTGCCCTTCGCCGACGGCTCGTTCGACCTGGCGTGCTCGGCGTACGGGGCGGTGCCGTTCGTCGCCGACCCGGTGCTGGTGCTGCGGGAGCTGCGCCGGGTGCTGCGGCCCGGCGGCCGGTTCGTGTTCTCGGTGACCCATCCGATCCGCTGGGCGTTCCCGGACGAGCCCGGCCCGGAGGGGCTGTCGGTCTCCGCGTCCTACTTCGACCGCACCCCTTATGTGGAGCAGGACGACGAGGGCCGCGCGGTCTATGTGGAGCACCACCGCACGATCGGCGACCGGGTGCGGGACGTCGTGGCGGCCGGGTTCCGGCTGGTGGACCTGGTGGAGCCGGAGTGGCCGGCCTGGAACACCGCGGAGTGGGGCGGCTGGTCGCCGCTGCGCGGGCATCTGATCCCGGGCACGGCGATCTTCGTGTGCGAGCGGGACTGACGCACTGGCGCCCGGCGGGGCGTACGACACTGGGGGCGTGATCCGTTACGACGCCCTGGACGCGCTGCCGGTACGCGGTGCCCTGCCCGCGCTGACCGACGCCCTGGACGAGCCCGGCACGGCGGTGCTGGTCGCCCCGCCGGGCACCGGCAAGACGACGCTGGTGCCGCTGGCGCTCGCGGGCCTGCTCGGTGACGGGCCCGTACGGCGGGTCGTGGTCGCCGAGCCGCGCCGGATCGCCGCGCGGGCGGCGGCCCGGCGGATGGCGTGGCTGCTGGGCGAGCGGCCCGGGGAGAGCGTCGGCCACACCGTGCGCGGGGAGCGGGTCGTGGGGCCCCGGACCCGGGTGGAGGTCGTGACGACCGGGGTGCTGCTGCAGCGGCTCCAGCGCGACCCGGAGCTGGCGGGCGTGGACGTGGTGGTTCTGGACGAGTGCCATGAGCGGCATCTGGACGCGGACACGGCGGCGGCGTTCCTGTGGGACGTCCGGGAGACGCTGCGGCCGGAGCTGCGGCTGGTGGCCGCGTCGGCGACGACGGACGCGGAGGGCTGGGCCGGGCTGCTGGGCGGTGCGCCGGTCGTCGTGGCCGAGGGCGCCGCACATCCGGTGGAGACGGTGTGGGCGCCGCCGTCGCGTCCGGTACGGCCGCCGCACGGGACGCGGGTCGATCCCGTACTGCTCTCGCATGTGGCCGCGGTGGTGCGGCGGGCGCTGGTCGAGCGGCCGGGTGACGTGCTGTGTTTTCTGCCGGGGGTCGGGGAGATCGCACGGGTCGCCGGGCAGCTCGGTGATCTCGGGGACGTGGAGGTCCTCCAGGTGCACGGGCGGGCGCCGGCGGCCGTGCAGGACGCGGTGCTGTCCGTCGGGGAGCGGCGCCGGGTGGTGCTGGCGACGTCCGTGGCGGAGTCCTCGCTGACGGTCCCCGGTGTGCGGGTCGTCGTCGATTCCGGGCTGGCGCGTGAGCCCCGCGTGGATCACGCGCGCGGGCTGAGCGCGCTGACGACGGTACGGGCCTCGCAGGCCGCCGGGCGGCAGCGGGCGGGCCGTGCCGGGCGTGAGGCGCCGGGGGCGGTGTACCGGTGCTGGGCGGAGGCGGAGGACGCGCGGCTGCCCCGTTTCCCGGCGCCGGAGATCAAGGTGGCCGATCTGACGGCGTTCGCGTTGCAGGCGGCCTGCTGGGGCGATCCGGACGCGGCCGGGCTGGCCCTGCTGGATGCGCCGCCGGCCGGGGCGATGGCGGCGGCGCGGAGCGTCCTGACGGCGGTGGGGGCGGTGGACGGCGACGGGCGGGCGACCGAGCGGGGCGCCGCCCTGGCCCGTCTCGGGCTGCACCCCCGGCTGGGCCGGGCCCTGCTGGACGGCCCGGACGCGGGCGCCGAGGTGGTGGCGCTGCTCAGCGAGGAGCCGCCGCGCGAGTACGGCGACGATCTGGGGGCGGCGCTGCGGGCGGCCCGGCGGGGCGGTGACGGTTATGCCGGGCGCTGGCGGGCGGAGGTGCGGCGGCTGCGGGCGGGCGCCGGCACCCGGGGCGGGCAGGACTCCTCCGACGACCGGGCAGCGGGGCTCGTCGCCGCGCTGGCGTTCCCCGAGCGGGTGGCGAAGGCGGACGGCGGGTCGTATCTGATGGCGTCCGGCACGCGCGCGGAGCTCGCCGAGGGCAGTCCGCTGCGGGGCGCCCCCTGGATCGCGGTGGCGGTCGCCGACCGGCCGGTGGGGCGCGGGCACGCGCGGGTGCGCCTCGCGGCCGTCATCGACGAGGCGACGGCCCGCTCGGCGGCGGCCTCCCTGCATCGGGAGGGTGAGGAGGTGCACTGGGCGGAGGGTGACGTGGTGGCCCGGCGGGTCGAGCGGCTCGGCGCGATCGAGCTGGCGGAGCGCCCCCTGCCCGGCGCCGACCCGGCCCTCGTACGGGCCGCTCTGCTCGACGGGCTGCGGCGGGAGGGGTTCGGGCTGCTGCGCTGGTCCCCGGACACAGTGGTGCTGCGGCAGCGGCTGGCGTTCCTGCGGCTGCACCGGGGCGATCCATGGCCGGACGTGTCGGACGAGGCGCTGCACGCGCGCGTGGACGAGTGGCTGGAGCCCGAGCTGGGCCGGGCCCGGCGGCGGGCGGACCTCGGGCGGCTCGACGCCGGGCAGGCACTGACACGGCTGCTGCCGTGGGCCACGGGCGAGGCGGGGCGCCTGGACGAACTGGCCCCGGAGCGCGTGACCGTGCCCAGCGGTTCCCGGATCCGGGTCGACTACGGCGATCCGGAGCGGCCCGTGCTGGCCGTGAAGCTGCAGGAGATGTTCGGGCTGGACGCCTCACCGACCGTCGCCGGGGTGCCGCTGCTGGTGCATCTGCTCTCCCCCGCCGGGCGTCCGGCCGCCGTGACCGCCGATCTCGCCTCGTTCTGGCGGGACGGCTACCGGGGTGTGCGGGCGGAGCTGCGCGGCCGCTATCCGAAGCATCCGTGGCCGGAGGACCCGGCGTCCGCCGAGCCGACCCGGCACACCAACGCGCGGCTCAGGCGGTGACGGGTTCCGGTTCGCCGTCCTCGGCCGGTTCCGGGTCGCCGGGGCGGCGGCCGCGTGCCTCCAGCCAGAGGGCCAGGGCGAGCAGCAGTCCGCCGAGGACGAGCAGGCCCCAGGGGAGATGGGACGTCAGCAGCAGGACGAGGGTGCGGTTGGTCTTGACCAGGTCGACGGTGTGCTCGATGTAGTCCTCGCGCATCTTGACGTGCCCGGCGAACGCGGTGACCTTGTCCCGGCCGCCGAGGAGTGTGCCGCCGCGCAGCTCCTCCTGGTGGATCTCCTCGCCGTAGACGGGGGCGCCGGTGAGGGGTTCCACCCAGAACTTGCGGACGGTGGTGTACCAGCGGGTCGTGCCGGTGCCGGCCAGCGACTTCGCGGTGACGCCCTCGACGGGCAGGGTCTTGGGGAACGGCACCTTCGTCCAGGGGATGACCTGCTCGAAGTAGTAGACCTCGACGCCCCGGAAGTCCTGGGTGCCCCGGTAGTGGATGGGGGCGGTGACGCGGGCCTGCGCGTCGAAGTAGGTGTAGTCCCGTTTCTCGGTGAGGAAGGGCCACTTGAACTCGATGCCGTCGCGGCGCACGGGGTCGCCGTCGACCGACTCGCCGGGGGCGTGGACGGGTTCCTGGGTGTGGGCGTCGAAGATGTAGCGCTCGGGGATGCGGGAGACCATCTCGCCGTCGGGGCCGACGACGTAGGACAGGCCGTCCCAGACCACGACGTCCCGGTCCGTGGTCCGCTCGATCCGTTCGGAGGCCGCCACGTCGCCCTTGAGGGTCTGCACGATGGTGATCTTGTCGACCTTGCGGGCCCGCATGGTGCCGTAGTCGAGGAGGGTGGCGTCCTTCGCCTCCAGGACCATGTCCTGGTACTGGTTCGCGGGGATCTTGGCCAGGCGCGGGAAGGCGTACCAGCGCAGCAGCGGGGACAGCGCCGCGCAGAGCACGGCGAGGGCGAGCAGGATCAGGCCGGCCGTGCGGCGCATGGCGGCCTCCCTTCCGGGCCGGGTCACGGATGGGCGGGCACGGTGGTCAGCAGCGGTTTCGGGGAGGTGCCGCCGGAGGGGGTGCCGACGGCGGTGAGCGCGAGGACCAGGGCGACGGCGGCGGCGAGTCCGGCCGCGGCGGCGATCAGGGCGCGCATACGTGCCTCCCGGGGACCCGGAGCTGATGCATCGTCAGGTCCGGCACCGTAGCAACGGGCGGCCGAGATGAGAACAGGTCGCGCGCACACGGAAGGGGCGCCCGGCGGCCGGACGCCCCTTCCGTATGTGTGCCGTACCGGCTAGGCGCTCTCGGTGGGCTCCTCCGCCGGGGGCGTCTCGGGAGACGTCTCGGCGGCGGCGACCTTCAGCTCGACCGTCAGGGTCGCGCCGCCGGCCGTGGCGATACGGAGCAGGAAGGTGCCGGTGGTGTCGTCGGCGTACAGCTTCGGCAGCTCCAGAAGGCCGTCGGCGTCGGTCTTCAGACCGGTCAGGGTGCGCACCGGCTTGCCGTCGGCGTCCTTGAAGTAGGGGCCCTTGTCGTTCTCGTCCGGGTCGTCCGCCGCCTTGATCAGGGTGGCGGTGGCGGCGACCTTGTCGGCGACGGCGCCCTTGTAGGTGGCCTTCACCTCGACCCGCTCGGCGAACTCGCCGCCGGGCACACAGGTCAGCGCGGTGTCGTCGGTGCGGGCCAGGGTGTCGGCGGCGCGTTCGGTGACGGTCGCCGTGTAGTCGAGGCCGGCCACGGCACGGCCGACGACGGTGGCCCGGACGGTGAACTCGCCGGTGTCCTCGCCGGCCCGGAGCGCCGGAGCCACCGCCTTGCCGGAGCCGTCGGTGAGGACGGCGGCGACCTTCTCGCCGGTGCTGAAGACGGCGTCGGTGTCGCCGGTGATGGTGAAGCGGACGCGGACCCGGGCGACGGCCTTGCCGGACTCCGTCTCCGCACGGGCGCTGATCTTCTCGGTGAAGGTGTCGCCCGCCATCGCGGTGAGCTTGGCGGTGCCGGCGTCCTCCAGGTGGTCCACCGTGTCGGTGGGGGTGGGAGGCGTGGTGCTGGGCGGCGGGGTCGGCTTGGGGCTGCCGGAGCCGCCGTCGCCCGGCTCGGAACCGCCGGGCTTCGGCGGCGTCGTGGGCGCGGACGGGGAGGAAGGCGCCGAGGGGGACGACGGGGTCGACGGCGAGGCGGGCGGTGTGGGCGACGGCGTGGGGTTGGCGCCCGCGCCGTCGTCGCTGCGGCCCGACGGCAGGGTGCCCGTGCCGTCCGGGATCTCGTGGGTGCCCTTGCGGTAGTAGTCCAGCCACCGCATGACGAGGTTGAGGTAGTCCCGGGAGTTGTTGTAGCTCAGGATCGCGCGGTCGAGGTCGGCCTGGTCGGCGAGGTTCCAGTCGAAGCGGCACAGATAGTGGCCGGCGGCGAGGGCCGCGTCGTAGACGTTGTTGGGGTCCTTGCGGCCGTCGCCGTTGCCGTCGCGGCCCGCCCACTTCCAGGTGGACGGGATGAACTGCATGGGGCCGACGGCACGGTCGTACCGGGCGTCGCCGTCGTAGGCGCCGCCGTCGGTGTCGCTGATGTTCGCGAAGCCGGCGCCGTTGAGCTGCGGGCCCAGGATCTTGGACAGGGTGGTGCCGTCGGCGTCGACCCGGCCGCCGCGGGCCTGGCCGGACTCGACCTTGCCGATGGCGGCGAGGAGCTGCCAGGGCAGGTTGCAGTGCGGCTTGGACTCCCGCAGCGCGGCCTCCGCCTTCTTGTAGGCGTCGAGGACCGTGGCCGGTATTCCCGCCTCACCGGCCGCCGGGGTGACCGTGGTGCCCGATGACGGGGCCGGGTTGGGGCTGTTGAGCGGCGGAAGGTCCGTGTAGTACGGCGAGTTGCCGGTCGCGCTGTCGGCGGCGGGGGTGTCCGGGGACGGCTGGGTGCCGGTGGTCACCTTTCTGCCGGCGCCGTCGGTCGTCACTCCCGGTGCCTGGGACGCGGCCAGTGCCGCGACCACGACCGCCGCGACCGTGGTGTTCACCGCCCCCTTGCGGAGCCTGCCGAATTCCGCCGCCATCTGGTGGACCCCTCCCGTGGACGCCCTGACGTCCGTGCCGGTCTGCCGGACCCGCCGTGCCGGGCCCGCCCCTGTAGTGACGATCGACTCGCCACGACAGTTGCCCTCGCGGCGAGGATCGCGTCGTCGTTCATCTGTTCGTCCGCGGGTCTCGGCACGGTGACCCAGGCGACCCTACGACAACTTCCCTTACGCGCACACCCGTTGCTGCCCGATATTTCCCGGTTGACCACAGGCCGTTCACCACCGGGCCGTCACGCATACTGGGGTCGCCGACGAGGGGGGCCGGACCGGTCCCGTCAAGACCGCATCCGAGGAGCCCTGTTGCCGTTCACGCTCAGCCACGCGGCCGCCGTCCTGCCCGCCGTGCGCACCTCGGGGACCGGCCGGGCCGGACTCGTGCCGGCGGTGATGGTGGCCGGTTCCTTCGCTCCCGACATGACCTACTACGCGGCGAGTGTCCTGTCCGGGGCCATGGAGTTCGGCGACGTCACCCACTCCTTCCCCGGTGTCCTCACCGTCGACGTCGTCATCGCCTGGGCGCTGGTGGGGGTGTGGCTGCTGCTGCGCGAGCCGCTGGTGGCGCTGCTGCCGGCCCGGCTCCAGGCGCGGCCGGCCGCGCTGCTGCGATGCGGGGCGCCCCGGGCGCGGGTGACGCCGGCGCTGGCCGCGCGCTGGTACGTGTCAGCCGTGCTGGGCGGGCTCACCCATGTCGTGTGGGACGCGTTCACGCATCTCGACCGCTGGGGGATGCGGCTGTTCCCGGTGCTGGGCGAGGAGGTCGCGGGGTCGCCGCTGTACTGGTACCTCCAGTACGGGGGGTCGGCGGTCGCGGCGGTCGTCATCGGGGTGTTCGTGGCGGTGGCGTTGCGGCGGATCCGGGGCGTGGGCGCGGGGATTTCCACGCCGGGCGTGCCGGTGCTGTCCGTGCGGGACCGGTGGGCGGCCGTGGTGGTGCTCGGCGGGGGTGCGGGGGTGGCGGCGTTCCAGCGGGCGTCGCGGTGGTGGGAGTACTGGGGCGCCACCGCGAAGTACTGGGAGCTGATCCCGACGCTGTGCTTCGGCGCGGGCGCCGGACTCGCCGTGGGACTCCTTCTGTACGGCGCCGCCGTCAGGCTGTGGCGTCCGGTCCCGGTCCCTGGCAGTACGGGGACGGGTGGTGCCGTGCGGGAGCGGAGCCGGCCGGGGGTGCGGTGACGTCGGCCGTGCCGGGGGCTGCCGGGATCAGGGTCAGCGCCAGGGCCACGTAGGAGCGGGCGAGTTCCGTCCAGTCGCGCAGCCGGCGGGTCAGGCGCCGGCGGACCGCTGTCATCGTGCGTCGCACCGTGCCGATGAGTTCGGTGGGGATGCGGGCGTTGCTCGCGGTGGGGGCGAGGGCGGGGCGCCGGGGCGGGGTGGGGGGAAGGGGCCAGTCGGCTGGGGCCGCGGCAGGTGCCGTCCGGCGGTTGAGCGTGTGTATACCCATGTCGGCATCCTTACCGGGGGTGGATGTCGGGGGCGGTTTGGCGGGGGCCACGTGGGTGACTCCGTCGGGGCGCCTATGCATGTGCCGGGGGCGGTGTGTTTCGCGGGTGCGGGCCGGTGGGGGCTTGTCGCGCAGTTCCCCGCGCCCCTGTTTGTGCGGGCCGGTAGGGGCTGGTCGCGCAGTTCCCCGCGCCCCTGAAGGGGTGGGCCTGGCCGGTTGGTTTGTGCGGCTTGGCTGCGCCTGCTCGTGTGCCGGGGGCGGTGTGATGCGCGGGTGCGGGCCGGTGGGGCTTGGTCGCGCAGGTCCCCGCGCCCCTGAGGGTGGGCCCGGTCGGTACGTTGCGTGCGGGGCCGTGGGGCTTGGTCGCGCAGTTCCCCGCGCCCCTGAAGGGGTGGGCCTGGCCGGTTGGTTTGTGCGGGCCGGTGGGGGCTTGTCGCGCAGTCCCCCGCGCCCCTGAGGGGGTGGGCGCCCGGCTGTGTGTTGTGTGCGGACCGTGGGGGCTGGGTGCGCAGTTCCCCGTGCCCCTTTGCGCCGGGCCGGTGGTTGGCCGGCCCGGCGTTCGGCAGCCGGCTAGTGGGCCGCTGATTCCCAGTCGGGGCCGGCGCCTACCGAGACGCCCAGGGGGACTCTCAGGTGGACGGCGTTGGACATTTCACGGCGGACCAGTTCCTCCGCCGCCTCGCGTTCGCCGGGGGCGATCTCCAGGACGATTTCGTCGTGGACCTGGAGGAGCATCCGGGAGGCGAGTCCCGACTCGCGCAGGGCGCGGTCCACGTTGAGCATAGCGATCTTGACGATGTCGGCCGCCGTGCCCTGGATGGGCGCGTTCAGCGCCATGCGCTCGGCCGCCTCGCGGCGCTGGCGGTTGTCGCTGTTGAGGTCGGGCAGATAGCGGCGGCGGCCGAAGAGGGTCGCCGTGTAGCCCGTCGCGCGGGCCTCGTCGACCGCCCGGCGCAGGTAGTCGCGGACGCCGCCGAACCGCTCGAAGTAGGCGTCCATCAGGGTGCGCGCCTCGGCCGCCTCGATGTTCAGCTGCTGGGAGAGGCCGAAGGCCGACAGCCCGTACGCGAGGCCGTACGACATCGCCTTGATCTTGCGGCGCATCTCCGCGTCCACGGCGGCCGGCTCCACGGCGAAGACCTGGGAGGCGGCCGTGGTGTGCAGGTCCTCGCCGGAGGTGAACGCCTCGATCAGGCCTTCGTCCTCGGAGAGGTGGGCCATCACACGGAGCTCGATCTGGCTGTAGTCCGCCGTCATCAGGGACTCGAAGCCCTCGCCGACGACGAAGCCCCGGCGGATCGCGCGGCCCTCGTCGGTGCGGACCGGGATGTTCTGCAGGTTGGGGTCCGTGGAGGAGAGGCGGCCGGTGGCGGCGACGGTCTGGTTGAACGTGGTGTGGATCCGGCCGTCCGCCGCGATCGTCTTGATCAGGCCCTCGACGGTGACCCGCAGCTTCGCCTGCTCACGGTGGCGGAGCATGATCACCGGCAGTTCGTTGTCGGTCTGGCCGGCGAGCCAGGCCAGGGCGTCGGCGTCGGTGGTGTAGCCGGTCTTCGTCTTCTTCGTCTTGGGCAGGGCCAGCTCGCCGAAGAGGACCTCCTGGAGCTGCTTGGGCGAGCCCAGGTTGAACTCGTGCCCGGCCGCCGCGTGCGCCTCCTTCACGGCCTGCTGCACGGCACCGGCGAACATCTGCTCCATGGCCTCCAGGTGTGCCCGGTCGGCCGCGATGCCGTGCCGCTCCATGCGGGCGAGCAGGGCGGACGTCGGCAGCTCCATGTCGCGCAGCAGCTCGGCGGCGCCGACCTCCTGGAGCCGGCCCTCGAAGGCCTCGCCGAGGTCGAGGACGGTCCGGGCCTCGATCATGAGCGCCTCGGCCTCGGCGCCCTCGTCCGCCCCGAAGGCCAGCTGGCCGTCGGCCGTGGCGGCGGGTGCCAGCTCGCGGTGCAGGTACTCCAGGGACAGGGCGTCCAGGTCGAAGGAGCGGCGGCCCGGCTTGACCAGGTAGGCGGCGAGCGCGGTGTCCATGCGGACGCCCTCGATGCTCCAGCCGTGCTCGGCGAAGACCCGCATGGCGCCCTTGGCGTTGTGGAAGACCTTGGGCCGCTCGGCGTCCGCGAGCCAGCCGGCGAACGCCCGCTCGTCGGCCTCGTCCAGCTGGGAGGGGTCGAACCAGGCGGCCGCGCCGCTGTCGGCGGCCAGCGCGACCTCGGCGACCGAGCCGGTGCCGAGGGCCCAGGTGTCGACGGTGGCCACGCCGAGCGCCCCGCCGGCGTGCTCCGCCAGCCAGGGAGCCAGCTCGCCGGTGCCGAGGACGGTGCCGTCCAGGGCGACGCCCTCGGTGGAGATCGGGGTGGTTTCGGCCTCCTCGGCGCCCGGGTCGACGCCGAAGAGCCGCTCGCGCAGCGACGGGTTCCGGATCTCGAGGGTGTCGAGGATCATCGCGACGGCCTTGCGGTCGTACGGCTCACGCGCGAGGTCGGCGACGGCCTTGGGCAGCTCGACCTGCCGCTCCAGCTCGGTGAGGCGGCGGTTGAGCTTGACGGCCTCCAGGTGGTCGCGGAGGTTCTGCCCGGCCTTGCCCTTGACCTCGTCGACGCGCTCGACCAGCTCGGCGAAGGACCCGAACTGGTTGATCCACTTCGCGGCGGTCTTCTCGCCGACGCCGGGGATGCCCGGCAGGTTGTCCGACGGGTCGCCGCGCAGGGCAGCGAAGTCCGGGTACTGGGCGGGGGTGAGGCCGTACTTCTCGAGGACCTTCTCCGGGGTGAACCGGGTCAGCTCGGAGACGCCCTTGGTCGGGTAGAGCACGGTGGTGTGCTCGCTGACCAGCTGGAACGAGTCACGGTCGCCGGTGACGATCAGCACCTCGAAACCGGCGGCCTCGGCCTGGGTGGCGAGGGTGGCGATCACGTCGTCGGCCTCGAAGCCCTCGACGGCGAACCGGGAGACGTGCATCGCGTCGAGCAGCTCGCCGATCAGCTCGACCTGGCCCTTGAACTCGTCCGGGGTCTTGGAGCGGTTCGCCTTGTACTCGGTGAACTCCTCGGAGCGCCATGTCTTGCGGGACACGTCGAACGCCACGGCGAAGTGGGTGGGCGCCTCGTCACGCAGTGTGTTGGCCAGCATCGACGCGAAGCCGTAGATCGCGTTCGTCGGCTGGCCCGTCGCCGTCGTGAAGTTCTCCGCGGGCAGCGCGAAGAAGGCGCGGTAGGCCAGTGAGTGCCCGTCCATGAGCATCAGGCGGGGCCGGCCGCCGCCGGGGGTGCTGTCGGTCTGCTTCGATGCTGAATCTGCCACGCCCCCGATCCTGCCACGCCCCACTGACAGCCGGGTGCCGCCGGGGCGCCGGCGGACCGTCCCGGCCGGGCGCCGGGCCCGAACACCCGCTCCCCGCAGGGACCGTTGCACATGCGAGGATCGGAGACGTACGTCACACGTGTACACGAAGGAGAGTGCGCGATGGCCAGCAAGCCGCCCACGGGTGATCCGGTCCAGGACGCGCCCCGGGTCGCCGAGCCGAAGCACGCGGCGGCGGGCCTGCCCGCCATCGGCCACACCCTGCGGGCCGCCCAGCGTCAGATGGGGGTGAAGCGCACCGCGCTCACGTTGCTGCGGGTCAACCAGAAGGACGGTTTCGACTGCCCGGGGTGCGCCTGGCCGGAGCCGGAGCACCGGCACACGGCGGAGTTCTGCGAGAACGGCGCGAAGGCGGTCGCCGAGGAGGCCACGCTGCGCCGGGTCACCCCGGAGTTCTTCGCCGCGCACCCGGTGGCCGACCTGGCGACGCGCAGCGGCTACTGGCTCGGGCAGCAGGGGCGGCTCACGCATCCCATGTATCTGCCGGAGGGCGGCACCCACTACGAGCCGGTGAGCTGGGAGCGGGCCTTCGACATCGTCGCCGAGGAGATCGCCGCGCTGGGCTCGCCCGACGAGGCCGTCTTCTACACGTCGGGCCGCACCAGCAACGAGGCGGCCTTCCTGTACCAGCTCTTCGCCCGTGAGCTGGGCACGAACAATCTGCCGGACTGCTCGAACATGTGCCACGAGTCGTCCGGGTCGGCGCTGTCGGAGACGATCGGCGTCGGCAAGGGCAGCGTCCTGCTGGAGGACCTGTACCAGGCCGAGCTGATCATCGTCGCCGGGCAGAACCCGGGGACGAACCATCCGCGGATGCTGTCGGCGCTGGAGAAGGCGAAGGCGAACGGCGCGCGGATCATCACCATCAACCCGCTGCCCGAGGCGGGTCTGGAGCGGTTCAAGAACCCGCAGACCCCGCAGGGCATGCTCAAGGGCGCCGCGCTGACCGATCTGTTCCTGCAGATCCGCATCGGCGGCGACCAGGCGCTGTTCCGGCTGCTGAACAAGCTGATCCTGGAGACCGAGGGCGCCGTCGACGAGGACTTCGTCCGCGATCACACGCATGGCTTCGAGGAGTTCGCCGAGGCCGCCCGCGCCGCCGGCTGGGACGAGACGCTGACGGCGACGGGCCTCACGCGCGAGGACGTCGACAGGGCGCTGGAGATGGTGCTGGCGTCGCGGCGCACGGTGGTGTGCTGGGCGATGGGCCTGACCCAGCACAAGCACTCGGTGCCGACGATCCGGGAGATCGTCAACTTCCTGCTGCTGCGCGGCGACATCGGCCGGCCCGGTTCGGGTGTGTGCCCGGTGCGCGGTCACTCCAATGTGCAGGGCGACCGCACGATGGGCATCTTCGAGCGGCCCGCGCCCGCCTTCCTGGACGCCCTGGAGCGGGAGTTCGGGTTCGCGCCGCCGCGTGAGCACGGTCTGGACGTCGTACGGGCCATCCGGGCGCTGCGCGACGGCGAGGCGAAGGTGTTCTTCGCGATGGGCGGCAACTTCGTGGCGGCCACGCCGGACACGGCCGTCACCGAGGCGGCCGTGCGCCGGGCCCGGCTGACCGTGCACGTGTCGACGAAGCTGAACCGCAGCCACGCGGTGACGGGCGCGCGGGCGCTGATCCTGCCGACGCTGGGCCGTACCGAGCGGGATCTGCGGGGCGGCGGCGAGCAGTTCGTCACCGTCGAGGACTCCATGGGCATGGTGCACGCCTCCCGGGGGCGGCTGGAGCCGGCGAGTGCGCATCTGCTGTCGGAGCCGGCGATCGTGTGCCGGCTGGCCCGCCGGGTGCTGGGTGAGAAGAGCCGGACGCCGTGGGAGGAGTTCGAGAAGGACTACGCGACGATCCGGGACCGGATCGCCCGGGTCGTGCCGGGCTTCGAGGACTTCAACGCGCGCGTGGAGCGTCCCGGCGGCTTCACGCTGCCGCACGCCCCGCGCGACGAGCGCCGCTTCCCGACGGCGACCGGCAAGGCCAACTTCACGGCGGCGCCGGTGGAGTACCCGGAGGTCCCCGAGGGGCGGCTGCTGCTGCAGACGCTGCGGTCGCACGACCAGTACAACACCACGATCTACGGCCTGGACGACCGCTACCGGGGCATCCGCAACGGCCGCCGGGTGGTGCTGGTCAACCCGGAGGACGCCCGGCGGCTCGGGGTCGCCGACGGCTCGTACGTGGATCTGGTGAGCGAGTGGCGGGACGGCGTGGAGCGGCGCGCGCCCGGGTTCCGGGTGGTGGCGTACCCGACGGCGCGGGGCTGCGCGGCGGCGTACTACCCGGAGACCAACGTGCTGGTGCCGCTGGACGCCACCGCGGACACCAGCAACACCCCGGCCAGCAAGTCCGTGATCGTACGTCTGGAACAATCGGCGACCGACTGAGCGTTTGCTCAGGCGGTGCGCCACGCCACCGAGTGATCACGACGAACGGAGCCGGGCCCATGGGCGAGCAGCAGCACGTGAAGTTCCCGCAGGAGGTCATCGACGAGTACGCCGCGCTCGGCGTCGATCTTCAGGCCCTGTTCTCGGCCGGGCACCTCGGCACGCGTATGGGCGTCCAGATCGTGGAGGCGTCCGCGGAGCGGGTCGTCGGGACGATGCCGGTGGAGGGGAACACCCAGCCGTACGGGCTGCTGCACGGCGGCGCGTCCGCGGTGCTCGCGGAGACCCTCGGCTCGGTGGGCTCCATGCTGCACGGCGGCACCTCGAAGATCGCGGTGGGTGTGGACCTCAACTGCACCCACCACCGGGGCGCCCGCTCGGGCCTGGTCACCGGTGTGGCCACACCGCTGCACCGGGGCCGTTCCACGGCGACGTACGAGATCGTGATCAGCGACGAGCAGGGGCGGCGGGTGTGCACGGCGCGGCTGACCTGCATGCTGCGCGATGTGAACCCGGGCGACGCGGAGCGGGTCCGCGCGGCGGACTGAGCCGGGTCAACTCCCTGTTCCCACCCCGCCGTTGATCCCTGCCGCGCGGCGGCATACGGTCGGGGCATGACCAAGGCAGGGGCGCGCCGGAAAGGGGCTGCGCTCGGACTGGCCCTGCTGGCCGCCTGCTCGGCGGGCGGCTGCGGGGAGCCGGGCGCGCGGCCCTCCCCGGCGCACCCCACGGTGACCGGCAACTCGCCTTCCGCCGCGACGACTTCACCGGCCCGGCTCTGCACGCGGATCATCGCGTACTGGTCGCGCCGGGCGCTGACCGGCGACACCTACGGCGACTACCAGTCGATGGGGCTGTCCGACGGGCAGTACGAGATCCTGCGGACGGTGGTCGACGCGGCCCGCGCCGAGCGTGAGCGCGCCGGCGACGAGGCGGCCGGCCGGCTCATCGACCGCCGGGCGCGCACGGCCTGCGAGGAGCGGTACCGGAACGGCGAACCCACGGGAGGCCCCTGGGGCTGACGAACCAAATCCGCAATTCCACTTTCCGTGCCCTCTACACGAATACGGTGCGGCACGCCGGACATCTTTCACGCGTGTAACTCTGCGTAATACGGCTGCAATGAAAGCCGCCCGCACACCCGCCGCGCGCCGCTTTCCCGCACACCCCCGCAAGACCCCCGGTTGCCTTCGGCACCGAATACGGTCAGCACCTAAACGCGTGAACGCTCGTGAAGAAGCTACGCGCGAACGCTGCGGATTCTCACTATGTGGACAGGGCGAATCGGCCGGAAATCCGCTCTTCCCCCCACGCAGTACCGCTCAGGGATACCGCGTGTCATAACAAGAGCGTCACAGCCTTGGTCAGAGCCTCCTCCATGTTCCCCACCCGCGCTTAGAGTCACGGCCAGTCACCGAGCCATCGGATTCGAAGTCACTTCGTCCCCAGCGCTCGACTCGGCGCGTTCCATGGGGAACCGCCGTGCCAGGGAAAGGACCTGATTCGTGCGTCAACGTTCGATCATCGCCATTACCGCCGCGCTCGCGGCGGGATCGCTGACACTCACGGCTTGTGGGTCGCGTGACGACGACGGCGGCAGCAGCAACGGCGACAAGACCACAGTTGTGATCGGCCTCGACGCCCCGCTGTCCGGCGACCTGTCCGCGCTCGGCCTCGGCATGAAGAACTCCGCGGACCTGGCCGCCAAGACGGCCAACAAGAAGGAGTTCGTCAAGGGCGTCGAGTTCAAGATCGAGGCCCTGGACGACCAGGCTCAGCCGTCCGTCGGCCAGCAGAACGCCCAGAAGTTCATCAGCAACAAGGACGTCCTCGGCGTCGTCGGCCCGCTGAACTCCAGCGTCTCCCAGCAGATGCAGAAGCCGCTCAACGACGCCGGCCTCACCCAGGTCTCCCCGGCCAACACCGGCACCGAGCTGACCCAGGGCGACGGCTGGAAGACCGGCGACTCGGTCCGCCAGTTCAAGACGTTCTTCCGCACCGCCACCACGGACGAGATCCAGGGTGCCTTCGCCGCCGACTACCTGTACAACAAGGCGAAGCTCAAGAAGGTCTACCTGATCGACGACCAGAAGACCTACGGCGCCGGCCTCGCCGCGTCCTTCAAGGCGAACTTCACCAAGTTCGGCGGCAAGATCGTGGGCACCGACCACATCAACCCCGACGACCGTGACTTCAACGCCGTGGTCGCCAAGATCAAGAAGACCGGCGCCCAGGCCCTGTACTACGGCGGCGAGTACCCGGCCGCCGGCCCGCTGAGCCAGCAGCTCAAGGACAGCGGCCAGAACATCCCGCTCATGGGCGGCGACGGCATCTACTCCGGCGAGTTCCCGAAGCTGAACAAGAAGGCCGAGGGCGACCTCGCGACCTCCGTCGGCCGGCCCGTCGAGCAGCTCCCCTCCGCCAAGACCTTCATCGCGGACTACAAGGCCGCGGGCTACGAGGACGACTACGAGGCCTACGGCGGCCTGACCTACGACGCCACCTGGGCCATCATCGAGGCCGTCAAGCTGGCCGTCGAGGGCAACGACGGCAAGGTCCCGTCCGACGGCCGCAAGGCGGTCCTGGACGGCATGGCCAAGGTCAAGTTCGACGGCGTCACCGGCACCATCTCGTTCGACGAGTTCGGTGACACCACGAACCACACCATGACCGCCTACAAGATCAAGGACAACGCCTGGGCGCCCGAGTTCAGCGGCGAGCCCAAGCTCGGCTGACGAAGGACGAGTCAGAGAACCCATCCACCTCACACATTGATCCAGGCCGCGCGGGAAGCGCCCACCAGCGCTCCCCGCGCGGCGCCATATCCGAACCACTCCACGGAGGCCCTGCGGTGCACGAACTGCCGCAACAGCTGGCCAATGGACTCATCCTCGGCGCGATGTACGGACTCATCGCGATCGGCTACACGATGGTCTACGGCATCGTCCAGCTCATCAACTTCGCCCACGGCGAGATCTTCATGGTCGGGGGCTTCGGGGCCCTCACCATCTGGATGGTCCTCCCCGACGGCTTCGGCCTCGGGGCGGCGATCCCCCTCATGATCATCGGCGGCATCCTCGTCTCGGTCGCCGTCGGCACCGCGGCGGAACGGTTCGCCTACCGTCCCCTGCGCACCGCACCCCGCCTGGCGCCCCTCATCACCGCGATCGGCCTGTCCATCGTCCTCCAGCAGGCCGTATGGATGTGGTTCCCCGACGCCAAGAAGGACGTCCCCTTCCCCCGCTTCCAGGGCGACCCCGTCGAGATCCTCGGCGCCAACATCCAGCGCGGCGACATCTTCGTCCTCATAGCCGCCCCGCTCTGCATGATCGCCCTCGGCCTGTTCGTCAACAAGACGCGCTCCGGCCGCGGCATGCAGGCCACCGCCCAGGACCCCGACACCGCCAAGCTCATGGGCATCAACACCGACCGCATCATCGTCATGGCCTTCGCCATCGGTGCCGCGTTCGCCGCCGTCGCGGCCGTCGCCTACGGCCTGAAGAACGGCCAGGTCGGCTTCCGCATGGGCTTCCTGATGGGCCTCAAGGCCTTCACCGCAGCCGTCCTCGGCGGCATCGGCAACATCTACGGCGCCATGCTCGGCGGCCTCGTCCTCGGCGTCGCCGAATCCCTCGCCACCGGCTACATAGGCGAAATCCCCGGCATGGACCTCTTCGGCGGCGGCGCCTGGAAGGACGTGTGGGCGTTCAGCCTCCTCATCCTCGTCCTGCTGTTCAGGCCACAGGGCCTGCTCGGCGAACGCGTCGCGGATCGGGCGTGATACCCATGACCACCGACATCCCCATGGACAAGACCACCGACGACACCACCAAGGTGTCCACCCCCGCAGCCACCCCGATCATCCCGCTCCCGCACACCGCGGCCCGCGGCATCACGGTCGCCGGCTCCGCCCTCGCCCTCATCGGCACCTTCCTCGCCTGGACCTGGACCGACGAATTCCCGGGCAACCTCACCGTCACCGGCTACCCCGGCGGCCTCCAGATCCTCACCCTCGTCGGCTCCCTGCTGACCCTCCTGTTCGCCCTCACCGGCTACGGCGTGCGCGGACTCGGCTGGCTCACCCCCGGCGGCAAGAACAGCCCCGTACTGCTCTCCGCCCTCGGCGTCCTCGGCGTCACCGGCTACGCCATGGGCGCCATCGCCCAGGAACTCGGCGGCCTCGTCAACCTCGAGCCCGGCGCCTGGGTCTCCGGCCTCGGCGCCCTCGTCGCCGTCATCGGCGCCCTCGGCCTCCCCGTCGACCAGCCCTACGACGCCGGCGACCCCGACCCCAACCTGTGGGGCCGCGTCCGCCACGCGCTCACCGCCCCCGACCCCGGCCGCGCCAAGGAACTCCCCTCCTGGCTCGAGATCCTCATCATCGCCGCCGGCTTCGGCGTCGGCCTGTACGTCTTCTCGTACGGCATCAGCACCGAGTACTCCGAGCTGTTCATCGGCTTCCTCATCCTCGCGGCCTTCGGCTTCACCGCCGTCAACCGCGCCGGACTGCTGAAGCGGCTCTCCGCACTCACCGCCAAGCACCGCAACGTCACCCTCGGAGCGGCCTTCGCGGCGGCGATCTGCTTCCCCTTCACCCAGACCAACGACCAGTTCGCCCTCATCGGCGCGAACATCCTCATCTTCGCCACGGTCGCCCTGGGCCTCAACGTCGTCGTCGGCCTCGCCGGCCTCCTCGACCTCGGCTACGTCGCCTTCCTCGGCGTCGGCGCCTACGCCGCCGCCCTGGTGTCCGGCTCCCCCGCCTCCACCATCGGCGTCACCTTCCCGTTCTGGGCCGCCGTCCTCACCGGCGCCGTCGCCTCGCTGATCTTCGGCGTCGTCATCGGCGCACCGACCCTGCGACTGCGCGGCGACTACCTCGCCATCGTGACGCTCGGCTTCGGTGAGATCTTCCGCATCACCATGAACAACCTGAACGGCAACAGCGGACCCGACGTCACCAACGGCTCCAACGGCATCCCGCAGATCCCCGACCTGGAGATCCTCGGCTTCAACCTCGGAGTCCCGCACGACGTCCTCGGCCACGAGCTCACCCGCTCCGCCAACTACTACCTGCTGATGCTGGTCTTCACGATCATCGTCGTGATGGTCTTCCGCCGCTCCGCGGAATCCCGCATCGGCCGCGCCTGGGTCGCCATCCGCGAGGACGAGACCGCCGCCACCGCCATGGGCATCAACGGCTTCCGCCTCAAGCTCCTCGCCTTCGCCCTCGGCGCCTGCCTCGCCGGCCTCGCCGGCACCGTCCAGGCCCACGTGTCCTACAGCGTCACCCCCGAGCAGTACCAGTTCGCCGGCCCCGTGCCGCCCAACTCGGCCTTCCTGCTCGCCGCCGTCATCCTCGGCGGCATGGGCACCATCAGCGGACCCCTGATCGGCGCGGCACTGCTCTACCTGATCCCGGCCAAGCTCCAGTTCATGGCCGAGTACCAGCTGCTGCTCTTCGGTATCGCCCTGATGCTCCTGATGCGCTTCCGCCCCGAGGGCCTGGTCGCCGACCGCAGGAAGCAGCTCGAATTCCACGAGACCGGACAGCTCGACGTACCGGAGGACAAGCCATTGCCCGAAGGCGCGACCGGCGTCGCCAAGGCAGGGGCGTGACCGCCATGACCACCACCACGACCACACCCACCACCACGACGGTGCTCGACGCCAGCGGCGTCACCATGCGCTTCGGCGGCCTCACCGCCGTCCGCGGCGTCGACCTCACCGTCAACACCGGCGAGATCGTCGGCCTCATCGGCCCCAACGGCGCCGGCAAGACGACCTTCTTCAACTGCCTCACCGGCCTCTACGTGCCGACCGAGGGCAAGGTCGCCTACAAAGGCACCGTCCTGCCCCCCAAGCCGCACCTGGTCACCCAGGCCGGCATCGCCCGCACCTTCCAGAACATCCGGCTCTTCGCCAACATGACCGTCCTGGAAAACGTCCTCGTCGGCCGGCACACCCGCACCAAGGAAGGCCTCTGGTCCGCCCTGCTGCGCCTGCCCGGCTTCAAGAAGGCCGAAGAGGCATCCCGCGAACGGGCCATGGAACTCCTCGAGTTCACCGGCCTCGCCGCCAAGGCCGACCACCTCGCCCGCAACCTGCCCTACGGCGAACAGCGCAAGCTGGAGATCGCCCGGGCCCTCGCGAGCGAACCCGGCCTGCTCCTCCTCGACGAACCCACCGCCGGCATGAACCCCCAGGAGACCCGCGCGGCCGAAGAACTCATCTTCGCCATCCGGGACCAGGGCATCGCCGTCCTCGTCATCGAGCACGACATCCGGTTCATCATGAACCTCTGCGACCGGGTCGCCGTGCTCGTCCAGGGCGAGAAGATCGTCGAAGGCCCCGCCGAAGTCGTCCAGGCCGACGAGCGCGTCATCGCCGCCTACCTCGGCGAACCCTTCGAAGGCGCCCCCGGTGCCGCCGAAGCCGCCGAGGTCGAGGCCGCCGAGGTCGAGGCCTCGGAGAGCGACGCGCACAGCACCACGGAAGGGGACGAGAAGTGACCGCACTGCTCGAGGTCGAGGACCTCCGAGTCGCCTACGGCAAGATCGAGGCCGTCAAGGGCATCTCGTTCAAGGTCGAAGCAGGCGAGGTCGTCACCCTCATCGGCACCAACGGCGCCGGCAAGACCACCACCCTGCGCACCCTCTCGGGCCTCCTCCAGCCCCTGTCCGGCGACATCAAGTTCGACGGCAAATCGCTGAAGAAGATCCCCGCCCACAAGGTCGTCTCCCTGGGACTCGCCCACTCCCCCGAGGGGCGGCACATCTTCCCGCGCATGACGATCGAGGACAACCTGCGCCTCGGCGCCTTCCTGCGCACCGACAAGGACGGCATCGAGAAGGACATCCAGCGCGCCTACGACCTCTTCCCCATCCTCGGGGAACGCCGCAAGCAGGCCGCGGGCACCCTCTCCGGCGGCGAGCAGCAGATGCTCGCCATGGGACGGGCGCTGATGTCCCGGCCGAAGCTGCTCATGCTCGACGAGCCCAGCATGGGACTCTCGCCGATCATGATGCAGAAGATCATGGCGACCATCCAGGAACTCAAGGCCGCGGGCACCACCATCCTGCTCATCGAGCAGAACGCCCAGGCCGCGCTCTCCCTGGCCGACCACGGTCACGTCATGGAGGTCGGCAAGATCGTCCTCTCCGGCTCCGGGCAGGACCTCCTGCACGACGAGTCGGTACGCAAGGCGTACCTCGGCGAGGACTGACGCCCTCAAGAGCTGAGGCCCGTGCCCCCCGGTCAGGGGCACGGGCCTCACGCTTGTCCTCGGGGAGATCAGCCCTTGGCGGCCTTCTTCTCCTCGGCGTCCTGGATCACGGCCTCGGCGACCTGCTGCATCGACATCCGGCGGTCCATCGACGTCTTCTGGATCCAGCGGAACGCGGCCGGCTCGGTCAGGCCGTACTGCGTCTGCAGGACCGACTTCGCCCGGTCCACCAGCTTGCGGGTCTCCAGGCGCTGGCTGAGGTCCGCGACCTCCTTCTCCAGCTCCTTCAGCTCCGTGAACCGCGAGACGGCCATCTCGATCGCCGGCACGACGTCGCTCTTGCTGAACGGCTTCACCAGGTAGGCCATGGCACCGGCGTCCCGGGCCCGCTCCACGAGGTCGCGCTGCGAGAACGCCGTCAGCATCAGCACCGGCGCGATGCTCTCCTCGGCGATCTTCTCGGCCGCCGAGATGCCGTCGAGCTTCGGCATCTTCACGTCGAGGATGACGAGGTCGGGGCGGTGCTCGCGCGCCAGCTCGACGGCCTGCTCACCGTCACCGGCCTCACCGACGACGGTGTACCCCTCCTCCTCGAGCATCTCTTTGAGGTCGAGCCGGATCAGGGCCTCGTCCTCGGCGATGACGACGCGGGTCGTCAGCGGAGGCACGTGCGACTTGTCGTCGTCAGGCGCGTCCACGGGCTGGGGCGACTCGGGGGCGGTCACGGGGGCTCCTTGTTACGGGCCGGGCAGGTGCTGCTGCTTAAGCAGCCTACCTAGAGGCGGGGAAGCGCGGTGACCCGGTATGCTTTCCGGGGCCAGTCCAGCCGGGTTGGTGGAATGGCATACACGGATGTCTCAAACACATCTGCCCGAGAGGGCTTGCGGGTTCGAGTCCCGCACCCGGCACCTGTGATCCAAGAGCGGATGTCCACGTTCTCGTGAACATCCGCTTTTTGCTGCCCGTCGCGAGTTTCACTCACTCAGAGTAGCCACATGGACAAACACGGTACTGATGTTCGGGACGTGGCGCTCGCACTGCTGCGTGGCGGCGCAACGAACGCCGAAGTGGCGCGCAGGCTCAATGTGCCGAACGGCACGATCGGCTACTGGAAGCACCTCGACCGCGCGCAACGCGGTGAGTGTCCCGGCCGGCACGATCCGAAGTGCCCCCGGTGCGACGGCCGGCATCTCGATCGGCCAGCCTACGGGTACCTGCTCGGTCTCTACCTCGGCGACGGGCACATCAGCCACCACTCCGCGCATCGCGTCCCGAATCTCATGATCAGCTACGACGAGTCCTGGCCGGGCCTGATGGACGGCTGCGAGAAGGCCATGCGTGCCGTGTTCCCCGACAACGCCGTCTGCCGGGTCCGCAGGACCGGCTGCCGGAATGTGAAGGTCTACTCGAAGCACCTCCCCTGCCTGTTCCCGCAGCACGGCCCCGGCAAGAAGCACGAGCGAGCCATCGTCCTCGAACCCTGGCAGCAGGAGATCGTCGACGCTCACCCTTGGGAATTCATCCGCGGCCTCATCCACTCCGACGGCTGCCGTATCACCACAAGTCGGACGACATCCGCAGGCTCTTCACCGACACGCTCGACAAGCTCGGCGTGCGGTGGACCACGCTCGCCCGCGGCAGCGACCCGTTCATCGTCTCCATCGCCCGAAAGGCATCCGTGGCCCTCATGGACGCCCACGTAGGCCCCAAGTACTGACCCGTCAGTGCGGGGTGTCGTCCTCGCCGATGTGGTGGACGCGGACCAGGTTGGTCGAGCCCGACACCCCGGGTGGGGAGCCCGCGGTGATGACGACCGTGTCGCCCTTGCGGCAGCGGCCGTACCGCAGCAGCAGTTCGTCCACCTGGTCGACCATCGCGTCCGTGGAGTCCGCGTGCGGTCCGAGGAAGGTCTCCACGCCCCACGTCAGGTTGAGCTGCGACCGCGTGGCCGGTTCGGGGGTGAAGGCGAGGAGGGGGATCGGGGAGCGATAGCGGGAGAGCCGGCGGGCGGTGTCGCCGGACTGGGTGAAGGCGACGAGGAAGCGGGCGCCGAGGAAGTCGCCGATCTCGGCGGCGGCGCGGGCGACGGCGCCGCCCTGGGTGCGGGGTTTGTTGTGTTCGGTCAGCGGGGGCAGCCCGTGGGCGAGGACGTCCTCCTCGGCCGCTTCGACGATCTTCGCCATGGTGCGGACGGTCTCGACGGGGTATTTGCCGACGCTGGTCTCGCCGGAGAGCATCACGGCGTCGGTGCCGTCGATGACGGCGTTGGCCACGTCGGACGCCTCGGCCCGGGTGGGGCGGGAGTGGTCGATCATGGAGTCGAGCATCTGGGTGGCGACGATGACGGGCTTGGCGTTGCGCCGGGCCAGTGTGATCGCGCGTTTCTGGACGATCGGCACCTGTTCGAGGGGCATCTCGACGCCGAGGTCGCCGCGGGCGACCATGATGCCGTCGAAGGCGGCGACGATGTCGTCGAGGGCGTCGACGGCCTGGGGTTTCTCGATCTTGGCGATGACGGGGAGGCGGCGGCCCTCTTCGTCCATGATGCGGTGGACGTCGTCGATGTCGCGGCCGGAGCGGACGAAGGACAGGGCCATGATGTCGAAGCCGGTGCGCAGGGCCCAGCGCAGGTCGGCCTCGTCCTTGTCGGAGAGGGCGGGGACGGAGACGGCGACGCCGGGGAGGTTGAGTCCCTTGTGGTCGGAGACGATGCCGCCTTCGACGACGGTGGTGTGGATGCGGGGGCCGTCGATGCCGGTGACTTGGAGGCAGACCTTGCCGTCGTCGACGAGGACGCGTTCGCCGGGGGTGACGTCGTCGGCGAGGCCGGGGTAGGTGGTGCCGCACTGGTGGCGGTCGCCTTCGGCGTCGGGTTCGACGGTGAGGGTGAAGGTGTCGCCGCGTTCGAGGAGTACGGGTCCTTCGGTGAAGCGGCCGAGGCGGATCTTCGGGCCTTGAAGGTCGGCGAGGAGGCCGACGCTGTGTCCGGTTTCGTCGGAGGCCTTGCGGACCTGCTGGTAGCGCTCCTCGTGCTCGGCGTGGGTGCCGTGGCTGAGGTTGAACCGGGCGATGTCCATTCCGGCGTCGACCAGTGCTTTTGTGCGGTCGTAGCCGTCGGTGGCGGGGCCCAGGGTGCAGACGATCTTGGCTCGGCGCATGGTTCGACTCTATGACTTACCGGTGGGTAGAGAATTGGTCATCGGTGACGACCCAACAAGCTTTGCGTGAAGGGTTATTGACAAGAGTTGAATTGTGCGGCGGGGTGCTCCGATGAGCAATTCCGGGGCATCCCATCGGGGGATTCCAGGCGGGGACGGGGAGTCACAGCCGGGGTGGGGTCATGGTGAAGCGGGCGTTCACCCGGGCGACGACGTGCTGGCGTTGCGGTTCGAGGTCGAGGGGTGCGGGCGTGTCGTCGGGGGCGCCGTAGGCGAGGGAGCGGGTCCGGGCGACGGGTGCCGCGGGGGTGTCGGTGTCGAGGTCGGCGAGTTCGAGGAGGGCGGTGAGGTCTGCTCCGAGGGCTTCGGCGTATTCGCGGGCGCGTTGGACGGCTTCGTGTACGGCCTGCTGCCGGGCCTGGCGGTGGGCGGGTGAGTCGGGGCGCAGTGCCCACTGGGGGCCGTCGACGTGGGTGAGGTCCAAGTCGGCGAGGCGGGTGGTGATTTCGCCGAGGGCGGTGAAGTCGGTGAGGTCGGCGGTGAGGTGGACGTGTCCGTGGTAGGCGTGGACGCGTTCGCCGCGGCCTTTGTCCTTGAGTTGGGGGCTGAGGGAGAAGGTGCCGGTCTCCAGGTGTTCGACGGTGTCGCCGTGGCTCTTGAGGAGGTCGAGGACGGCGGTGTTGCGGCGGGTGAGGTCGTCGAGGGCGGTGCGCCGGTCCTTGCCGCGGGAGGTGACGGTGACGCCGATGCGGGCGATCTCGGGGTCGACGTCGAGGTGGGCCTCGCCGCGGACGGCGATGTGGGGTGCGTCGGGGTGGGGGTCCTGGGAAGCGGTGGCCATACGTCCCACTGTGTCACTGCTTGCCGGGTTACGGGGCCGTCAGGTCATCAATTCGAAACCTGCGGGGGCTGTTGCGCGCTGCCATGCCCAGGTCAGAATCTACGCGCGTTGTTGGCCCTTCCCCTCGGGAGATGCACTCATGCCGTTGGACCGCCGGAAGTTCCTGAAGAAGTCAGCCGTGACCGGAGCGGGGGTGGCGGTGGCCGGTGCGGTGGGTGCCCCGGCGGCGCATGCCGCGCAGCCGGCGAAGGGTCCGAGGAAGAAGCGGTACGCGCTGACCGTGATGGGTACGACGGACCTGCACGGGAACGTCTTCAACTGGGACTACTTCAAGGACGCGGAGTACACGGACGCCGCGGGGAACGCGAAGGGCCTGTCGCGGGTCTCGACGCTGGTGAACCAGGTCCGCAAGGAGAAGGGGCGCGGCAACACGCTCCTCATCGACGCGGGCGACACGATCCAGGGCACCCCGCTGACGTACTACTACGCGAAGGTGGACCCGATCACCGCGAAGGGCGGCCCGGTCCACCCGATGGCGGCGGCGATGAACGCGATCGGGTATGACGCGGTGGCGCTGGGCAATCACGAGTTCAACTACGGCATCGAGACGCTGCGCAAGTTCGAGTCGCAGTGCGACTTCCCGCTGCTGGGCGCGAACGCGCTGGACGCGAGGACGCTGAAGCCGGCGTTCCCGCCGTACTTCATCAAGACGTTCCATGTGAAGGGCGCGCCGCCGGTGAAGGTGGCGGTGCTGGGGCTGACGAACCCGGGTATCGCGATCTGGGACAAGGCGTACGTCGAGGGCAAGCTGGTGTTCCCGGGTCTGGAGGAGCAGGCCGCGAAGTGGGTGCCGAAGCTGCGGTCGATGGGCGCGGACGTGGTCGTGGTGTCGGCGCACTCGGGTACGTCGGGCACGTCGTCGTACGGTGACCAGCTGCCGTATGTGGAGAACTCGGCGGCGCTGGTGGCGCAGAAGGTGCCGGGGATCGACGCGATCCTGGTGGGGCACGCGCACACGGAGATCGCGGAGCTGAAGGTCACGAACGAGAAGACCGGGCGGACGGTCGTGCTGTCGGAGCCGCTGTGCTACGCGCAGCGGCTGTCGCTGTTCGACGTCGAGCTGGTCTTCGAGCGGGGCTGCTGGACGGTCGAGTCGGTCCGGGCGTCGGTGCGGGACTCGAAGTCGGTGCCGGACGACCCGCGGATCACGCGGCTGCTGAAGGAGGACCACGACCTGGTCGTGGAGTACGTCAACCAGGTCGTGGGGTCGGCGACGGAGACGCTGACGACGGTGGACGCCCGGTACAAGGACGCCCCGATCATCGATCTGATCACCAAGGTCCAGGAGGACGTGGTGAAGGCGGCGCTGGCGGGTACGGAGCATGCCGCGCTGCCGGTGATCTCTCAGGCGTCGCCGTTCTCGCGGACGTCGGAGATCCCGGCCGGCGAGGTGACGATCCGGGATCTGTCGAGCCTGTACGTGTACGACAACACGCTGGTCGCGAAGCTGATGACCGGTGCTCAGGTGCGGGCGTACCTGGAGTATTCGGCGGAGTACTTCGTGCAGACGGCGGCGGGTGCTCCGGTGGACGTGGCGAAGCTGACGAACGCGAACAACCGGCCGGACTACAACTACGACTATGTGTCGGGGCTGTCGTACGACATCGACATCGCGCAGCCGGCCGGGCAGCGGATCAGGAATCTGTCGTACCAGGGTGCGCCGCTGGACGATGCGCAGAGGTTCGTGTTCGCGGTGAACAACTACCGGGCCAACGGTGGCGGGGCGTTTCCGCATGTGGCGTCGGCCCAGGAGCTGTGGTCGGAGTCGACGGAGATCCGGACCCGGATCGCGGAGTGGGTGACCGCGAAGGGTGTGCTGGACCCGAAGGACTTCGCGTCGGTGGACTGGAAGCTGACCCGTGAGGGCACTCCGGTGTTCTGACGGCGGCGGCTCGGTCAGGAGCCCCGGATTCCCTCGGTGAGCGGTGTCAGTGCCTTCGGGCGGCGCGCTTCGGGGAGCCGGGGCTCCGGCTGTTCCAGGCCGAAGGTGGTGAAGGCGGTCCGGTCGGGCAGCGGGTAGGTCTCCTTGCCGGTGACGGCGTTGAGGATGGTGGCGCTGCGCCAGGCGGCGAGGCCGAGGTCGGGGGTGCCGACGCCGTGGGTGTGCCGTTCGGCGTTCTGGACGTAGACGTGGCAGCCGGAGCCGCTGACGGTGGGGTCCATGACGAGCCGGTAGGTGTCGTCGACGCGGGGGCGTTCTTTGTTGTCGCGGCGCAGGTAGGGGTCGAGTCCGGCGAGGAGGCGGTTGAGGGGGCGTTCGCGGTAGCCGGTGGCGAGGACGACGGCGTCGGTGGTGAGGCGGGTGCGGGCGTTCTGGTCGGGGTGCTCCAGATGGAGTTCGATCTTGGTGGTGGCGAGGCGGCCTGCGGTGCGGACGGCGACGCCGGGGGTGAGGACGGTGTCGGGCCAGCCGCCGTCGAGGGTGCGGCGGTAGAGCTCGTCGTGGATGGCGGCGAGGGTGTCGGCGTCGATGCCTTTGTGGAGTTGCCACTGGGAGGCGACGAGCCGGTCGCGGACGGGTTCGGCGAGGGCCTGGAAGTAGCGGGTGTAGTCGGGGGTGAAGTGCTCCAGGCCGAGTTTGGAGTACTCCATGGGGGCGAAGGACTCGGTGCGGCCGAGCCAGTGGAGGCGTTCGTGTCCGGCGGGCCTGTGGCGGAGCAGGTCGAGGAAGATCTCGGCGCCGGACTGTCCGGAGCCGACGACGGTGATGTGGCCGGCGGCGAGCAGGGTGTCGCGGTGGGTGAGGTAGTCGGCGGCGTGGACGACGGGGACGCCGGGGGCGTCGACGAGGGGTCTGAGGGTGTCGGGGACGTCGGGTTCGGTGCCGATGCCGACGACGATGTTGCGGGCGTGGGTGCGGCCGAGTTCCTCGATGCCGGTGTCGGGGTCGCGGCGGATGTGGTCGACCTCGAAGACGTCGCGTTCGGGGTTGAAGCGGACGGCGTCGACGTGGTGGCCGAAGCGCAGTCCGGGGAGGTTCTCGGCGACCCAGCGGCAGTAGGCGTCGTATTCGGCGCGCTGGATGTGGAAGCGTTCGGCGAAGTAGAAGGGGAAGAGCCGGTCGCGGCTGCGCAGGTGGTTGAGGAAGGTCCAGGGGCTGGCGGGGTCGACGAGGGTGACGAGGTCGGCGAGGAAGGGGACCTGGATGCGGGCGCCGTCGAGGAGGAGGCCGGGGTGCCAGGAGAAGGCGGGGTTCTGGTCGTAGAAGACGGCGTCGACCTCGGCGAGGGGGTGGGCGAGGGCGGCGAGGGAGAGGTTGAAGGGGCCGATGCCGATGCCGACGAGGTCGCGGGGGGTGTCGGGTGCGGGGTGCCGGGGGTGGGTCTGCGGGGTCATCCGGGGGTGTTTCCTTCCACCAGTTTCAGGAGGGCGGCCAGGGCGTCGGGGCGGGCCTGCGGGTTGAGCAGGGTGGTCTTGAGCCACAGGCGCCCGTCGGCGTGGGCGCGGCCGAGGACGGCGCGGCCGTCGGTGAGGAGGTGCCGGCGTACGGCGGCGACGGCGGTGTCCGTGGCGTGCGCGGGCCGGAACAGGACCGTGCTGATGGTGGGCCGGTCGTAGAGGTCGAAGCCGGGGTGGCGGGCGACGAGGTCGGCGAACTCGGCGGCGCGGTCGCAGACCTGGTCGACGAGGCGGCCGAGTCCGTCGCGGCCGAGGGTGGCGAGGGTGACGGCGATCTTGAGGACGTCGGGGCGGCGGCTGGTGCGCAGGGAGCGGCCGAGGAGGTCGGGCAGGCCGGCGTCGGTGTCGTCGTCGGCGTTGAGGTAGTCGGCGCGGTGGTGGAGCGCCTGGAGGTCGGCGGGGTCGCGGGCGGCGAGGAGTCCGGCGGCGACGGGCTGCCAGCCGAGTTTGTGCAGGTCGAGGGTGACGGTGTGGGCGGCGTCGAGGCCGGTGAGCCGGTGGCGGTGCCGGGCGCTGAAGAGGAGGCCTCCGCCGTAGGCGGCGTCGATGTGGAGGCGGGCGCCGTGGGCGGCGCACAGGGCGGCGATCTCGGGGAGCGGGTCGATGAGTCCGGCGTCGGTGGTGCCGGCGGTGGCGGCGACGAGGTGGGGGCCGGGGAGGTGGGTGAGGGCCTCGTCGAGGGCGGCGGGGTCGAGGACTCCGGCGGGTGCGGGGACGGTGACGGGGTCGGGGAGTCCGAGCAGCCAGGCGGCGCGGGGCAGGGAGTGGTGGGCGTTGGCGCCGTGCAGGAGGCGTACGCCGGGGCCCTGGGTCTCGCGGGCGAGGAGGACGGCGAGCTGGTTGGACTCGGTGCCGCCGGTGGTCGTGAGGGCGTCGGGGCCGGCGGGCGGGGGGTGGATCTCGTGGGCGAGGGCGCGGGTGACCAGGGTTTCGAGCGCGGACGCGGCGGGGGCCTGGTCCCAGGAGTCCAGGGAGGGGTTGAGGGCGCTCGCGGCGAGGTCGGCGGCGACGGCCACGGCGAGGGGCGGGCAGTGCAGATGGGCGGCGCACAGCGGGTCGGCGGGGTCGGCGGAGCCTTCGGCGAGGGTGTGCACGAGGTCGCGGAGGGCGTCGGGGTCGCCGTGCTCGGGGAGGGCGTCGGGGAGGGCGGCGCGGACGCGGGCGGTGACGGCGCGGGGGCCGCCGGCGGGCAGCGGTCCGCCTCTGGCCCGGCCGCCCGCGTCGAGGGCGGTGAGCACGGTGTCGAGCAACGGCCGCAGGGCGTGGGGGCCTTCGGGGCCTGACGCGAGCGGCCAGGGCGTGCTCATCGGGTCCTCCGGGCGCACTGGACGGGAAGGGCCTCCAGCTTGGACCCGGTTGCCCGGATCCACCCGGAAAGCCCCCTGACCGGAACCCGAAAGGGGGTATTTACGTACGTCGAGTGCGTGTCCTACCCGCTGTCGCCCGTACGGCGGAGTAGGGGGCGCCGGCGGAACCGGCGCCCCCGCTCTCGGCGTCCTAGTCGCCCTGTGTCTCGCGGACGCGCAGGGCGCGGGCGAGGTCGTCGAGGTGGTCGGCGAGCCTGCGGCGCAGCGCCGGGGCGGGGTCGGCGTCCTTCAGGCAGGCCTCGCCGAGGCGCAGGGTCTCGGTGTCGACGGCGTGTGCCGGGAAGGCGTGGCGGCCGGCGGCGTCGGCGATGGCGGGGCCGCGGCGGGCGGCGAGTGCGGGCGCGTCCTGGAACCAGCGGGCCACGTACGGCCGTACCAGGTCGGCCTGTTCGGGCTGCCAGAAGCCCTGGGCGGTGGCGGTGAACAGGTAGTTGGACAGGTCGTCGGAGCCGAACATGGCGTCCCAGGCGCGGGCCTTGGAGTCCTCGGCGGGCAGGGCGGCCCGGCAGCGGGCGGCGCCTTCCTGGCCGGTGGCGCTGGGGTCGCGGTCGAGTTCGGCGGCGATGGCGTCCTCGTCGACGGCGCCGAGCACGGCGAGCCGGGCGAGGACGCGCCAGCGCAGGTCGGGGTCGAGTTCGGGTCCGCCGGGGACGGTGCCTTCGGCGAGCCAGGCGGCGATGGTGTCGGGGTGGGCGGCGGCGGCGATGAAGTGCCGTACCGCGATGAGCCGGAGGCCGGGGTGGTCGCCGTCCTCGGTGCGGCGGATGATGTCCCGGCACAGCGAGGTGAGGGTGGTGAGGGCGGCGGGCCGCTCCTCGGGCCGCAGATACCGGTCGGTGATGTGCCCGGCGGCGAACGCGAGGACGCCCTGCACCAGTGCGAGGTCGGTCTCCTCGGGCAGGTGGGCGCCGGCGGTGGCCAGGTAGTCGGAGGGGGCCAGTTCGCCGTCGCGGACCATGTCGCGCAGGCTGTTCCAGACGACGGCGCGGGTGAGGGCGTCGGGGATGCCGGACAGGCCGCGCAGGACGGTCTCCAGGGAGGTGTCGTCGAGACGGATCTTGGCGTAGGTCAGGTCGAGGTCGTTGGGGACGACCAGGGCCGGGCGGGTGCCGGGGCGCGGCGCCGGTTCGGTGACGGGCACGTCGGTCTCGTACCGCTCGCGCAGGGTGAGGGTGCGTCCGTCGCCGAGGTCCCGGTCGTACACGCCGACGGTCACGCGGTGGGGGCGGCTGCCGGCGCGGTCCAGGGCGAGGGTCCACTGGCCGGGGACGGCGTCGACGGAGGCGCTGAGGGTGTCGACGCCGGTGGTGCGCAGCCAGGCGTCGGCCCAGGCGTGGACGTCGCGTTCGGTGGCGGAGGCGAGGGAGTCGATGAAGTCGGCGAGGGTGGCGTTGCCGAACTTGTGGCGGGCGAAGTGGCTGTTGATGCCGGCGAGGAAGTCCTTCTCGCCGAGCCAGGCGACGAGTTGGCGGAGCGCGGAGGCGCCCTTGGCGTAGGAGATGCCGTCGAAGTTGAGCAGGGCGGAGGCGGTGTCGTCGACGTTCTCGGGGGCCACGGGGTGGGTGGTGGGCCGCTGGTCGGCGTCGTAGCCCCAGGCCTTGCGGGCGACGCCGAAGTCGGTCCAGGTGTCGTGGAAGCGGGTGGCCTCGCCGCAGATCTGGTAGCCCATGTACTCGGCGAAGGACTCGTTGAGCCAGATGTCGTCCCACCAGCGCAGGGTGACGAGGTCGCCGAACCACATGTGGGCCATCTCGTGGGCGATGACCATGGCGCGGGTCTGGCGTTCGGTGTCGGTGACCGCGGAGCGGTAGACGAACTCGTCGCGGAAGGTGACGAGGCCGGGGTTCTCCATGGCGCCGGCGTTGAACTCGGGAACGAACGCCTGGTCGTAGGAGTCGAAGGGGTAGGGCTCCTCGAACTTCTCGTGGAAGCGGTCGAAGCACTGCCGGGTGATCTCGAAGAGTTCGTCGGTGTCGGCGTCCAGGTAGGGGGCGAGGGAGCGCCGGCAGTGGATGCCGAAGGGCAGGCCGCGGTGCTCGGTGCGCGCGGAGTGCCAGGGGCCTGCGGCGACGGCGACGAGGTAGGTGGAGATCAGCGGGGTGGTCGCGGCGCGCCAGCGGCCGTCGCCGAGGTGTTCGGTGACGCCGTTGGCGAGGACGGTCCAGCCGTCGGGGGCGGTGACGTCCAGGTCGAAGACGGCCTTGAGGTCGGGCTGGTCGAAGGCGGCGAAGACGCGCTGGACGTCGTCGAGGAACAGCTGGGTGTAGACGTAGGTCTCGCCGTCGCTGGGGTCGGTGAAGCGGTGCATGCCCTCGCCGGTGCGGGAGTAGCGCATGGCGGCGTCGACGCGCAGTTCGTGCTCGCCGGCGGTGAGGCCCTTCAGGGGGAGGCGGTTGCCGTCCAGGGTCTCCGGGTCGAGGGGGCTGCCGTCGAGGGTGACGGAGCGCAGGTGGGCCGGCTTGAGCTCGACGAAGGTGTCCGCGTCGGCGCGCGTGGTGAACGCGATGACGGTGTGCGAGTCGAAGGTGTCGTCCCCGGTGGTCAGATCGAGTGCGATCGAGTACCGGTGGACGTCGAGGAGCTGGGCACGGGTCTGCGCTTCGTCGCGCGTCAGTACGGACATGAACGACATGCTGCCTGATGCCGCCGGTCAGGCACAGAGGAGGCCCGGTAAGGGCGTGATGTCCGGTTCACCTGGGAGGGTGTGGGGCTGAGGGGGCGGAGCCGGTGCCGGATCGGGGGTGGCGCCGCCCCGCGGTCACTCCCCCGGGGCGGACGCGTCCGCGGCGGGTGCGGTGCCGTCGGTCGTGTCGACGGCGATGCTCTCGTGGTGCCGGATGACCTCGGCGATGATGAAGTTCAGGAATTTCTCGGCGAACGCGGGGTCGAGTTTGGCGTTCTCGGCGAGGGTGCGCAGCCGGGCGATCTGGCGGGCCTCGCGGGCCGGGTCGGCGGGCGGCAGCTGGTGGCGGGCCTTGAGGTGGCCGACCTGCTGGGTGCACTTGAACCGTTCGGCGAGCATGTGGACGACGGCCGCGTCGATGTTGTCGATGCTGTCGCGCAGCCGGGCGAGTTCCTCGCGGACGGCGGGGTCGACGGCGTCGGGGGACGTGTTGCTGGTCATGGGCGCCCAGCCTACGGGGCGGCCGGAGGGTCCGTTCGCCCGATCACGGGCGGATCGGCGGGGTCGGGGACCTGGTCGCTCCAGCCGCCGGGGACGGCGCGGCCCTGCTGGGCGCGGAAGCGGACCGGGGATGTGCCGACGCGGCGGGTGAAGAGCCGGGAGAAGTAGGCGGGGTCGTCGTAGCCGACGCGGCGGGCGACGGCGGCGACGGGCAGTTCGGTGCCGGCGAGGAGTTCCTTGGCGCGGCCGAGGCGGATGCCGAGCAGATAGTCCTTGGGGCTGCGGCCGGCGCCGCGCCGGACGGCGGTGCGCAGCTCGGCGGGGGTCATGCCGTGCCGGGCGGCGTGGTCGGCGACGGTGAGGGGCAGGCAGGCGTCGCGGGCGAGGGCCTGGAGGACGGGGTGCCCGTCGGGGGCGAGGTCGGCGCGGGCGCGGCGCAGGGCGACGAGGAGTTCGTGGACGGCGGCGCCGGTCTCGACCTCGAGGAGGGGGTTGTCGCGGCGGGCGGCGCGGGCCATGCGGCCGATGACGGCGCGGGGTCCTGAGGCGTCGGCGAGGGGGACGACGGGGCGGCCGGGTTCGATGTAGCCGAGGTCGGTGTAGGTGGTGGTGGCGGGCCCGGTGAAGTCGACGAAGCCCTCGTCCCAGCCGGTGCGGGGGTCGGGGGCGTAGTGGTGGGGCACGCCGGGGGTGAGCCACAGCAGGGCGGGCGCGGTGACGGGGGTGCGGCGGCCGTCGGGGGCGGCGTACCAGCCGCGGCCGGTGCTGATGACGACGGCGACGTGGTGGTCGAGGGTGCGGGGGCCGACGGTGGGCAGGCGGCCGTACTGGAGGCCGACGCCGAGGCAGACCAGGCCGAGCCGGTGGTGGGCGGGGCCGGGGGTGAAGAACCGCATCCAGGTGCGGTACACGGGTGTCCGCCCCCTTTCCGGCGCGTGGGTCCAAGCGGTGCCGATCTTTGTCCATGGACCGGGGTGGGCGCCAGGGGCGAGGGTGGCGGCATGGGTGACTTCGGGGTGGGGGACGACGGCTTCGTGCTGGACGGGCGGCCGGTGCGGCTGCTGTCGGGTGCGCTGCACTACTTCCGGGTGCACCAGGGGCACTGGGGGCATCGGCTGGCGATGCTGCGGGCGATGGGCCTGAACTGTGTGGAGACGTATGTGCCGTGGAATCTGCACGAGCCGGAGCCGGGGCGGTCGCGGGACGTGGGGGCGCTCGGGCGGTTCCTGGACGCGGCGCGGGAGGCGGGGCTGTGGGCGGTCGTGCGGCCGGGGCCGTACATCTGCGCCGAGTGGGAGAACGGCGGGCTGCCGTCGTGGCTGACGGCCGAGGTGGGGGCACGCGCGCGTACCCGCGACGAGCGCTATATGGGGCGGGTCGCGGACTGGTTCGGGCGGCTGGCGGAGGAGGTCGTGCCCCGGCAGGTCGATCGGGGTGGCCCGGTGGTCATGGTGCAGGTGGAGAACGAGTACGGCAGTTACGGCTCGGACGCGGAGTATCCGCGGCTGCTGGCGGGGCTGTTGCGGGACGTGGGGGTGACGGTGCCGCTGTGCACCTCGGACGGCCCGGAGGAGCACATGCTGTCCGCCGGTTCCGTGCCCGGGGTGCTCACGACCGTGAACTTCGGGGCGAACGCGCGGGAGGCGTTCGACGTGCTGCGCCGGTACCGGGCGGAGGGCCCGCTGATGTGCATGGAGTTCTGGTGCGGCTGGTTCGACCACTGGGGCGGCGGGCACACCGTCCGTGACCCGGGGGACGCGGCGGCGGTGCTGCGGGAGATCCTGGAGTGCGGGGCGTCGGTGAACCTGTACATGGCGCACGGCGGGACGAGTTTCGCCGGCTGGGCGGGCGCCAACCGGGGCGGGGCGCTGCACGACGGCCCGCTGGAGCCGGATGTCACGTCGTACGACTACGACGCCCCGATCGACGAACGGGGTGCTCCGACACCGAAGTTCTGGGCGTTCCGCGAGGTCCTCGCCGGGTACGCGGACGGGCCGCTGCCCGAACCGCCGCCCTTGCCGCCGGTGTTGGAGGCCGAGGCGAGGACGGAGTGGGCGGGCTGGGCGTCCCTGGACGGGGTGCTGGAGGCGCTGGGCGGACCGGAGGTGACGGAGCCGGTGCCGCCCACCTTCGAGGAACTGGGCGTCGAGCGGGGCCTGGTGCGGTACGCGCTGGACGTGCCGGGGCCGCGGCGGGCGTACCCGCTGTCGGTGCGCGGGCTGCGGGACCTGGCCGTGGTGTACGTCGACGGGGCGCGGGCGGGGACGCTGACCGGGGAGGACGCGGTCCTCGCGGAGCCGGTCGCCGGGCCCGCGCGCGTGGAGCTGTGGGTGGAGTCGCTGGGGCGGGTGAACTACGGGCCGCGGCTGGGCGAGGCCAAGGGGATCACCGGGGGCGTCCTGCACGAGCGGCAGTATCTGCACGGCGTCCGCGCGCGGGGCCTGCGGCTGGAGGCGCTGGACGCGGCCGGGGCGGTGCGCGAGGTGGCGTCGGACGGGGTGCCCGGGGACGGTGCCCCGGGGCTGTACCGGGGCACCGTCGTGGTGCGGGGCGCCGGTGACGCCCGGCTGGAGCTGCCGGGGTGGACCCGCGGCTTCGTCTGGGTCGACGGCTTCTGCCTGGGCCGCTACTGGTCCGCGGGCCCCCAGCGTTCGCTGTACGTGCCCGGGCCGGTGCTGCGGGAGGGCGTCAACGACGTGTGGCTGCTGGAGCTGGAGGGCGCGGGGCGCGATCCGCTCCTGCGGCCGGTGTGAGCGGGTGCCTCACAGGGCGTTCGCCGCGCGGGCGATGTCCTTCGCGAAGTGGCTGACCTCGGTGTAGACGCCGGGCACGCCGGTGCGGGCGCAGCCGTCGCCCCAGCTGACGATGCCGGTCTGGATCCACTTGCCCCCGTCGTCCTTGCGGAACATGGGGCCGCCGGAGTCGCCCTGGCAGGTGTCGATGCCGCCGGACTGCCAGCCGGCGCACAGTTCCTCCTTCGACACCAGCCGGTTGCCGTAGTGGCGCTTGCAGACGCGGTCGGCGACGAAGGGGACGGTGGCCTTGCGGAGCTTGGTCGTGCCCGTGTTGGCGCCCTCCTTCATGTCACCCCATCCGGCGATCGTGAACATGCCGCGGTTGTAGCGGTCGGTGGTGGCGATCTTCAGCGTCGGCTTGTCGATCGGCCGGGCCAGCTTGATCAGCGCCCAGTCCTTGCCGGTGCCGTCGTAGCCGGTGGCCACCTTGACCTTGGTCGACCTGACCTTGATCGCGGAGGAGGAGGTCAGGTCGTTGACGCCGGCGGTGACGGTGATGCTCGTGTCGGGGCCGGACCCGTTCATGCAGTGGGCGGCGGTGAGGACGACGTCCTTCTTGTAGAGCGCCCCGCCGCAGCCCATGGAGAGGTGGACCATGAACGGGAACTCGTTCTGCGCGGCGGTCGTTCCACCGACGACGCGGGTGGAACGGGTGTCGGCGTTGGCGGAGAGGGGCTGCAGGGAGACGACCGCGAGCGCGACGGCGCCCACCGCCGCGGCTCGGGTGGCCAGGGATATGCCGGTTCTCTTCGGCGGGCTCTGGGTCAACATACGTCCTTTCATGGCGTGTTGAGCGGCCCGCAGTATGAAGATCGGCCGGGTGGTGTGGCAAGGACGGATCTCACGCCGGGGGTGTGGAACCTCGGCGGGGAAATCCCCCTCACTCCCCCGTAGAGTGGAATCGGGTTCGAGACGTCCAGGGGGTGCGGCGTGGCGAACGGCGGTCCGGTCGAGCACGGCTTTCCGCACCTGGACACGGTGCGGGCGTCGATCACCGCGCTCTACCGGCGTCTGTCGTACGAGACGGTCCGGACCTTCGCGGCCAGCGTGGCGCCCGCCGATGTGGCGTTCGGCGACATGGACGATCTGCATCTGGGGGCGCAGCGGGTGGCGCGCGAGCTGGTGCGGCACTTCCGGCTGCCGGACGCGCGCCTGGTCGTCGGGTTCCGGGAGATGAGCCATGCGGCGAACGTCGAACTGACGGCGGGCCCCGAGTACTTCGTCGAGCTGAACGACCGCTTCCGTACGCATCGGCGGGACATCGGGGCGGCGCTGGCGCACGAGGTGACCCATGTGTATCTGCACCGGCTGGACCTGGCGTTCCCCGGCACCCGGGACAACGAGATCCTGACGGACACGGTGACCACGTATCTGGGCGCGGGCTGGCTGCTGCTGGACGCCTACCGGGAGGATGCCGCCTCCTCGCAGAAGCTGGGCTATCTGACCCCGGAGGAGTTCGGGTACGTCCTGGCCAAGCGGTCCCTGCTGTTCGACGAGGACCCCTCGGTGTGGTTCACCAGCCCGCAGGCGTACACGTCGTACGGCAGGGGTCTGGCGCGAGCGCGGGAGGACGCGCGGCAGCCGCCGCTGACCGCGGCCGGGTGGGCGGGCCGCCGGCGGTACGCCCATGACCGGCGGCAGGCGCGGGACCACCGGGAGGGCGGGGCGCGGCCGGGGGTGGCGTACACGTTCACGCCGGAGGAGCGGGGTCCGCTCCGGGTGTCGTTCCCGTGTCCGACGTGTCAGCAGCGGATCCGGGTGCCGGTGCGGGGGCGGGTCCGCGCGCGGTGCGGGCTGTGCCGGACGGTGCTGGAGTGCGACACCTGACAGCGGCCGCCGTTGCCGGTCACGTCCCGTACACGGGGCGCGGAGGGTGGGCCTCCCCCAGCAGTTCGAGCGCCGTCTCCCCCGCCTCCCCGGGCGTCCAGCGGGCCCCCTTGTCGGCGGTGGGGCCCGGCGTCCAGCCCTCCATGACGGTGATCCGGCCGCCCTCCGCCTCGAAGACGCGGCCGGTGACGCCGGTGCTCGCCGCCGAGCCCAGCCAGACGACCAGCGGGGAGACGTTCTCCGGGGCCATCGCGTCGAAGCCGGTGCCGGGGGCCGCCATGGCCTCGGCGAAGACGCCCTCGGTCATCCGGGTGCGGGCCGCCGGGGCGATCGCGTTGACCTGGACGCCGTAGCGGGCCAGTTCGGCGGCGGCGACCAGGGTGAGGGCCACGATCCCGGCCTTCGCGGCGCTGTAGGCGCCCTGCCCGACGGAGCCGAGGAGTCCGGCACCGCTGCTGGTGTTGACGATCCGGGCGGCCGGGGCCCGGCCCGCCTTGGTCTCCGCCCGCCAGTGCGCGGCGGCGTGCCGCAGCGGCAGGAAGTGGCCCCTGAGGTGGACGCGGACCACCGCGTCCCAGTCGTCCTCGCCGAGGTTGACCAGCATGCGGTCGCGGAGGAACCCCGCGTTGTTGACGAGCGTGTCGAGCCGGCCGTACGTCCGCAGGGCCGTGGTGACCAGGGACGCCGCGCCGTCGGCGGTGGCCACGTCGCCGGTGTGGGGGACGGCGTCGCCGCCCGCCGCGCGGATCTCGTCGGCCACGCGCCGGGCCGGGCCGTCGTCGCCGGGGGTGCCGTCCGGGCCGACGCCGAGGTCGTTGACGACGACACGGGCGCCCTCGGCGGCGAACGCCAGCGCGTGGGCGCGGCCCAGGCCCCGGCCCGCGCCGGTGACGACGACGACCCGTCCCGTGCAGATCCCGCTCATGTCATGCCCCCTCGGTGTCGGTGACGGCGTCCAGGAACGCGGGCCGCTCGCCGCCGCCGTGCACGAGCAGGCTCGCGCCGCTGATGTAGGCGGCGGCGTCGGAGGCGAGGAAGACGGCGGCCGCTCCGACGTCGGCCGGTTCGGCGAGGCGGCCCAGCGGGACGGTGCGGGTGACCCGGGCGACCCCCCGCTCGTCCCCGTAGTGGTCGCCCGACCGCTCGGTGCGGACCATGCCGACGACCAGCGTGTTGACCCGCACCCGCGGCGCCCATTCGACCGCCATGGACCGGGCGAGGCTCTCCAGTCCGGCCTTGGCGGCCCCGTACGCCGCCGAGCCGGGCGAGGGCCGGCCGCCACTGACGCTGCCGATCATCACGACGGAGCCCCGCGTGCGCTCCAGATGCTCGTGGGCGGCCAGGGATGCGGTCAGCGGGGCGAGGAGGTTCAGCTCGATCACGCGCGCGTGCCGCTCGGCGCCGGCGTCGGTCAGCCGCCGGTAGGGGGTGCCGCCCGCGTTGTTGACGAGGACGTCCAGGCGCGGGAGCGCCCCGAAGAAGTCCTGGACGGCCGCGGTGTCCCGCAGATCCAGGGGCGTGAACTCGGCGCCGGGCAGCGCCACTTCGGGCGGTCTGCGGGCGCAGGTCAGCACCTGGGCGCCGGCCTCGGTGAAGGCCCGCGCGATTCCGGCGCCGACCCCGCGGGTGCCGCCGGTGACGACCACGACCTTCCCGTCCAGCCCCATGCCCGGCTACCCTCCACCTAACAAACGTTTGGTGGAAAGGTAGCTGATGCGGCCATGGGTGTCTCCACCTCGTCCCTGGAAGAAGGGACGGATCCCGAGGGAATCGCCGTCGTCACGGTGGACTTCCCGCCGGTGAACGCCCTGCCGGTGGACGGCTGGTCGGCGCTGGCCGACGCCGTGCGGACCGCGGGCCGCGACGGAGACGTCCGCTGTGTCGTCCTCACCGCCGAGGGGCGCGGGTTCAACGCCGGGGTCGACATCAAGGAGCTCCAGCGCGGCGGCCACGACACGCTGATCGACGTCAACCACGCCTGCGCGGAGGCGTTCGCCGCGGTGTACGAGTGCCCGGTGCCGGTCGTGGCGGCGGTGCAGGGCTTCTGCCTGGGCGGCGGCATCGGCCTGGTGGGCAACGCGGACGCGATCGTGGCGAGCGAGGACGCCGTGTTCGGGCTGCCCGAGCTGGACCGGGGCGCGCTGGGCGCGGCCACCCATCTGGCCCGGCTGGTCCCCCAGCATCTGCTGCGCGCCCTGTACTACACGGCGCGCACGGTCACCGCGGCCGAGCTGCTCGCGCACGGCTCGGTGTGGCGGGTCGTGCCCCGTGCCGAACTGCCGTCGGCCGCCGTGGAGCTGGCGCGGGAGATCGCCGCGAAGGACGGGCGGCTGCTGCGTCTGGCCAAGGCCGCGCTCAACGGCATCGACCCGGTCGATGTGCGCCGCAGCTACCGCTTCGAGCAGGGCTTCACCTTCGAGGCGGGGCTCAGCGGGGTCGCCAAGCGGGTGCGGGCCGGCTTCGGGGTGCGCGGGACGGAGGGGGCGTAGATGCCGGACAAGACGATGACCGCCGACGAGGCCGTCTCCCGGCTGCGGGACGGCATGACCGTCGGGATCGGCGGCTGGGGTTCGCGCCGCAAGCCGATGGCCCTGGTCAGGGCGCTGCTGCGGTCCGGGGTGACGGGCCTGACGGTCGTGTCGTACGGCGGCCCGGACGTCGGGATGCTGGCGGCGGCCGGCCGGATCCGCCGGCTCGTCGCCCCGTTCGCGACGCTGGACTCCATCCCCCTCGAACCGCACTTCCGCGCGGCACGCGAACGCGGGGAGCTGGACCTGATGGAGGTCGACGAGGCGATGTTCCTGTGGGGGCTGCGGGCGGCGGCGAACCGGATGCCGTTCCTGCCGGTGCGGGCCGGCCTCGGCTCCGACGTCATGCGGGTCAACCCGGGCCTGCGGACGGTGACATCGCCGTACGACGACGGGGAGACGTTCGTGGCCATGCCCGCACTGCGGCTCGACGCGGCCCTGGTGCACGTCAACCGCGCCGACCGGCGGGGCAACGGGCAGTATCTGGGCCCCGACCCGTACTTCGACGACCTGTTCTGCGAGGCGGCGGACACGGCGTACGTCTCCTGCGAACGTATCGTCGACACCGCCGAGTTGGCCAAGGGCGGGCCCCCGCAGTCGCTGCTGGTCAAGCGGCACCGGGTCACGGGGGTGATCGAGGCGCCGGGCGGCGCGCACTTCACGTCCTGCGCCCCCGACTACGGCCGGGACGAGGAGTTCCAGCGGACGTACGCGACGACGTCGTGGCCGGAGTTCGCGGCCCGCTATCTCGGCGGTGACGAACAGACGTACCGGGCGGCCGTGGGGAGGCGGCCATGACGGAGGTGACCCGTGCCGAGCACTGCGTGATCGCCTGCGCGGAGGAGTGGCGGGACGACGGGGAGGTGCTGGCCAGCCCCATGGGGATGATCCCGTCCATCGGCGCCCGGCTGGCCCGGCTGACCTTCGCGCCGGATCTGCTGCTGACCGACGGGGAGGCCCTGCTGGTCACGCCCGGCGGCACGGTCGAGGGCTGGCTGCCGTACCGGCAGCACCTCACGCTGGTGACCGGCGGCCGCCGGCACGTGATGATGGGCGCGAGCCAGCTCGACCGCCACGGCAACCAGAACATCTCGTGCGTCGGCCCCTGGGAGCGGCCGACCCGCCAGCTGCTGGGGGTGCGGGGGGCGCCCGTCAACACCCTGAACAATCCGACGAGTTACTGGGTGCCCCGGCACTCGCGGCGGGTCTTCGTGGAGCGGGTCGACATGGTGTGCGGGGTGGGCAACGACCGCGCGGCCGGCGCCCGCCACCACTGTCTGCGGCGGGTGGTGTCCGACCTCGGTGTCTTCGACTTCGGCACACCCGACCGCACGATGCGGCTCGTCGCGGTGCATCCGGGCGTGACCGTGGAGCAGGTCCGGGAGGCCACCTCGTTCGAGCTGGCGGTGGCGGACGAGGTGGCGGTGACGCGGGCGCCCACCCCGGCAGAACTGCGGTTGATCCGCGAGGTCCTCGACCCGGGGAACGCCCGGGCGCGGGAGGTCGCCGGGTGATGGAGACCGCGCTGACCCGGCTGACCGGGGTGCGGCATCCGGTCGTGCAGACCGGGATGGGCTGGGTGGCGGGACCGCGTCTGGTGGCGGCCACGGCGAACGCGGGGGCGCTGGGCATCCTGGCGTCGGCGACGATGACGGTCGACCGGCTGCGCGAGGCGGTGCGCGAGGTCAGATCGCGTACGGACGCGCCGTTCGGGGTGAATCTGCGGGCCGACGCCCCGGACGCCGGGGACCGGGCCGACGTGCTGATCGCGGAGGGGGTGCGGGTCGCCTCGTTCGCCCTCGCGCCGTCCCCGGAGCTGATCGCCCGGTTCAAGGAGGCGGGGGTGCTCGTCGTGCCCACGGTGGGGGCGCGGCGGCACGCCGAGAAGGTCGCCGGGTGGGGCGCGGACGCGGTGATCGTGCAGGGCGCGGAGGGCGGCGGGCACACCGGCGCGGTGGCGACGACGGTGCTGCTGCCGCAGGTGGTCGACGCGGTGCGGATACCGGTCGTGGCGGCGGGCGGGTTCTTCGACGGGCGGGGGCTGGTGGCGGCGCTGGCCTACGGGGCGGCCGGGGTGGCGATGGGGACGCGGTTCCTGCTGACGTCGGACTCGACGGTGCCGGACGCGGTGAAGGCCCGCTATCTGGCGGCCACGGTCGCCGATGTCACGGTCACCCGGGCCGTGGACGGTCTGCCGCACCGGATGCTGCGCACGGACCTGGTCGACGCGCTGGAGCGCTCCGGCCGGGTGCGGGCGCTGGCGCGGGCGGTCCGGGCGGCGGCCGGTTACCGGGCGCTGTCGGGCACCGGCTGGCGCCGGATGCTCCAGGAGGGCCGGGCGCTGCGGCACGGCAAGGATCTGACGTGGAGCCAGGTGCTGCTGGCCGCGAACACCCCGATGCTGCTGCGGGCGGCCATGGTGGAGGGCCGTACGGATGTGGGGGTGATGGCCGCCGGGCAGGTCGCCGGGGTGATCGGCGACCTGCCGTCGTGCGCGGACCTCGTGGACCGGATCATGCGGGAGGCGGAGGAGGCGCGGGCAGGGGTGAGCGGGTACTGAGGGGCAGCCGTCAGACCCGTTCGATGATGGTCACGTTGGCCTGTCCCCCGCCCTCGCACATGGTCTGCAGTCCGAACCGGCCGCCCGTGCGCTCCAGTTCGTGCAGGAGGGTCGTCATCAGCCGTACGCCGGTCGCGCCCAGCGGATGCCCGAGCGCGATCGCGCCGCCGTTGACGTTGACGCGGTCGGGGTCGGCGCCGGTCTCCTTCAGCCAGGCCAGGACGACCGGGGCGAACGCCTCGTTGATCTCCACGAGGTCGATGGCGTCGATCGGCAGGCCGGTCTTCTTCAGGGCGTGGGCGGTCGCGGGGATCGGCGCGGTGAGCATCCGGATGGGATCCTCGCCGCGTACCGACAGATGGTGCACCCGCGCCCTCGGTATGAGGCCGTGCTCGCGTACCGCCCGCTCGGAGGCGAGCAGCATCGCCGCCGCGCCGTCGGACACCTGCGAGGAGCAGGCCGCGGTGATCGTGCCCCCGTCGAGGACCGGCCGCAGCGCGGCCATCTTCTCCAGCGAGGTGTCCCGGCGGGGCCCCTCGTCCACGGCGACCGGCCCGTACGGCACGATCTCCCGCTCGAAGCGGCCCTCGTCGACGGCCCGCAGCGCCCGCCGGTGCGAGCGCAGCGCGAACTCCTCCTGCTCGCGCCGCCCGATGCGCCACTTCGCGGCGATCGTCTCCGCCCCGACGAACTGGTTGACGGGCTTCGTCCCGTACCGGGCGCGCCAGCCCTCGCTGCCCGCGAAGGGGCCCTCGGTCAGTCCCAGCGGCTCGACGGCCTGCCGGGTGGCGAAGGCGATGGGGATCATCGACATGTTCTGCACACCGCCCGCGACCACCAGGTCCTGGGTGCCGGACAGCACGGCCTGGGCGGCGAAGTGCACGGCCTGCTGCGACGAGCCGCACTGCCGGTCCACGGTGACGCCCGGCACCTCCTCGGGCAGTCCGGCCGCCAGCCAGCAGGTCCGTGCGATGTCGCCGGCCTGCGGACCGACCGCGTCCAGACAGCCGAAGACGACGTCCTCGACGGCGGACGGGTCGACGTCGGCGCGTGCGATCAGGGCTTTGAGGACGTGGGCGCCCAGGTCGGCGGGGTGGATCGCGCCGAGTCCTCCTCCGCGCCGCCCGACGGGCGTACGGACCGCTTCGACGATGTAGGCCTCGGCCATGGCGACTCCCTGCCACCTAGGGGTTATCGGCGTACGGCGATCCCGTCCAGCACCATCGACAGGTACTGCCGGGCGATCTCTTCGGGGCTGTGCTGTCCGCCGGGCCGGTACCAGGACGCGGCGACCCACACGGTGTCGCGGACGAACCGGTAGGTCAGCCGGACGTCGAGGTCGGGCCGGAACACGTCGGCGGCGACGCCGCGCTCCAGTGTCGACAGCCACGCCTTCTCGAACCGGCGCTGCGAGTCGGCGAGGAACGCGAACCGCTCCTGCGCGGCGAGCTGCCTGTTCTCCTTCTGGTAGATCGCGACGGCGGCCCGGTGCCGGTCGATCTCCCGGAACGACTCGGTGACCAGCGCCTCCAGCGTCTCGCGCGGGCCCAGTTCGGACTCCAGGACGGCGTCGTAGCCGGCCCACAGCTCGTCGAGGAAGGTCCGCAGGATCTCCTCGAGCATCGACTCCTTGGAGTCGAAGTGGTAGTAGAGGCTGCCCGCGAGCATGCCGGCGTGGTCGGCGATGGTGCGGACGGTCGTGGCGTTGTAGCCCTGTTCGGCGAACACCTCGGCGGCGGTGTCGAGGAGTTCACGGCGTCGGGCGGCCGCGGCGGTCACCTGGGGTTCCTTCTTCTTGGTCGGCACCGGTCCATTGTCCTGGGTCGATCTAGGGGTGCCGGCTGCTGACGGAGACGGTCTCGCCCGTCATGTACGAGGAGTAGTCCGACGCGAGGAAGACGATCACGTTGGCCACCTCCCAGGGTTCGGCGGCCCGCCCGAACGCCTCGCGCGCGGTCAGCTCCTCCAGCAGTTCGGGCGTCGTCACCCGGGCGAGGTGCGGGTGCAGGGCGAGGCTGGGCGCCACCGCGTTGACCCGCACCCCGTAGGCGGCGGCCTCGACCGCGGCGCACCGGGTCAGCGCCATCACCCCGGCCTTGGCGGCGGCGTAGTGGGCCTGCCCGGCCTGGGCGCGCCAGCCGACGACGGAGGCGTTGTTGACGATCACGCCGCCGTCGGTTTCGCGCATCCGGCGCAGGGCGGCCCGGGTGCAGCGGAAGGTGCCGCCGAGGGTGACGTCGAGGACGCGTGTCCACTGCTCGTCGGTCATGTCGACCAGGGGCGCGGTGCCGCCGAGCCCGGCGTTGTTGACGACGATGTCCAGCCGGCCGTGCTCCCGCTCCGCCGTGTCGAACAGGTCGCGCACCTGGGTCTCGTCGGTGACGTCGCACGCCGTGGACGTCACCGCGTCGCCGAACTCCGCCGCCAGCTCGGCCTGGTGGTCCTTGAGCCGCCGGGTGTGCGGGTCGCTGATCACTACCCGGGCGCCCTCCTCGAGGAGCCTGCGGGCGGTCGCGCCGCCGATGCCGGCGCCCGCCGCCGCGGTGACGACGGCCGTGCGCCCGCGGAGCAGTCCGTGCCCGGGAACGTACGCCGGTGCCTCGACGGGTGTCATGGCAGCACGCTAACCTACCAAACACTTGTTAGGGAAGAGCCGTCCGGAGGGGGACCGGCCGTGGACCTCACGCACTCCGCCGCCGACGAGGCGTTCCGCGCCGAGGCCCGTGCCTGGCTGCGCGCGCATGTGCCGGCCGAGCCGCCGCCCTCGCTGGAGACCGAGGCGGGCTTCGCCGCGCACCGCGCCTGGGAGGCCGAACTGGCCGCCGATCGCTGGTCGGTCGTGGACTGGCCGGCCCGGTACGGCGGCCGGGACGCCGGCCTGGTGCGATGGCTGCTGTTCGAGGAGGAGTACTACGCGGCGGGCGCGCCGGGCCGCGTCGGGCAGAACGGCGTCAGCCTGCTCGCCCCGACGCTCCTCGCGCACGGCACCGAGGAGCAGCGCGCGCGGGTGCTGCCGCCCATGGCCACCGGGGAGGTGGTCTGGGCGCAGGCGTGGTCGGAGCCGGAGGCCGGTTCGGACCTGGCCTCCCTGCGGTCCAGGGCCGTGCGGGTGTCCGGCGGCTGGCTGCTGTCGGGGCAGAAGACATGGTCCTCGCGGGCGGCGTTCGCGGACCGCGCGTTCGGGCTGTTCCGCTGCGACCCCGACGCGGAGCGGCCCCATCGCGGCCTGATCTACCTGATGTTCGACCTGCGGGCCGCGGGTGTCACGGTCCGTCCTATCGCCCGGCTCGACGGCAGACCGGCCTTCGCCGAGCTGTTCCTGGACGAGGTGTTCGTGCCGGACGCCGATGTGATCGGGGAGCCCGGCGACGGCTGGCGGATCGCGATGGCGGCGGCGGGCAACGAACGCGGGCTGATGCTGCGCTCCCCCGGCCGTTTCCTCGCGGCCGCGGACCGGCTGCACCGGCTGTGGCGGGCACGGGGCGAGCCGGAGAGCGCGCGGGCCCGGGTCGCCGGCGCGCTGATCGGGGCCCGCGCCTACCAGTTGTTCGCGTGGGCGGCTGCGTCCCGGCTCGCGGAGGGCGGGTCGCTCGGCGCGGAGTCCAGCATGAACAAGGTGTTCTGGTCGGAGTACGACATCGCGCTGCAGGAGACGGCCCTGGATCTGCTCGGCCCGGAGGGCGAGGCGGCGGACACCGAGTGGGCGGAGCGGTACGTCTTCGCGCTGGCCGGACCGCTGTACGCGGGCACGAACGAGATCCAGCGGGACATCGTCGCGGAACGGCTGCTGGGGCTGCCGAAGGGACGCCGAGGATGAAGCTCCCGCACGGGCTGCCGAGGGGTGCCTGCGATGAGTTCTCTGCGGAAGGAGCGCCGCCGATGAGGTCCCTGCCCGTTCCGCCGAAGGAGCGCCGCCGATGAGATTCCTTCTCGACGCCGAGCAGCGGGCCTTCACCGGCTCGCTGGACAAGATGCTGACGGCGGCGGACACCCCGGCGGTCGTACGGGCCTGGGCCCGGGGCGAGCACGCGGCGGGCCGTGCGCTGTGGTCCCGGATCGCCGGGGCGGGCGTGTTCGCGCTGGCGGTCCCCGAGTCCCGCGGCGGACTGGGCCCCCTTCCCGTGGAACTCGCGGCCGCCTTCGTGGAATTGGGGCGGCACGCCGTGCCGGGCCCCCTGGTGGAGACGGTGACGGCGGCCGTGCTGCTGGCAGGGCTGCCCGAGTCCGGTCCCGCCGGGCGGCTGGTGCCGGCGCTGCTGTCGGGTGAGGCCCTGGCGACGGTGGCGTGGACGGCGCCGTACGCGCTGGACGGGGACACGGCCGACATCCGGCTCGCGGTCACCGGTGAGGGGCTGCGCCTCGCCCCCGGGCACGGCCCGGTGCGCCCCTCCCTGGACCCGGCCCGCCGTCTCACCCCGCTCGACCCCGGAGGGGAGCTGCTCCCGACCGGTCCGCCCCCGGCACGGGCCCTCGCGTACGCCCGGCTGTGCACCGCCGCGCAGGCCCTCGGCGTCGGGGAGGCCCTGCTGGACCGGACGGTCACCTACGTCCGGCGGCGCACCCAGTTCGGTGTCCCGGTCGGCTCGTTCCAGGCCGTGAAGCACCGGCTGGCCGACGCCAAGATGGGGCTGGAGTTCGCCCGGCCCCTCCTCTTCGGGGCCGCGCTCACCCTGGACCCGATGGACGTCGCCGCCGCCAAAGTGGCCGCCGGTGAGGCCGCGTACGCCACCGCCCGCGCCGCCCTCCAGGCGCACGGCGCGATCGGCTACACCGCCGAGTACGACCTGTCGCTGTGGCTGACCAAGGCCCGGGTGCTGCGCGCCGCCTGGGGCGACCCGGACAGCTGCCGGACCGAGGTGCTGCGCGGCGCGGGCCGCCGGTGAGCGCCGGCCGCGCTCAGGCCGACGGCACGATGCCCCGCGCCCGCGCGGCCGCCAGCCACTGCGGGAACTCCGCGACGAGACGGTCGTAGAGCTCGGTGTCCGACATGGCCGACGGGTCGGAGCCGGCGTGGAAGAAGCCGGCGTTGTCGACGACCCGCTTGCCCGGCACGGGCAGCTCGTCGAGCCGGCGCAGGAAGTCGAACTGCTTGCTGCCCCGGTCGCCGAACCCGATGAACTGCCAGAACAGCGGCAGCCGTGCCGCCTTGCACAGATACCGCTCGGCGGCGAGCCGGTTGATGGGCCCGCCGTCGGTCTGGAACACCACGAGGGCGGGTTCCTTCGAGCCGCTGTCCAGGTAGTGGTCGATGACGGCGTCCATGGCCAGGTGGTAGCTGGTCTTGCCCATGTGCCCGAGTCCGGACACGATCCGCTCGATCCGGCCCTCGTGGCCGTCCAGCGCGATGTCGGTGACGGCGTCGACGTCGGTGGAGAAGAAGACGACCGGGACCCTGCCGTCGTCGTCCAGGTGGGCGGAGAGCCCGAGCACCCGGTCGGCGAGTGCCTGCACACTGCCGTCCTTGTAGTACGGCTTCATCGAGCCGGAGTAGTCGACCACCAGGTAGACGGCGGCCCGTGCCTCGTCCAGCCCGTGTTTGCGCAGCGACACCCCGGCGCTGCGGTACGCGCCGGCCAGCGCCGGCGCGGTCTTCTCCACCTTGCTCAGACTGATCGCGGCCATTCCCCGTCCCCCTCGTACGGCACCCCGGGTCCCCCTCGTACGGCACCCCGGCGGCCGACCCTACGGCACACACGTCCCGCTCTCCCCTTCCGTTCTGTACCGGCATTCGATTTCGGCACCGGGGTTCGATATTTTGTTCGCCGCCGTCCCCATCGGCTCACCGTTCATTCGATCCTCCAGGGAGCCGGCAGTGGAGCCCGAGTCCACCGACGCAGCCGTCACCACGTGCTACCGCCACCCCAAGGTGGAGTCCCACGTGCGCTGCACGCGCTGCGAGCGCTACATCTGCCCCTCCTGTATGCGGGAGGCGGCCGTCGGGCACCAGTGCGTGGAGTGCGTCAAGGAGGGGGCGCGCTCGGTCCGGCAGGCCCGCACGCTCGTCGGCGGGCGGATCACGACGACCCCGCTGGTGACGTCGGTCCTCATCGGCCTGAACGTGCTCGCGTATCTGGCCGAGCTGGCCCGCCCGGAGCTGGTCGACCGGTTCGCGATGCTCTCCGCCCGGCTGATCGGCCCGGACGGCGGCTTCTACATCTACCGGCCCGGGTACCCGTCCGGCTTCGAGCCGTCCGGTCTGGTCGCCGGGGAGTGGGAGCGGTTGCTCACCAGCGGCTTCCTCCACATGCCTCCCACGGAGGGCACGTTCGGGCTGCTGCACATCGTGCTGAACATGGTCGCGCTGTGGCAGCTCGGCCGGGTCGTGGAGCCCATGCTGGGCCGGCTGCGGTTCGTCGCGCTGTATCTGCTGGCGACGCTGGGCGGCTCGGTGTTCGAGCTGATGCTCACCGACGTGAACGTGGAGTCGCTGGGCGCGTCCGGCGCGATCTTCGGGCTGGGTGCCGCCTACTACGTTCTGGCCCGCCGGATCGGCGCGGACATGCGGGCCGTCAACCGGTTCATGGTGTTCCTGATGCTGTGGCTGGTGCTGTCGGCGGGTCTGACGTCCTGGCAGGGGCATCTGGGCGGGCTGCTGACGGGCGCAGCGGTGACCGCCGCCTTCGCCTACGCCCCGCGCGGGCCGCGCCAGGCCCTGATCCAGGCGGCCGCGTGCGCGGGCGTCCTCGCACTGCTGGCCCTGGCCGCGTTCGCCAAGGTCTCCGAGCTGACCGGTGGAGGGATACCCCAGTGAAGCGCTCCGGCATCCTGATCTTCGCGACGGCGCCGCTGGCGCTCACCGCGGCGGCGTACTTCCTCATGCCGACCGACTCCGCCGAGGGCCCGGCCGGGCCGGCCGTCACCAACAGCCGGGAGGACGCCCGGCAGGAGGCCAAGTCCCGGGCGGAGGAGGAGCGGTCGGCGGACGACGAGCTGATCGCGTCCCGGCCGCCGGGCCTCGCCGCGCCGGCCATGAAGACAATGGCCCAGCAGCTGGTGTCGAGCGCGGAGAACTCCACCCTGAACTGGCGCGGCACCTTCGGCTACATCGAGGACATCGGCGACGGCCAGGGCTACACGGCGGGCATCATCGGCTTCTGCACCGGCACCGACGACCTGCTCACCCTGGTCGAGCGCTACACCGCCGACCACCCTGACAACGGGCTCGCCACGTACCTGCCCGCCCTGCGCGAGGTCAACGGCACCGACTCGCACGAGGGCCTGGACCCCGGCTTCACCGAGGCGTGGAAGGCGGAGGCCCGCAAGCCCGAGTTCCAGCAGGCGCAGCTCGCCGAACGGGACCGCGCCTACTTCGAACCGGCGGTACGCCTCGCCAAGCTCGACGGCCTGGGCACGCTCGGCCAGTTCATCTACTTCGACGCGATGGTCTTCCACGGCCCCGGCGTCGACGACGACGGCTTCTACGTACTGCGCGAACGCGCCCAGCGCGAGGCCGACACCCCCGCCCAGGGCGGCTCGGAGAAGGCGTACCTGGACATCTTCCTGGACATCCGCCGCGCCGCCATGAAGGACAAGCGCCCCGGCATCGACACCAGCCGCATCGACACGGCCCAGCGCCAGTTCCTCTACGACGGCAACCTCGCCCTGAAGCCCCCACTGCGGTGGAAGGTCTACGGCGAGACGTACCGACTGCCGTAGAGCCACGGGCATGCCGACGGCGCCTGCCCGTTCGTCCGGTCGGGGACGAGGCAGACGCCGTCTCGGGGGGTCCGGGGGAAGCCCCCCGGATTTCCCGCCCGTACGCCGTTGTACGGGACGTTCTCGGATGATCCGCCGGGATCAGACCGCCAGGGCGCGGTCCGTCGGGCGGATCGGGGCCGGCAGCTCGCTGGCGCCGGTCAGGAAGCGGTCGCAGCCGCGGGCGGCCGAGCGGCCCTCCGCGATCGCCCACACGATGAGCGACTGGCCGCGGCCGGCGTCACCGGCGACGAACACGCCCGGCACATTGGTCTGGAAGTCGACGTCGCGGGCGATGTTGCCGCGCTCGTCGAGCTCCAGGCCGAACTGCTCGACCAGGCCGTTCTCCCGGTCGGTGCCGGTGAAGCCCATCGCGAGGGTGACCAGCTGGGCGGGGATCTTGCGCTCCGTGCCCGGCTTCTGGGTCAGCTTGCCGTCGACGAACTCGACCTCGGTGAGGTGCAGCCACTGGACGTTGCCGTCCTCGTCGCCCTCGAAGTGGGTGGTGGAGACGGAGTAGACCCGCTCGCCGCCCTCCTCGTGCGCGGAGGTGACCTTGTAGAGCATCGGGAACGTCGGCCACGGCTGGCTGACGTTGTTCCGCTCGTCGTTCGGGCGGGGCATGATCTCCAGCTGCGTGACCGAGGCCGCGCCCTGGCGGTGGGCGGTGCCCACGCAGTCGGCGCCGGTGTCGCCACCGCCGATGACGACGACGTGCTTGCCCTCGGCGGAGATCGGGGAGGTGACGTAGTCGCCCTCCTGGACCTTGTTCGCCAGCGGCAGGTACTCCATCGCCTGGTACACGCCCTTCAGCTCCCGGCCGGGGACGGGGAGGTCACGGGCGGTGGTGGAGCCGGCGGCGATGACGACGGCGTCGTACCGCTTCTTCAGGTCGGTCGCCTTGAGGTCGCGGCCGATCTCTACGCCGGTGCGGAAGCGGGTGCCCTCCGCGCGCATCTGCTCGATGCGGCGGTTGATGTGCCGCTTCTCCATCTTGAACTCGGGGATGCCGTAGCGCAGCAGGCCGCCGACGCGGTCCGCGCGCTCGTACACGGCCACGGTGTGGCCGGCCCGGGTCAGCTGCTGGGCGGCGGCGAGACCCGCCGGGCCCGAGCCGATGACGGCGACGGTCTTGCCGGACAGGCGCTCCGGGATCTGCGGGGCGACGTCCCCGGTCTCCCACGCCTTGTCGATGATGGAGACCTCGACGTTCTTGATGGTGACCGGCGGCTGGTTGATGCCGAGCACACACGCCGACTCGCAGGGCGCGGGGCACAGACGACCGGTGAACTCCGGGAAGTTGTTGGTCGCGTGCAGCCGCTCCTGGGCGGCCGCCCAGTCCTCGCGGTAGGCGTAGTCGTTCCACTCAGGGATGAGGTTCCCGAGCGGACAGCCGTTGTGACAGAACGGGATGCCGCAGTCCATGCACCGGCTGGCCTGCTTGCTGATGATCGGCAGCAGCGAGCCGGGGACGTAGACCTCGTTCCAGTCCTTCAGCCGGACGTCGACGGGGCGGGACTTGGCGACCTCGCGCCCGTGGTTGAGAAAGCCCTTGGGATCAGCCATTGGTCGCCGCCTCCATCATCTTCTCGGTGATCTCGGTCTCGGAGAGACCGGCTCGCTCGGCGGCGTCCTTGGCGGCGAGCACTGCCTTGTACGTGCTGGGGATGATCTTGCTGAAGCGGTCCACCGCGGTGTCCCACTCGGCGAGGAGCTTCTCGGCCACCGTGGACCCGGTCTCCTCCTGGTGGCGGCGCACGACGTCGTGCAGCCACTGCTTGTCGGTCTCGTCGAGCGCCTCGACGGCATCGACGTTGCCGGCGTTGACGTTGTCCCGGTCGAGGTCGATGACGTAGGCGATGCCACCGGACATACCGGCCGCGAAGTTGCGGCCCGTCTCACCGAGGACCACCGCGTGACCGCCGGTCATGTACTCGCAGCCGTGGTCGCCCACGCCCTCGGAGACGACCGTCGCGCCGGAGTTGCGGACGCAGAACCGCTCGCCCGTACGACCGCGCAGGAACAGCTCGCCGCCGGTCGCGCCGTACGCGATGGTGTTGCCCGCGATCGTCGAGTACTCGGCGAGGTGGTCGGCCGCGCGGTCCGGGCGGACGACGATCCGGCCGCCGGAGAGGCCCTTGCCGACGTAGTCGTTGGCGTCGCCCTCCAGGCGCAGCGTGACACCGCGCGGGAGGAAGGCGCCGAAGGACTGGCCCGCGGAGCCGGTGAAGGTGATGTCGATGGTGTCGTCGGGCAGGCCCGCGCCACCGAACTTCTTCGTCACCTCGTGGCCGAGCATGGTGCCGACCGTGCGGTTGATGTTGCGGACCTTCACCTGGGCGCGCACCGGCTGGGCGTCGGTCGCCGAGTCGGCGGCGAGGGCGTCGGCGGCGAGCTTGATCAGCTCGTTGTCGAGCGCCTTCTCCAGGCCGTGGTCCTGCTGGACCAGCTGGTGGCGGACCGTGCCGGCCGGCAGGTCGGGCACGTGGAACAGCGGCTCCAGGTTCAGGCCCTGCGCCTTCCAGTGGTCGACCGCGCGGGTCACGTCGAGCGCCTCGGCGTGGCCGACGGCCTCCTCGATGGAGCGGAAGCCCAGCTCGGCGAGGAGCTCGCGGACCTCTTCGGCGATGTACCGGAAGAAGTTGACGATGTACTCGGCCTTGCCGGAGAACCGGTCGCGCAGCACCGGGTTCTGGGTGGCGATGCCGACCGGGCAGGTGTCCAGGTGGCAGACGCGCATCATGACGCAGCCGGAGACGACGAGCGGCGCGGTCGCGAAACCGAACTCCTCGGCGCCCAGCAGCGCGGCGATGACGACGTCACGGCCGGTCTTCAGCTGGCCGTCGGTCTGCACGACGATCCGGTCGCGCAGGCCGTTGAGCAGCAGGGTCTGCTGGGTCTCGGCGAGGCCGAGCTCCCAGGGACCGCCCGCGTGCTTCAGCGAGGTCAGCGGGGAGGCACCGGTGCCGCCGTCGTGACCGGAGATCAGCACGACGTCCGCGTGGGCCTTGGACACACCGGCCGCGACCGTGCCGACGCCGACCTCGGAGACCAGCTTCACGTGGATGCGGGCCTGCGGGTTGGCGTTCTTGAGGTCGTGGATCAGCTGGGCCAGGTCCTCGATGGAGTAGATGTCGTGGTGCGGCGGCGGGGAGATGAGCCCCACGCCCGGCGTGGAGTGCCGGGTCTTCGCCACCCACGGGTAGACCTTGTGGCCGGGCAGCTGGCCGCCCTCGCCGGGCTTGGCGCCCTGGGCCATCTTGATCTGGATGTCGTCGGCGTTGACGAGGTACTCGCTGGTCACACCGAAGCGGCCGGAGGCGACCTGCTTGATGGACGACCGGCGGGCCGGGTCGTACAGACGGTCCGGGTCCTCGCCGCCCTCACCGGTGTTGGACTTGCCGCCCAGCTGGTTCATGGCGATGGCGAGGGTCTCGTGCGCCTCCTTGGAGATGGAGCCGTACGACATGGCGCCGGTGGAGAAGCGCTTGACGATCTCGGAGACCGGCTCGACCTCCTCGACGGGGATCGAGGGGCGGTCCGACTTGAAGCCGAACAGGCCGCGCAGCGTCATCAGCCGCTCGGACTGCTCGTTCACGCGCTCGGTGTACTTCTTGAAGACGTCGTAGCGGCCGGTGCGCGTGGAGTGCTGGAGGCGGAAGACCGTCTCCGGGTCGAACAGGTGCGGCTCGCCCTCGCGGCGCCACTGGTACTCGCCGCCTATGTCCAGCGCGCGGTGCGCCGGGGCGATGCCGGAGGCCGGGTAGGCCTTGGCGTGCCGGGCGGCGACCTCCTGGGCGATGACGTCGAGGCCGACGCCGCCGATCTTGGTGGCCGTGCCGTTGAAGTACTTCTCCACGAAGGCGTCGTCGAGACCGACGGCCTCGAAGACCTGGGCGCCCCGGTAGGAGGCGACGGTGGAGATGCCCATCTTGGACATGACCTTGAGGACGCCCTTGCCGAGGGCGTAGATCAGGTTGCGGATGGCCTGCTCGGCCTCCATGCCGGGCAGGAAGGTGCCGGCGCGGACCAGGTCCTCGACGGACTCCATCGCCAGGTACGGGTTGACCGCGGCGGCGCCGTAGCCGATGAGCAGGGCGACGTGGTGGACCTCGCGGACGTCGCCGGCCTCGACCAGCAGGCCCACGTGGGTGCGCTGCTTGGTGCGGATGAGGTGGTGGTGGACGGCCGCGGTGAGCAGCAGCGACGGGATCGGCGCGTGCTCGGCGTCGGAGTGGCGGTCCGACAGGACGATCAGCCGGGCGCCGTTCTCGATGGCGGCGTCGGCCTCGGCGCAGATCTCCTCGATGCGCGCGGCGAGGGAGTCGCCGCCGCCGGAGACCCGGTACAGGCCGGACAGCGTCGCGGCCTTGAAGCCGGGCATGTCGCCGTCGGCGTTGATGTGGATGAGCTTGGCCAGCTCGTCGTTGTCGATCACCGGGAAGGGCAGGGTGACCGAGCGACAGGAGGCGGCGGTCGGCTCGAGCAGGTTGCCCTGCGGGCCCAGCGAGGAGCGCAGCGAGGTGACGAGCTCCTCGCGGATGGCGTCCAGCGGCGGGTTGGTGACCTGCGCGAACAGCTGGGTGAAGTAGTCGAAGAGCAGCCGGGGGCGGTCGCTCAGCGCGGCGATCGGCGAGTCGGTGCCCATCGAGCCGATCGGCTCGGCGCCGGCCTTGGCCATCGGCGCGAGGATGATGCGCAGCTCTTCCTCGGTGTAGCCGAAGGTCTGCTGGCGGCGGGTGACCGAGGCGTGGGTGTGCACGATGTGCTCGCGCTCGGGCAGGTCCGACAGCTCGATCTCGCCGGCCTCCAGCCACTCCGCGTACGGCTGCTCGCCGGCGAGGGACGCCTTGATCTCGTCGTCCTCGATGATGCGGTGCTCGGCGGTGTCGACGAGGAACATGCGGCCCGGCTGGAGGCGGCCCTTGCGGACGACCTTGGCGGGGTCGATGTCGAGGACGCCGACCTCGGAGCCGAGGACCACGAGGCCGTCGTCGGTGACCCAGTAGCGGCCGGGGCGCAGGCCGTTGCGGTCGAGGACCGCGCCGACCTGGGTGCCGTCGGTGAAGGTGACACAGGCCGGGCCGTCCCAGGGCTCCATCATCGTGGAGTGGAACTGGTAGAAGGCGCGGCGGGCCGGGTCCATGGAGTCGTGGTTCTCCCACGCCTCCGGGATCATCATCAGCACGGAGTGCGGCAGGGAGCGGCCGCCGAGGTGGAGGAGCTCCAGCACCTCGTCGAAGGACGCCGAGTCGGAGGCGTCGGGCGTGCAGACCGGGAAGATCCGCTCGAGGCCGCGGTCGCCGAACAGGTCGGAGACGAGCTGCGACTCGCGGGCGCGCATCCAGTTGCGGTTGCCCTTGACGGTGTTGATCTCACCGTTGTGCGCGACGAAGCGGTAGGGGTGCGCGAGCGGCCACGACGGGAAGGTGTTCGTGGAGAAGCGCGAGTGGACGAGCGCGATCGCGGAGGCGAAGCGGCGGTCGGACAGGTCCGGGAAGAAGGGCTCGAGCTGGCCGGTGGTCAGCATGCCCTTGTAGACGATGGTGCGGGACGACAGCGACGGGAAGTACGTCCCGGCCTCGCGCTCGGCGCGCTTGCGCAGCACGAACGCCTTGCGGTCCAGGGCGATGTCGGTGGAGGTGCCGTCGGCGACGAAGATCTGGCGGAAGGCCGGCATCGTCGAGCGGGCGGTGGCGCCGAGCAGTCCGGGGGCGACCGGGACCTCGCGCCAGCCGAGGACGTCGAGGCCCTCCTCGGCGGCGATCGTCTCGATGCGCGCGACGGTGTCCTCGGTCCCCTCCTCCGGGAGGAAGGCGATGCCGACGGCGTAGGCGCCGGCCTCGGGCAGCTCGAACGCGGTGACCTCGCGCAGGAAGGCGTCCGGCACCTGGGAGAGGATGCCCGCGCCGTCACCCGAGTCGGGCTCGGAGCCGGTGGCGCCGCGGTGCTCGAGATTGCGCAGAACGGTCAGCGCCTGCTCGACCAGCGTGTGGCTCGCCTCTCCGGTGAGGGTGGCCACGAAGCCGACGCCGCAGGCGTCGTGCTCGTCGCGGGGGTCGTACATACCCTGCGCAGCAGGGCGAGCATCCATGAACGACCAGTTCTGGCCATTCGTGGAGTGCTGGGACGGCTGGCGCGGCGTACGCATCGGCTCTCCCGTCGTCGTCATTTGTCTGGGAATCCCCCGGGATCGGAAGCCGGGGGGCAGGTGCAAGGGACGACGTTGGCCCTCTGCGTGATCGCAAAATTTCGTGCAGGTTACATGATGGAACGACTCTCGGGAACCGGGATACTCCGTTCCACCATGCGGACACCACGGCCTGCGGCAGGGGTCCCGCGCACGTAGCTCGAAGTATGGGGGGACCGAGCGGGACAGGTCCATGCCCGTCGGTCCTCAAGGAGGCGGAAGGGGCGTCGCCGCCCACCCCGCGTGTGCGCTGCAGGCGTCATTGCCCACAGTGCTTACGGCTCATGCCCGGTGGTCATGCATCCGAAACCAGCGAGTAACGGAAACTTATGCGGTCCGACGCATAAGTTCCAGCCGCGCTATCCTACGGCCGTTTCGAAGAAGCTGCCCAGGGCGTACGTCACACCGGCCGCCGCGCCACCCAGGGCGAGCTGCCGCAGTCCGCTGAACCACCAGCTGCGCGCCGTCACCTTGGCCACGACCGCACCGCACAGGAAGAGGCCGAGCAGCGCGAGCAGGACGGCCGGCCACAGCGCGGTGGCGCCGAGCAGGTACGGCAGGACGGGCAGCAGGGCGCCCAGGGCGAAGGACCCGAACGACGACACGGCGGCGACCAGGGGCGAGGGCAGGTCGCCGGGGTCGATGCCGAGCTCCTCCCTGGCGTGTATCTCCAGGGCCAGCTCGGGGTCGCGGGAGAGCTGTGCGGCGACGGCCCGCGCGAGGTCGGCGTCCACGCCCCGGGCCTCGTACAGGGCCGCCAGCTCGGCCTCCTCGTCCTCGGGGTGCTTGCGCAGCTCCCGCCGCTCGACGGCCAGTTCGGCCTCGACGAGCTCGCGCTGCGAGGCGACCGAGGTGTACTCGCCGGCGGCCATGGAGAACGCGCCGGCCGCGAGGCCCGCGAGGCCGCTGAGCACGATGGTCTGGTGGCTGACGGCACCGCCGGCGACACCGGTCATGAGGGCGAGGTTGGAGACGAGGCCGTCCATCGCGCCGAAGACCGCGGGGCGCAGCCAGCCGCCGTTCACATCGCGGTGCGTGTGGTTGTCACGGTGCGCCTCGTGCAGCGCGGCCTCGGTCTCGATGATCGCCATGAGGTTCCCCCCGGAAGTCAGGTGGTCGGAAAAGCTTCGGAAAAGCCAGGTGAGGCGGCAGAACGCGAAGTCAGGCAAGGCTTGCTTTAGACGAGTTCTACTCTTTGACAACACCCAATCTACGCCGCCCCATTCCCGCCCGCCAGCAAGGAAAGGCTGGGCTAACCTGCGGTTTTGCCCCAGAACCCGTCACGCCGCCGGGGCCTCGGACGCCACGTCGACCGGGTGACAGTGGGGCCGTCCAGGCTCAGGTCAACCGCCGACGGTGGGACACATCCGCAAAGGGCTCCGCGCCCTGGGCGGAGCCCCCGGAGGAGAGGCCGCGTATGGCATCGATCGCCTGCATCCCCTCGGTCCCGGCGCCCGGTGACGCCGGCGAACTCCGCGAGCGGGCGCGCGGCGCCCTGCTGGGCCTGGCGGTGGGCGACGCGCTGGGCGCCCCCGCCGAGAACATGAAGCCCTCGGAGATCCGCGCCCGGTGGGGCCGTATCACCGGTTTCGTCAGCGAACGGCCGTGCGGCACCGACGACACCGAGTACGCGATCTTCTCCGGCTTGCTGCTCGCCCGCCATGGCTCGGCGCTCACCCCGGCCCATGTCGAGGCCGCCTGGCACGAGTGGATCGCGGACCGGGCGGAGGGGCCGTTCCGGGGCGCCGGGTTCAGCGAGCGGGGCACACTGGAGAACCTCCGCCGGGGGCTCGCGGCCCCCATCTCCGCCCAGCACCGGCACGCCTGGAGCGACGGGCTGGCCATGCGGGCGGCGCCGTTCGGCGTGTTCGCCGCGGGCCGCCCCGCCGAGGCGGCCCGGCTGGTCGCCATCGACGGCTCGGTGAGCCACGACGGCGAGGGCATCTACGGCGGCCAGGCCGTGGCGGCCGGGGTGGCCGCGGCGATGACGGGCGCCCCGACCCCGGTGGTGGTGGCCTCGGCGCTGGCCGTGGTCCCGGACGACTCCTGGACGGCCCGCTCCCTGCGCCGGGCCGCCGCGGTCGCCCACGAGGGGGAACGCGCGGTGCGCTCCGCGGTGGTCATCGGCGGCTACCCCTGGACCGACCTGGCCCCCGAGGCGGTCGCCCTGGCCTTCGGCGCGTACGCGGCGGCCGACGGCGACTTCGTCCAGGCGGTCCTGACGGCGGTGAACATGGGCCGCGACGCGGACACGACGGCCGCGGTGGCGGGCGCGCTGGCCGGCGCGACCCAGGGCGAGCAGGCAATCCCCCCGGACTGGGCGGCCGCGATCGCCCCGGCCCGCGGCAGCTGCCTGCCGTCGATGGCGGGCCACCACGTCCTGGAGGTGGCGGAACTCCTGGTCCCCGGCGACGACCGCAAATGGATCACCGGAGCCCTCACCCCCACGAAGGAGCCCCTCGGATGACCCCCCCGGCCCCATGGTCCACCCCCACCCCCGACGACACGTCCCCACCCACAGCAGCC
>NZ_JAGPYD010000023.1:0-90706 GCF_018070255.1 Streptomyces sp. RK62 | reverse complement strand
ATTCCGAACCCGGAAGCTAAGCCTTACAGCGCCGATGGTACTGCAGGGGGGACCCTGTGGGAGAGTAGGACACCGCCGAACAATTTTTGGGAAAGGGCTCACACCTTACGGTGTGGGCCCTTTCTGCGTTCCTGGAGCTTTTCTTGGTAGGCCCTTTCTGGTGACAGAAGGGGCCTTTTTTGTTTCCTTCGTCAGAGGCGGCCGGCTGTTTTGAGGGCCAGGTAGGCGTCGGCCAGGGCGGGGGCGAGGTCGTCAGGGGCGGCGTCCACGACCGTGACGCCGTGGCGGCGCAGTTGTTCCGCCGTACGGTGGCGATCGGCCTGGGCCTGGGCCGCCGACGCGGCCTCGTAGACCGCGTCCGTATGGCCGCGGGCCTGGGCCATGCTCGCGATGTGCGGGTCGGCCACGGAGGCCAGAAGGACCGTGTGGCGCCGGGTGAGTTGAGGCAGGACCGGGAGCAGGCCCTCCTCGATCGGGGCCGCGTCGAGTGCTGTGAGCAGGACGATCAAGGAGTGGCGGGGGGCCGTACGCAGGGCTGTGGAGGTGAGGCCTCGGGCGTCGGTCTCGAGGAGCTCGGGTTCCAGCGTGGCCATCGCGTCGACCAGGGAGGGGAGGACGTCTCTGGCTGTGCGGCCCTGGACGAGGGCGCGGACCCGGCGGTCGTAGGCGAGGAGGTCGACGCGGTCGCCGGCGCGGGAGGCCAGGGCGGCCAGGAGGAGTGCCGCGTCCATGGAGGCGTCGAGGCGCGGGGCGTCGCCGACGCGGCCGGCTGAGGTGCGGCCGGTGTCCAGGACGAGCAGGATGTGGCGGTCGCGTTCGGGGCGCCAGGTGCGGACGGCGACCGTGGAGTGCCGGGCGGTGGCGCGCCAGTCGATGGAGCGGGTGTCGTCGCCGGGGACGTATTCGCGCAGGCTGTCGAACTCGGTGCCTTCGCCGCGGGTGATCAGGCTGGTGCGGCCGTCGAGTTCGCGCAGGCGGGCCAGCTTGGACGGCAGGTGTTTGCGGCTCGTGAACGGTGGGAGGACCCGTACGGTCCAGGGGACCTTGTGGGTGGCCTGGCGGGCGGAGAGGCCGAGGGGGCCGTAGGAGCGGATCGTCACGCGGTCGGCCTGTCGGTCGCCTCGGCGGGTGGGGCGGAGGCGGGTGGTGAGGCGCCGGCGTTCGCCTGCGGGGATCTGCACGCGGTGGCGGGAGGCCTCGACCTCGGTGCCGGGTTGCCAGCTGCTCGGCGGCCAGGCGTCACGCAGGTGGGCGCGGAGGGGGCGGCCCGACGGGTTGGTGACCGTCAGGGTGACGTCGGCCGTGTCGCCGAGGCGTACCGAGGTGTCGCCCGAGCGGGTGAGGCGCAGGCGTCGTACGGGGGCGGCGAGGGCGAAGTCGCAGGCGCAGGCGGCGGCCAGGGGGGCGTTGACGGCGAGGATGCCCGTCCAGCTGGGGTCCCAGATGCCGACGGGGAGGGAGCCCAGGGCCGCGAGGAGTGCGGCGCGTCCGGTGAAGGCCATCAGCGCGGGACGGGGACGTGGGCGAGGATCGCGTTGATGACGGAGTCGGCGGTGACGCCCTCCATCTCGGCCTCGGGGCGGAGCTGGACGCGGTGGCGCAGCGTCGGCAGGGCGAGGGCTTTGACGTCGTCGGGGATGACGTAGTCGCGGCCGGTGAGCCAGGCCCAGGCGCGGGCGGTGGCCAGCAGGGCCGTGGCGCCGCGCGGGGAGACGCCGAGGGACAGGGAGGGCGATTCGCGGGTGGCGCGGCAGATGTCGACGACGTAGGCCGTGATCTCGGGGGAGATCGCGGTCTTGGCGACGGCGGCGCGTGCGGCTTCGAGGTCGGCGGGGCCCGCCACGGGGCGTACGCCGGCGGCGCGCAGGTCGCGCGGGTTGAAGCCCTCGGCGTGGCGGGTGAGGACGTCGATCTCGTCCTGGCGGGAGGGCAGCGGGATCGTCAGCTTGAGGAGGAAACGGTCCAGCTGCGCTTCGGGGAGGGGGTAGGTGCCCTCGTACTCGACCGGGTTCTGCGTCGCGGCGACGAGGAAGGGCTCCGGGAGGGGGCGGGGGGTGCCGTCGACGGTGACCTGGCGTTCCTCCATGGCCTCCAGGAGGGAGGACTGGGTCTTCGGCGGGGTCCGGTTGATCTCGTCGGCGAGGAGGAGGTTGGTGAAGACCGGGCCGGGCTGGAAGGAGAACTCGGCGGTGCGGGTGTCGTAGACGAGGGAGCCGGTGACGTCGCTCGGCATGAGGTCGGGGGTGAACTGGACGCGCTTGGTGTCGAGTTCGAGGGCGGAGGCGAGGGCGCGGACGAGCAGTGTCTTGGCGACGCCGGGGACGCCTTCGAGGAGGACGTGTCCGCGGCACAGGAGGGCGACGACGAGGCCGGTGACTGCGGGGTCCTGGCCGACCACGGCTTTGGCGATCTCGGCGCGCAGGGCCTCCAGGGAGGCGCGGGCGGCGCCCTGGTCCCCGGTGTTCCCGGCGTTGTCAGTGGTCGGGTCCATCATGGACGGCGTACCTCTCTTTCGAGGGCGTCGAGTTGGTCGGCGAGGGAGACGAGTGCCGCGTCGTCGCCGGGCGGCGGGCCGAAGAGGAGAGTGTGCAGGGTCTGTCCGTCTCCGTGCCGGTGGAGGTGGGCGGAGAGGGCGGGGAGCAGGGCCTCGGGCGTGTGCGCCTGGGTGAGGGGGACACCTACGAGGGGGGCGAGGCGGATGCGTGTGGTGGAGCGAAGAGCGGTGGCCGCGCGGTCGCGGGCGTTGGCCTTGCGGTAGAGGCGGGCGCGGCCTTCGACGGTCTCGGAGGCGCGGATCGCCACGGGGAGATTTTCGGGCACCAGGGGGCCGAGCCGGCGTGCCCGCCACAGGGCGGCGACGGCTGCGGCGATGAAGAGCTGCAGCGTGCCCCAGAGCCAGCCCGAGGGGAGCAGATCGAAGAAGCCGCGCTGGTCGTGCTCGTCGGCGGCCGCGGTGTCGGAGAGCGTGGGGAGGTACCAGACCAGATGGGGGCGGGAGCCGAGGAGCTGGAGGGCGAGCGAGGCGTTGCCCTGCTCGTCGAGGCGGTCGTTGAAGAGGATGTCGGGCGCGCCGATGACGACGGTGTCGCCGGTGCCGTCGCCGCCGGTCTCCGGGATGCGCAGGAGGGTGGCGAGGCGGTCGCTGGGGTAGCACTCGTCGGCGTCGAGGTGGGTGGTCGTGTAGCGCATGCCGCCCGTCTCGGCGGTGCCGGCGCGGCGGGCGGCGGGCAGGGCGCAGTCGGGGGAGAGCGTCGAGTCGAGGCTGTTGGCGGGGTCGGCGGTGACGCCGGGGGCGAGACGTTCGACGGACGGGCTGCCGGGGGCGACGAGGACCGTGCGGCCAGCGGCGCCGGTGGTCGCGGCGCGCAGGGCCCGCTGTTGTCCGGGGGTGAGCAGGTCGGGGGCGGCGACCAGGAGGGTGGTGTCGGCGTCGGCCGCGGCGCGTGCGTCGTCGAGGGTGGTGACGACGGTCGTGTCCACTCCGCGGTCGGCGAGGAGTTCGGCGACGGCTCTGCTGCCCTGGCGGTCGGCGGAGCGGGGGTCGAGGGTGCCGTGCCGGGCGTCGGAGCGGATCGTGGCGATCGCGACGGCCGCCGCGAGCAGGACGACGAGGGCGAGGGCGATGCCTCGCGTGCGGGTCCACACCTGGCGGGCGCTGGGCGAGGCCGCGGTGGACGGGGGCGTGGCCTCGGTCGTCATCCGGCGGCTCCCCGGTCCTGGGGGGCGTGGGCGGCGAGCTGCGGCTTGGTGTTCTCCAGGTCGCGGTCCAGGGCCGCGAGGTGCTGGTACGTCTGCTGGGAGGCGGTCCGCCCGCCGTATGTCACGTCGTCGAAGGCGTGGGCGGCGGCCCGGAGCCGGTCGGTGTGGGCGGGCAGGGAGCGGCCGGCGTCCGCGGCGGCCTCGTCCGCGGTGCGGCCGGGGCGTACGTCGAGGAGCGCGCGTTCCTCCAGGGCGCGGACGATGGCGCGCATGCGTTCCTGGACGGCTCGGTTCCAGTGGCCCTGGGCGGCGTGGGCCTCGGCGGCGGAGCGGTGCTCGGCGGCGCTGCGGGGGCGGTCGTCGAACAGGGCGGCGGACGAGGTGGGTTCGCGGCGCGGGGTGCCCAGGCGCCACCACAGGACGCCGATCACGGCGAGGACGACCAGGATGACGACGACCAGGCCGAGTGTGCCGCCGGGCGTGGCGGTCGAGGCGCTGTCGAACAGGTCCTCGACCCAGTCCCAGAAGGCGTCCAGCGCGCGCTGGAACCAGCCGGGGTCGTCCTCGTGGTACCGGCTCTTGGACAGCTCGCGCCTGGCCGCCTCCCGCGCGGGATCGCGCGGGATCGTCAGCGGCGGCGCGTCGTCCGAGGCCGCCACCGACGCCCGTACGGCGGTGTCACCGGCGCCCAGGAGCGCGCGGGCAGCCGTGTGCGGCAGCCCCGGTACCGCTGAAAGAACTCCCCCCGGCAAGCTCACGTATTCAGCTCCCCGGAGTGCCGGTGCCGGAGCCCTGGACGCCGGCCGCGCGGGCCAGTTCGAGGTCGAGGGCCTCGCGGCGGATGCGCTGGTCGATGTAGAGCAGCACGGTCACGCCCGCAGTGATCGGGAGCGTGATCATGGAGCCGATCACCGAGCCCACACCGCTGACGATGAGGAACGTCCAGCCGAACTCGGTGGTGCCGTTGAGGATGTTGGAGGCGCCCTCGCCGCTGACCGCGCCGGCCAGGAACGTGAAGGGGATGATGACGATCGCCGCGACGACGTTCGCGATGATCATGGCCAGCAGCTGGATGCCGAACACCCGCCACCAGGAGCCCTTGACCAGCTTCGCGGAGCGGCTCAGCGCCTTCCGGATGCCCTGCTTCTCCAGCATCAGCGCGGGGGAGGCGAGGGAGAAGCGGAACCACAGCCACACCGCGACGACGGTGGAGGCGAGCGCGCCGAGGACGGCGAGGGCCACGCCTCCGTCACCGGCTCCCGAGGCGGCCAGGACGATGCCCGGGACGGCGCCCGCGACGGCCACGCCCATGGTGATGAGGAGCAGCAGGAACAGCAGGCCGAAGAGGCGCGGCACCTGCGGGCGGGCGTCGCGCCACGCCTCGCCGGTGCTGACCGGCTTGCCGAGCACCGCGCGGCTGGTGACGGTCGTGAGCAGGGCGGTGGCGATGACCGTGCCGATCGCCGAGATCAGGAGGATGACGCCGGAGTTGAGCAGCGAGTCGCCCATGGCGCGGGTGATCTCGTCGAGGGTGGCGCTGGGGTCGTTGAGGGCGTCGGTGTCGACGCGGTCGTCCAGGAGGAAGCCCTGGACGAGGATGACGAGGATCTCCGTGACGACGGCGACGGTGAGGGAGATGCCGAGGACCGTGCGCCAGTGGGTGCGCATGGTGGAGACGGCGCCGTCGAGGATCTCGCCGACGCCCAGGGGGCGCAGCGGGATCACGCCGGGCTTGGCGGCCGGCGGGGGTCCTCCCCAGCCACCGCCCCAGCCGCCGTAGCCGCCGGGGGGTCCGTAGCCCTGGGGGGCGCCGCCCCAGCCGCCGGGCGCGCCGGGGCCGGCCGGGGGCGGGGTGCCCCAGCCCGGGCCGGGCGGTGGTGGCGGGGCCTGGCCGGGGGTCTGGGTGCCCGTGGGGGCGGACCACTGGCCGGCCGGCGGCTGCTCCTTGGACCAGTTCGGGCCGGGGGCCGGCTGGTCCGCCGGTGGCTGCTGCGCGGATTCGGGGCTGTCTGCGGGCTCGGCAGGACCGGACGCACCGGGCTCCTGCCCGTCGGACGGGGCGGATCCGGGCGAGGCCCAGCCCGGAGTGTCTTTCATCGTCGCTCCTTCACGGTGCCCGTCCGCGGTCGCGGCGGCAGTTCGGCAGCCATCGTGCCATGGGGGCACCGCGGAGGTACCCGCCGAGGTATGGCCGGCTTCCCTTCAATTGTCCGACGGACACGGGGCAGACTGACGGCATGGCTGATCAGTACGCGCATTCCGGCAAGGACGGCAAGCCCACCGAGATACCGGCGATCCGGTGGGACGAGCCACCGGAGGGCCCGGTCCTGGTCCTTCTGGACCAGACGAAACTGCCCGCGGAGGAGGTCGAGCTGGTGTGCACGGACGCCTCCGCGCTGGTCGAGGCGATCCGTTCGCTGGCCGTGCGCGGGGCGCCGCTGCTCGGGATCGCCGGGGCGTACGGGGTCGCGCTCGCCGCCGCGCGGGGCTTCGACGTGGACGCCGCGGCCGACGAGCTGGCGGGCGCCCGCCCGACGGCGGTGAACCTGGCGCTGGGGGTGCGCAGGGCGCGGGACGCCTACCTGGCCGAGCTGGCCGGGAGCGGCGACGTCGGGCGGGCCGCGTCGGCGGCGCTCGGGGCGGCGCGGGCGCTGCACGCGGAGGACGCCGAGGCGAGCGGCAGGATGGCCGAGCGGGGACTGGCCCTGCTGGACGAGCTGCTGCCCGGCGGCGGCCACCGCATCCTCACGCACTGCAACACGGGGGCGCTGGTCTCCGGCGGTGAGGGCACGGCGTTCGCGGTGGCGCTCGCCGCGCACCGGGCGGGGCGGCTGCGGCGCCTGTGGGTGGACGAGACGCGTCCGCTGCTGCAGGGGGCCCGGCTGACGGCGTACGAGGCGGCGCGGACCGGGATGGCGTACACGCTGCTCACGGACAACGCGGCGGGTTCGCTGTTCGCGGCCGGTGAGGTGGACGCGGTGCTGATCGGGGCGGACCGGATCGCGGCCGACGGTTCGGTGGCGAACAAGGTCGGGAGCTATCCGCTCGCGGTGCTGGCGCGCTACCACCATGTGCCGTTCATCGTGGTCGCGCCGCTGACGACGGTGGACCCGGCGACGCCGGACGGGGCGTCCATCGAGGTGGAGCAGCGTGCGGGGTCCGAGGTGACGGAGTTCGCCGTGCCCCAGGCGTCGGCGGTCGGAGGGGGAGCGGGCAGCGGGATCCCCGTCGCGCCGCTGGGGACGCAGGCGTACAACCCGGCGTTCGACGTCACGCCACCCGAGCTGGTCACGGCGATCGTGACGGAGGAGGGTGTCGTGTCGCCTGTGACGGCTGAGGCGCTCGCCGCCCTGTGCGCGAAGGCGGGATCTTCTGCTCGGACGGCGTGATCCGGTCACCTCGACAGGGTGAGCAAAGGGGTCGAACCCCCAGAAAGGTCACGCGCTGTGTGGTTACCGAGGGCAGACAGTGCGGATGACCTACGACTAAGGTCGCTGGTCGGTGACCTATCTCACCACTGCCTTCGCCACCGTTATGAGAATGGGATGATGTCGTTTATGAAGGGACGAGTCCTTGTCGTCGACGACGACACCGCACTGGCCGAGATGCTCGGCATTGTGCTGCGTGGTGAAGGTTTTGAGCCGTCTTTCGTAGCCGACGGCGACAAGGCGCTGGCCGCTTTTCGCGAGACCAAGCCGGATCTGGTGCTGCTCGATCTGATGCTGCCCGGTAGGGACGGCATCGAGGTGTGCCGTCTGATCCGCGCCGAGTCGGGCGTGCCGATCGTGATGCTGACGGCGAAGAGCGACACCGTCGACGTCGTCGTCGGACTGGAGTCCGGCGCCGACGACTACATCGTGAAGCCGTTCAAGCCGAAGGAGCTCGTCGCCCGTATCCGGGCGCGGCTGCGGAGGTCGGAGGAGCCGGCGCCGGAGCAACTTGCCATCGGCGACCTGGTCATCGACGTGGCGGGGCACTCCGTGAAGCGGGACGGGCAGTCCATCGCGCTGACGCCGCTGGAGTTCGACCTGCTGGTGGCGCTGGCCCGTAAGCCGTGGCAGGTGTTCACGCGCGAGGTGCTGCTCGAGCAGGTCTGGGGCTACCGGCACGCGGCCGACACCCGGCTGGTCAACGTCCATGTCCAGCGACTGCGCTCCAAGGTCGAGAAGGACCCCGAGCGCCCCGAGATCGTGGTGACCGTCCGCGGCGTCGGATACAAGGCAGGGCCGAGCTGACATGTCCCAGGACAGTGCCGCTACGGCCCCCGGTCGGACCGGGACCCGTCGGGAGCGGCCTGTCGGCCGGAAGACGGCGGGTTCCCGCTGGGGGCGGTTTCTGGAAGGCGGGCTGCTGCAAGGAGGGGTCCAGGGAAGCCCGGTCCTCCGTCTGCTGCTGCGCTGGGTGCGCCGGCCGTTGCTGCCGGTCATGCGGCTGTGGCGGCGCAACATCCAGCTCAGGGTCGTCGTCTCGACCCTGGTGATGTCGCTGGGCGTGGTCCTGCTGCTGGGCTTCGTCGTCATCGGGCAGGTCCGCAACGGCCTGCTCGACGCGAAGGTGAAGGCCTCGCAGAGCCAGGCGACCGGCGGGTTCGCGGCGGCCAAGCAGCGGGCGGACGAGTCCGCGGCCGGCCCCGCCGACGACGCGGCCGCGGCGGACGACCGGTCCCGGCAGAACGTCATCCAGTGGATGAGCGACACCGTCTCGTCGCTGTCCAGCGGTGGTCAGGGCGCCTTCGAGGTCGTGACGCTCCCCGCGTCGTCCGGCAGTGAGACCGGCGGGCGCGGACGGCGTGCGTCCGGTGGGGTCGACCCGACCGCGAGCGTCCCCGAGGGGCTGCGGGAGCGGATCGACGGCGCCACCGGTGTGTTCCAGAGCTACACGCGGATCGTCTACCAGCCCAGCGCCCACAAGGAGTCCCAGCCGGGCCTGGTGATCGGCAAGCAGGTCACCGACCCCAACGGCGACTTCTACCAGCTCTACTACCTCTTCCCGCTCACGCAGGAGGAGAAGTCGCTGAGCCTGGTCAAGACGACCCTCGCGACCGCCGGGCTGTTCGTCGTCGTCCTCCTGGGCGCGATCGCGTGGCTCGTGGTGCGCCAGGTCGTCACCCCCGTGCGTATGGCGGCGGGGATCGCCGAACGGCTGTCGGCCGGGCGGCTCCAGGAACGGATGAAGGTCACCGGCGAGGACGACATCGCCCGTCTGGGCGAGGCCTTCAACAAGATGGCGCAGAACCTCCAGGTGAAGATCCAGCAGCTGGAGGACCTGTCGCGGATGCAGCGGCGGTTCGTGTCCGACGTGTCCCACGAGCTGCGGACGCCGCTGACGACCGTCCGGATGGCCGCCGACGTCATCCACGAGGCGCGTGAGGACTTCGATCCGGTGACCGCGCGGTCGGCGGAGCTGCTGGCGGACCAGCTGGACCGGTTCGAGTCGCTGCTCGCCGACCTGCTGGAGATCAGCCGGTTCGACGCCGGGGCCGCCGCGCTGGAGGCCGAGCCGATCGACCTGCGCGAGGTCGTGCGGCGCGTCGTCAGCGGCGCCGAGCCGCTCGCCGAGCGCAAGGGCACCCATATACGGGTCCTCGGCGACCAGCAGCCCGTCGTCGCCGAGGCGGACGCCCGCCGGGTCGAGCGCGTGCTGCGCAACCTCGTGGTCAACGCCGTCGAGCACGGCGAGGGCCAGGACGTCGTGGTCAAGCTGGCCTCGGCCGGCGGAGCGGTCGCGGTGGCGGTGCGCGACTACGGAGTCGGGCTCAAGCCCGGCGAGGCGACCCGCGTGTTCAGCCGTTTCTGGCGGGCCGACCCGGCCCGCGCGCGGACCACCGGCGGTACGGGTCTCGGCCTGTCCATCGCGCTGGAGGACGCGCGGCTGCACGGCGGCTGGCTCCAGGCGTGGGGCGAGCCGGGCGGCGGTTCGCAGTTCCGGCTGACGCTGCCGCGCACGGCCGACGAGCCGCTGCGGGGCTCGCCGATACCGCTGGAACCGAAGGACTCGCGGCGCAACCGCGGCCTCGACGACGCCGGACTGCCCTCCGGCGGAAAGTCCGCGACCGTACCCGCGCAGACGCAGGGCGAGCAGGGGATGCGGCCCGTGCGCGACCCGATCGCACCGCGGTCGAGTGCGGCGCCGAAGGCCGACCCGACGGCGTTGCCCGGCAACGGCGCCCGGGTGGTGCCCCGGCCCGCGTCGGGCGGACGGCGGCTGGAGGACACCGTCGTCGAGCAGTCCGGCGAGAAGGACGTGCCGGGCGAGGGGGCCGGGCAGACCGAGGAGTCGAGCAGGCAGGGGGAGACATCTCGTGGGCGCTGACCGCAAGCGGGGGACCCGGCGGCGCGGACCGGGGCGCGCGGCGGCCTACGCGGCCTGCGGCGCCGTACTGCTGGCCGGGTGTGCCTCGATGCCCGACAGCGGCGATCTGCGCGGGGTGGAGTCCACACCGCGGCAGAACGCGCAGGTACGGGTCTTCGCGGTGCCGCCGCACGAGGACGCGTCGTACTCCGAGATCGTCACGGGCTTCCTCGAGGCGCTGACCAGCGACGACCCGGACTACGAGATAGCCCGCAAGTACCTCACCCCGCAGGCGTCGGAGAAGTGGCATCCGCTGCGCTCCACGACCGTCCTCGCCGACGGACCGGGCGCCCAGCCCGACCGGGTGAGCCGCGAGGAGCGGGACAGCCTGTCGTACACGCTGACCGGCACCCGGGTCGCCACGGTCGACGCGGAGCAGTCGTACGCGCCCGCCGACGGCGACTACCGCGAGACCATGCACCTCGTCCGGGACAAGAAGACCCGCCAGTGGCGCATCGACGTACCGCCGCGCGGCGTCGTCATGGGCCGCTCGGACTTCCAGCGCAACTACCAGTCCGTCGACCGGTACTACTTCGCCACGGGTACCGGCCCCGGGACCACCCCGCACACGGCGGCCGTCGCCGACCCCGTCTATGTGCGCAGGAACGTCGACCCGGTGACCGAGGCGGTGCGCTCCCTGCTGCGGGGGCCCACGCGCTGGCTCGACCCGGTGGTCCGCTCGAGCTTCCCCACCGGTACGGCACTGCCGGAGGGCCCGGTGTCGCTGACCCCGGACGACCAGAACAAGCTGACGGTCCCGCTGAACGGCAAGGCGGCGCGGGTCGGCGACAACAAGTGCCAGGAGATGGCGGCCCAGCTGCTGTTCACCCTCCAGAACCTCACCCCCACCATGGACGAGGTCGAACTGCGCGCGGGCGGCAGGCAACTGTGCCACCTCACCGCGGAGGACGCCGAGGACGTCGCGGTGCGGGGATCGGCGAAGCGCGCCGACTATCTGTACTTCCTCGACGAGAAGCACCACCTGGTGCGGCTGGCGGCGGCGACCGACGAGACCGTGCCCGCCCCGGTGCCGGGGGCCCTCGGGGAGGACATGCAGCTGGGGTCGGCGGCCGTCTCGCGCGACGAGGACATGGCCGCCGGGATCGGACTCGACGGCAAGAACCTGTACGTCGGGGCGCTCGTGTCGGACGGCCCGCTCGGCGACCCCGAGCTGACCAGCTCCGGTCCGTCCGCCGGGAAGCGGCTGTCCGCGCCCAGCTGGGACGCGCAGGGCGACCTGTGGGTGGCCGACCGCGATCCCGGCAAGCCGCGGCTGCTCCTGCTGAAGAAGGGCGTGGACGACCCGGTGGAGGTGAAGACCCCGCCGGGCCTCGAGGGCCGGATCGAGTCGGTACGCGTGGCCGCCGACGGGGTGCGCATCGCGCTCGTCGTGAAGTCCGGCGAGAAGTCCTCGTTGCTCATCGGCCGTATCGAGCGCGGCGAGGACGGCGGGACCGGCGACGGCTCGAGTGTCTCGGTGCACGAACTGCGCTCCGCCACTCCCGAGTTGGAGGAGGTCACGGCCATGTCGTGGGCCGGGGACAGCCGGCTCGTCGTGGTCGGGCGCGAGAAGGACGGCGTGCAGACCATGCGCTACGTGCAGGTGGACGGCTCCACTCCGGAGGTGCCGGCGCCGGCGTCCCTCAGCGGCGTCAAGGAGATCACCGCGTCCGAGGACGCGCGGCTGCCGCTGGTGGGGTACTCCGAGGACGGGATCGTCCGCCTGCCGGCTGGAGAACAGTGGCAGAAGGTGGTCACGGACGGGACGGCGCCGGTCTATCCGGGCTGAGGCGTTCGCGTCCGCTCGTTTGCGGTGTGTTTTCGCCGTTCGGCGTTCGCCGTTCGGGGTGAGCGCTTTCGCGCCCCGAACGGTTTCCGTACGGCTTCCTTGGGGCTTCCGTACGGCCTCGTGGGTTCGGCTGGTTTTCGCGGGTGAGCCTTCGAGCGTTTCTCTCGAGGCATTCGGGAGGGTGGCGTCCGTTTACCGGCCGGCTGGCCTGTTCGCGGCCGCCGGGCCCTTTTGGATTCCGGTGCGAACTGAACGGAATTCAGGATTGGACCGGTCGGGAACTGGGTTTCGCGCGCGCGTGGCGGTGCCCTCCGACTTATCCACAGGCGGTTGTCCACAGGGGTGGCCGGGGCGTGCCGCTTTCGGCAGAGTGGAGGCCATGCGGGGGTGGTGGCAGGACCTCACCGATCTGGTGCTGCCGGCCGAGTGCGGAGGCTGTGGGACGCCTCGTACGGTGCTCTGCCCGGAGTGCCGTGCCGTCCTGACCGGGACCGCGCCGAGCCGGGTGCGACCGGTGCCGGAGCCGCCCGGGTTGCCGGTGGTGCACGCGGCGGCCCGGTACACGGACGAGGTGCGGGCCGTGCTGCTGGCCCACAAGGAGCGCGGAGCGCTGGCTTTGGCGGCACCGCTGGGGGAGGCCCTGGCGGAGGCGGTGCGGGAGGGGCTCCGCGAGGGCGGTACGGCTGGCGAGCCGTGGGCGGACGACGGTACGGCATGCGGGGACGGCTCCGTGGTGCTCGTGCCCGTTCCGTCGGCGCGGGCGGCGGTGCGGGCGCGGGGGCACGATCCCGCCCGGCGCATCGCGCTCGCTGCGGCGGGTGCGCTGCGGCGGTCCGGGACACCGGCGCGGGTGGCCGCCGTGCTGCGGCAGACGCGCTGGGTGGCCGACCAGTCGGGGCTCGGGCCCCGGCAGCGGCTGGTCAATATCGCGGGCGCCCTGGCGGTCGTCCCCGGTGGTGGGCGGCTGCTCGCCGAGGGCGGGGCCGTGGTGCTGGTGGACGACCTGATGACGACCGGGGCGTCCCTGGCGGAGGCGGCCCGTGCGGTGCGTGAGGCGTCGGGGCGTGAGGCGTCGGCGCATGAGGCGTCGGCGCCGGGCCGGCGGGGCGACGGCCTCGGACGGCACCGGGCCGGCGGACGGTTCGGCCGAACGCGGGAGGGCTCGCGCGCGTATGGAGGGACGAACGAGGGGAACGGGGAGTTCGGTGACACGACAACGGCCGTGTATCGCGTGGGAAGTCGGGAAGGCAGAGGGGAAGAGAGTGCTGGATCGACGGAGGACGCGGTGCGGCGAACACGAGGCACACCGGGAATCGACGGCCGCGGACAGGCCGGTTCCACGATCCGCGCGGCCGTGGTCGCCGCCGCCCCCGATTCTTTCGAAATAAACCGGAACTGACTGGGAAGTTGCATCGTTGCAGGTGGCGAGAGGATCAATTCACCTGAACGGAGGTACACCGCAGTAGAGGGTGACGACATCCCTCCGGGCGAGATATGTTCGGTTGTGAGGGAAAGGCGCAGGCCATCCCCGCAGTACCCGAATGCCGTGCCGTGGGTTTTCAAGCATCACCCTCGGCCATGGGGTGGAGATCTTGCCCATGGGGGAGGAGGAGGTGGAAGTCGCCGAGTCCGAGGTTCCGGGGCCCACCGGAGCCTGGTGCAAAAGGGAGATGCTCCGCCGCTGGAGCGGGGCGATCCGGGAACGGAGTTCTGCGTGGACATCGTCGTCAAGGGCCGCAAGACCGAGGTGCCCGAGCGGTTCCGCAAGCACGTGGCCGAGAAGCTGAAGCTGGAGAAGATCCAGAGGCTCGATGCCAAGGTGATCAGCCTCGACGTCGAGGTGTCCAAGGAGCCCAACCCGCGACAGGCCGACCGCTGCGACCGGGTGGAGATCACCCTGCGTTCCCGCGGACCGGTGATCCGGGCGGAAGCCGCGGCCAGCGACCCGTACGCGGCGCTCGACCTCGCGGCGGAGAAGCTGGACGCACGGCTGCGCAAGCAGCACGACAAGCGGTTCTCGCGTCGGGGCGCACGCCGCCTCACGGCGGCCGAGGTCCCGGACCACGTCCCCGGTGCCGCGACGCTGAACGGCAACGGGCAGACCTTCGAGAACGAAGAGCCGGACGCGATTCCCACCAAGAAGATCGGCTCGCTCGAGGTGAAGGGCGAAGGCCCCCTCGTCGTGCGCGAGAAGACCCATGTCGCCTCCCCGATGACCCTCGACCAGGCCCTCTACGAGATGGAACTGGTCGGGCACGACTTCTACCTGTTCGTCGACTCCGAGACGAAGGAGCCGAGCGTCGTCTACCGACGTCACGCCTACGACTACGGCGTCATCCATCTGAGCACGGATCCGATGGTCACCGAGGCGCAAGCACCAGCGGCCGGTGGCACGCTGGGCGGCTGACCCACCCGGCCGACGGCTGAGCGGTGCCCCTGGAGCGCGTGTGCGCCCCCAGGGGCACCGGTGTGCGACCACTTCGCGCCCCGCGCGTCACCGCACTGTCGGCCAGGCATGGAATCATGACCGGACGGCCCAACCGATGGGCCACTGCCTTGGGTTGGCGATGGCATGCGACCAGCCACAGCCTCAGGGGGAGGAACCATGACGGACAGCTTCGGACCGATGCGGGACGAGGATGCCGACGGTGCTGTCGTCGGCGTGGGCCCGGACGCGGGCTCTCCGCGCAAGGAGCCGATCAGAGTCCTCGTCGTGGACGACCACGCCCTGTTCCGCCGTGGGCTGGAGATCGTGCTCGCCGCCGAGGAGGACATCCAGGTGGTCGGGGAGGCGGGGGACGGCGCCGAGGCCGTCGACAAGGCCGCCGACCTGCTGCCCGACATCGTGCTGATGGACGTCCGGATGCCCCGGCGGGGCGGCATCGAGGCCTGCACCTCCATCAAGGAGGTGGCCCCCAGCGCGAAGATCATCATGCTGACGATCAGCGACGAGGAGGCCGACCTCTACGACGCCATCAAGGCGGGCGCGACCGGCTACCTTCTCAAGGAGATCTCCACGGACGAGGTCGCCACCGCCATCCGCGCCGTGGCCGACGGGCAGTCGCAGATCAGCCCGTCCATGGCGTCGAAGTTGCTCACCGAGTTCAAGTCGATGATCCAGCGGACGGACGAGCGCCGGCTCGTGCCCGCGCCGCGGCTGACGGACCGGGAGCTGGAGGTCCTCAAGCTCGTCGCCACCGGGATGAACAACCGGGACATCGCCAAGGAGTTGTTCATCTCGGAGAACACCGTGAAGAACCACGTGCGCAACATCCTGGAGAAGCTGCAGCTGCACTCCCGGATGGAGGCCGTGGTGTACGCGATGCGGGAGAAGATCCTCGAGATCCGCTGAGCCCGCACCGCCGCTGTCCCCGACCGCCCGGGGACGACCCCGCTCTCAGGCCATCAGACGCGCGAGCTCCGCGGCGAGCGGCTCGCGCAGCTCCGGGGCGTCCACGAGCTCCACCCGCGCGTCCGTGCAGTCGACCCAGCTCGCCGCCTCGGCCAGCGCCTGCGCCACCGCCGGTACCGCCTTCGGACCGGCCAGCGACACCTGCTTCGCCACCAGCGTGCGGCCCTCCCGGGCCGGATCGACCCGGCCGACCAGTCGCCCGCCGGCCAGGACCGGCATGGCGAAGTAGCCGTGGATCCGCTTCTGCCGGGGGACGTACGCCTCCAGACGGTGCGTGAAGCCGAAGATCCGCTCCGTGCGCGCCCGCTCCCAGATCAGGGAGTCGAACGGCGACAGCAGCGTCGTACGGTGGCGGCCGCGGGGCGGTGTGGCGAGCGCCTCGGGGTCGGCCCAGGCCGGCTTGGCCCAGCCCTCCACCGTGACCGGCACCAGCCCCGAGTCGGCGATCACGGCGTCGACCTGCTCGCCCTTGAGGCGGTGGTAGTCGGCGATGTCCGCGCGCGTGCCCACCCCGAGCGCCTGACCGGCCAGGCCGACGAGGCGGCGCAGGCACTCGGCGTCGTCCAGCTCGTCGTGCAGCAGGGACGCGGGGATGGCGCGCTCGGCCAGGTCGTACAGGCGCTTCCAGCCGCGGCGCTCGACGCAGACCACCTCGCCGTACATCAGGGCGCGCTCGACGGCGACCTTCGCGCCCGACCAGTCCCACCACTCGCTGGTCCGCTTGGCGCCGCCCAGCTCGGTCGCGGTCAGCGGGCCCTCCGCGCGGAGCTGCTTGATCACTTGGTCGTAGGCGCCCTCGGGAAGGTCGTGATGCCAGTGCGGGCGGCTGCGGTAGGCGCGGCGGCGGAACGCGAAGTGCGGCCACTCCTCCACGGGCAGGATGCACGCGGCGTGCGACCAGTACTCGAAGGCGTGGGTGTCCGTCCAGTAGGCCGCCTCGACCGTCCTGCGGCCGACCGCGCCCAGCCGGGCGTACGGGACCAGCTCATGGCTGCGGGCCAGCACGGAGATGGTGTCCAGCTGGACCGCGCCCAGGTGCCGCAGGACGCCGCGGACGCCGCCCCGGCGGTCGGGGGCGCCGAGGAAGCCCTGCGCGCGGAGGACGATACGACGGGCCTCGTCGGCCGAGAGGTGGAGGGTGGGACGCGGGGTCGTCATGGTCCGCACTTTAGGGCGTGGCACTGACACTTGGGCCTGAGCTGGGACGTCGCTCCGGACGAAACCGGGCGGCTCCGGCGGGCTACGGCGACGGCGGCCGTCGCGCCGGCAGGTAGGGGGCCGTGGACGGCAGTCCCAGGTCCGAGGGGAGCAGCGAGCCGACCCAGCAGTCGCGGCGTACGCCCTGGTGGATCAGGGCGGAGCGCAGGGTGCCCTCGACGGTGAAACCGGCGCGCTCGGCCACCGCGCGGGAGGGCCCGTTGCCCGCCTCCGCGCGCCACTCGACGCGGTCGACCAGCAGATCGGCGAAGGCCCAGCGGGACACGGCGAGGACCGCCTCGGTGACATAGCCGTGGCCGCGGTGCTCCTTGGTGCCCCAGTAGCCGATCTCGGCGGAGCTCATGGAACGCATCGTGAGGCCGATCATGCCCACCAGGTCGCCGTCCCGGGGGAGGAAGAGACCCCAGGTGAACATCGAGCCGTTCCGCCAGCCGTCCGGTGCCAGTTCGTGGGTGAAGCTGTGGGCGTGCTCGCGCAGATAGGGGGAGGGGATCGTGGTCCAGCGCTGGATGTCGGGGTCCTGGGCGGCCTCGTACACGACATCGGTGTCGCCCGGGCCGACGGTGCGCAGCAGGAGGCGGCCGGTGGTGAGCGTGACGGGTTCCATCGGCCGATTCTCCTCAACGGCGCCCGCCGCGCGCCATCCGGTGTCCGCGGACGCGCGCGAAACCCGCCGCGCGGAGTGAGCGCACGACCGCGTTCGGCACAATTCACGGGCGGAACGCGGCACCATCCGCCACCCCCGGCCGTTGTCCCATTGACGGCGATCCGAAGCGGCGGAGACCCGGCGCCAGCGGCAGGCTCCCGGCGCGGCGGGGTCCTCGCATACGATGGCCGTTGCTCAGTCACGTCAGAAGGAAAACCGACCGTCCCAGGCCCGACCGGCAAGGAGACCAACCCCCGTGTCCGTCCTCTCGAAGATCATGCGTGCAGGCGAAGGCAAGATCCTGCGCAAGCTGCACCGCATCGCGGACCAGGTCAACTCCATCGAAGAGGACTTCGTCGACCTCTCCGACGCCGAGCTGCGGGCCCTCACCGATGAGTACAAGCAGCGCTACGCCGACGGCGAGACCCTGGACGACCTGCTGCCCGAGGCCTTCGCCACCGTGCGCGAGGCGGCCAAGCGCGTCCTGGGCCAGCGTCACTACGACGTGCAGATGATGGGTGGCGCGGCGCTCCATCTCGGCTATGTGGCCGAGATGAAGACCGGTGAGGGCAAGACGCTCGTCGGCACGCTCCCCGCGTATCTGAACGCGCTGTCCGGCAAGGGCGTCCACCTCATCACGGTCAACGACTACCTGGCCGAGCGCGACTCCGAGATGATGGGCCGCGTCCACAAGTTCCTGGGCCTGAGCGTCGGCTGCATCCTCGCCAACATGACGCCGGCCCAGCGCCGCGAGCAGTACGCCTGCGACATCACGTACGGCACGAACAACGAATTCGGCTTCGACTACCTCCGCGACAACATGGCGTGGTCGAAGGACGAGCTGGTGCAGCGCGGCCACAACTTCGCCATCGTGGACGAGGTCGACTCGATCCTCATCGACGAGGCCCGTACGCCGCTGATCATCTCCGGCCCGGCCGACCAGGCCACCAAGTGGTACGGCGACTTCGCCAAGCTGGTCACGCGCCTCAAGCGCGGCGAGGCCGGCCAGCCGCTCAAGGGCATCGAGGAGACCGGCGACTACGACGTCGACGAGAAGAAGCGCACCGTCGCCATCCACGAGTCCGGTGTCGCCAAGGTCGAGGACTGGCTGGGCATCGACAACCTCTACGAGTCGGTCAACACCCCTCTGGTGGGCTACCTGAACAACGCCATCAAGGCGAAGGAGCTCTTCAAGAAGGACAAGGACTACGTCATCATCGACGACGAGGTCATGATCGTCGACGAGCACACCGGACGTATCCTCGCGGGCCGCCGTTACAACGAGGGCATGCACCAGGCCATCGAGGCCAAGGAGGGCGTGCCGATCAAGGACGAGAACCAGACGCTCGCCACGATCACCCTCCAGAACTTCTTCCGCCTGTACAAGCGGCACGACCACAACGGCAAGGAGATGCCGGGCCTGTCCGGCATGACCGGTACGGCCATGACCGAGGCCGCCGAGTTCCACCAGATCTACAAGCTCGGCGTCGTCCCGATCCCGACCAACCGGCCGATGGTCCGCAAGGACCAGTCCGACCTCATCTACCGCACCGAGGTCGCCAAGTTCGAGGCGGTCGTCGACGACATCGTCGAGAAGCACGAGAAGGGCCAGCCGATCCTCGTCGGCACGACGTCGGTCGAGAAGTCCGAGTACCTGTCGCAGCAGCTCAGCAAGCGCGGTGTGCAGCACGAGGTGCTCAACGCCAAGCAGCACGACCGTGAGGCGATCATCGTCGCCCAGGCCGGCCGCAAGGGCGCCGTGACCGTGGCGACCAACATGGCCGGCCGTGGTACCGACATCAAGCTCGGCGGCAACCCCGAGGACCTCGCCGAGGCCGAGCTGCGCCAGCGCGGCCTCGACCCCGAGGAGCACATCGAGGAGTGGGCCCACTATCTGCCGGCCGCCCTGGAACGGGCCGAGCAAGCGGTCAAGGCCGAGAAGGAAGAGGTCGAGAAGCTCGGCGGCCTCTACGTCCTCGGCACCGAGCGGCACGAGTCGCGCCGGATCGACAACCAGCTGCGCGGTCGTTCCGGCCGTCAGGGCGACCCCGGCGAGTCCCGCTTCTACCTCTCGCTCGGCGACGACCTGATGCGCCTGTTCAAGGCTCAGATGGTCGAGCGCGTGATGTCCATGGCGAACGTCCCGGACGACGTGCCGATCGAGAACAAGATGGTCACGCGCGCGATCGCCTCCGCGCAGTCGCAGGTCGAGACGCAGAACTTCGAGACGCGTAAGAACGTCCTGAAGTACGACGAGGTCCTCAACCGCCAGCGTGAGGTCATCTACGGCGAGCGCCGCCGCGTCCTGGAGGGTGAGGACCTGCACGAGCAGGTGCACCACTTCATGGACGACACCATCGACGCCTATGTCGCCGCGGAGACCGCCGAGGGCTTCGCCGAGGAGTGGGACCTCGACCGGCTGTGGGGCGCCTTCAAGCAGCTCTACCCGGTGAAGGTCACCGTCGAGGAGCTGGAGGAGGCGGCGGGCGACCGCGCCGGGCTCACCGCGGACTTCATCGCCGAGTCCATCAAGGACGACATCCACGAGCAGTACCAGGCCCGTGAGGACCAGCTCGGCTCCGAGATCATGCGTGAGCTGGAGCGCCGCGTCGTGCTGTCGGTCCTGGACCGCAAGTGGCGCGAGCACCTCTACGAGATGGACTACCTCCAGGAGGGCATCGGCCTGCGCGCGATGGCCCAGAAGGACCCGCTGGTCGAGTACCAGCGCGAGGGCTTCGACATGTTCACCGCCATGATGGAGGGCATCAAGGAGGAGTCCGTCGGCTACCTGTTCAACCTGGAGGTCCAGGTCGAGCAGCAGGTCGAGGAGGTCCCGGTCGAGGACGCCAAGCCCGTGGCCGACCTGGAGAAGCAGGACGCGGTGCCCGCGCAGGCGGGTGCCCGCCCGGAGATCCGCGCCAAGGGCCTGGAGGCGCCGCGCCGCCCGGACCGGCTGCACTTCACCGCGCCCAAGGTGGACGGTGAGGGCGACATCGTCGAGGGCGACTTCGCCAACGGCGACGAGCCGGTGCGCTCCGAGGCCGACGGCCTCACGCGCGCGGAGCGCCGCAAGCAGGCGCGCGGCGGACGCCGGCGCAAGAAGTAGCCGGGACGCGCGCGAGCGCGTCGCAGGCCACAGGGGTCGAACAGGGCCGGGCTTCCTTCGGGGGGCCCGGCCCTTCGCCGTACCCCGTCAGCTGTCCTCCCCGTGAGCCCCGTGAGTCCCCCGCTGCCCGCCCAGCTCCACAGCCGTGCAGCGCCAGCGCAGGTCGGTGCCCTGTTCCAGGCGGAACGCCATGGCGCGCAGCTGGTCACCGGCGCCGATGCGGGCGAAGACCTCGACGGCGCCCGGGCGGGGCTCGAACCAGCCGAGGTCCCGGACGACCGGGCGGGCGCCCCGGGTGCGCAGGGGCCCGCGTTCGGCGAGCCGGGCGAGGTCGTCGTAGGCGCGGCCCGCGACATGGCGGAGCATCGAGTGCACGGGGCGCTGGCCGCTCAGCACCAGGACCAGCCGGTCGGCGAAGACGTCCGTGGGACGGGGGAGCGGGAGCGGACCCCGCGCGGGGACGGCGGAGGGGCCCGCTGAGGGCGCCGGGCGGGTGTCCGCGGGCCGGGTGCGGGAGAGCCGGGACGTGCTGCCCGGGGAGCCCGGAGGACGGCCGCCCGGGGACGTCGTACGGGAGGTGCCGCCGCTCGGTGTGCGGGGCGGGGAGCCGGCCGGACGGCGGGTGTCCCGGCGGGCCGGAGGGCGGCTGCCGCCGGCGCGGTGCTGGGCCCTGGTCATGACCTTGTTCATCGAGTCCCCGTTCGGCGGGCCCGGCGTATACCGGGCGGTAACTTCGCGTTCGCTGATCTTGTACGGGGTCGCGGGGACCGGCCGCAAGGAAGCCGGAGGCCGGGTCGGAGGGGGGCGGAGATTCACCTATCAGGGTGATCAGCGGGTGCGCGGGCCCGCGCCTGCGGGGCGGCACCGGGTGAATCGCCGGACGAGAGTGGACGCGGGCGGAGGGGGTGACGGGGACTCGAAAGGGGACGCCCGCACGTATCCTGTAGGCCGTCCCGGGCGGGCGCCGGACGATTGGACCGGGACCCGCGGGGCCCCTGTGTACGAGCGAGTACGAGAAAGCGGTCAGTCATGCGCGTCTACGTCCCCCTGACCCTCCCGGGCCTCGCCGAGGCGTACAAGACGGGTGATCTGGGGACCGATCTCGTCGCCTACGCGGTGACCCCGGCGCTGCGCGAGTGGTATCTCTCCGACGACATCGAGGAGCTGGAGTACGCAGCGCTCAACCGCGCCGCGGCGGCCTCGCTGCGGCTGCTCGCCGCCGACCCCGGTGCGCGCCCCCGCAGGGTCGTGGTCGCCGTCGACGTGCCCGACAAGGCGGCCGTCGCTGACCCGGACCGGGGCCTGGACCCCTCGGCGCTCGGCGAGGTGCGGGTGACCGGGAGCGTCCGGCTGGCCAAGGCCGCCGCCGTGCACGTGGACGCCGACGACGCCGAGGCCGATGTGACGGCCGCCGCGGAGGCGCTGGAGGCGGCGGACGGCGGGGACGACGACGCCCAGTTCGTCGTGGACGGCGCGGAGGACCACGAGCTGCTCTGGTACGCCACGCAGGAGATCCCGAACCTGGTCGGACAGCCGGACTGACCTGGCCCTCTGCTGATTGTCGGTGGGGCCGGGTACGGTTTTCGGCATGGGGAAGCAGGCAGGGGCGCACATCGTCTGGGACTGGAACGGGACGCTGTTCCACGACAACGACGCGATCATCGGGGCGACGAACGCGGCGTTCGGTGAGCTGGGGCTGGCCCCGATCACGATGGAGCAGTACCGGGCCATGTACTGCGTGCCGGTGCCGAGGTTCTACGAGCGGCTGCTCGGCCGGCTGCCCACGGACGCCGAGTGGGAGGTCATGGACGAGACCTTCCACCGCTACTACGCCGAGCACCGGGTGACCTGCGGGCTCACCGAGGGCGTGGCGGAGCTGCTGTCGGGCTGGCGGTCGGCGGGGCGCAGCCAGTCGATCCTCAGCATGTACGTGCACGACGAGCTGGTGCCGCTGGTGCGGCGGTTCGGGATCGAGGCGCACTTCCTGCGGGTCGACGGCCGGGTCGGGCCGTCCGGCGGCAGCAAGGCCGAGCACATGGTGCGGCATGTCGAGGCGCTGGCGGGCGTGGACCCCTCGCGCACGGTGGTGATCGGGGACGCCGCCGACGACGCGGTGGCCGCCCTGCACGTGGGCGCACGGGCCGTGCTCTACACCGGCGGCTCGCACAGCCGGGCGAGCCTGGAGACGGTCGGCGTCCCGGTCGTGGACACGCTCGCGGAAGCCGTCGCCGAGGCGGAGCGGCTGGCCGCCTGAGGCGCACCTGGTGTTCGCCCCGCCCCGCAGCGGTGACCCCGCCTCAGCTCACCGGTGCCTTCGCCCGCAGCACGGTCAGGAACTCGCGCATCCAGGCCGGGTGGTCCGGCCAGGCGCGGGACGAGACCAGAGTGCCGTCGACGACGGCCTCGGTGTCCTGGAAGGTGGCGCCCGCCGCCTGCATGTCCAGCTCCAGCGCCGGATAGGCCGTGACCCGGCGCCCGCTCAGGCTGTCGACCGCGGCCGTGAGCAGCGGGCCGTGGCAGATCTGCGCGACCGGCTTGTCGGAGTCGAAGAACGACTTGAGGATCTTGCGCAGCTCCGGGTCGTTGCGCAGATACTCGGGGGCCCGGCCGCCGGGGATCACGATGGCCGCGTAGGCGCCCGGGTCGACCTCGGAGAACGCGAGGTCGGCCGGCCAGGTGTAGCCGGGTTTCTCGGTGTACGTGTCGAAGCCCGGTTCGAAGTCGTGCACGACGAATTGCAGCTTCTTGCGGGAGGGCGCCGCGATGTGCACCTCGTAGCCCTCCTCGCGCAGGCGCTGGTAGGGGTAGAGGACCTCCAGCGACTCCGCGGCGTCGCCGGTGACGATGAGGATCTTCGTGGTCATCTCGGGGCTCCTCTCCTTGCCGGGCCGGCGGCTGCGTCCGGCCGGTCTGTGGGCAACGTGCCGCCGCGCGGCGGACGTGACAAGACCGTGCGGCGAGGAGGCGACCGCTGTTTTCGGACACGGGGCGCGTACGGACGGCCTGATTCCGGTGCCATCCCCGGCTCCGGTGCCGCCGCTTCTGCTCACCAGGCTGCCCCCGGGTGTCCCGCCCCGCCAGTTACGCCCCGCCCGCCCCGTTCGCCCCTGTGCAGAACGTCAAAGTTCACCCCCCGGTTTTGTACACATACGGCTCATGACGGGCCCCCTGTGCGGGGCGATAGCCTGGGTGGCGTGATCAGCGCGATAGCTCGCGGGGGCGACGAAGCCCCTGCCCCGCGCCCGGCGACCACGGAGGACATCCGTGACCGGGCGGCGCTCGCTGGTCTTCGCGGGCGGGAGGGGGGTGTACGGACCCCCGGGACGCGATCGGTCCCCCGGGCCCGGGTGCCGCAGAGAGCGGCGTCACACCCCTTGGGCAGCTCAAGAATGGCTCATATACCCCCGCTCATCTCACCTCTCGGCATAGCGTCGAAGCAGACCGGACACCCCGCGTCGCGGCGATGTGCCGGAGGGGAAGAGACCGTACTTCCTTCAACGTCACGCAACGGCGCGCGACAGGAGCCAGAGGACAATGCAGACCAAGCTGGACGAAGCCAAGGCCGAGCTGCTCGAACGGGCCGCCCGGGTAGCTGAGAACAGCCCGGTCGGGGGGCACCTACCGACCGGGACCAAGGGCGAGGGCGGTTCCGGAACCCCGGACCACGACACGGTGCTCTCGTTCCTCCAGCGCTACTACCTGCACACCGCCCCGGAGGACCTGCTCGACCGCGACCCGGTCGACGTCTTCGGAGCCGCTTTCTCGCACTACCGGCTGGCCGAGAACCGCCCGCAGGGCACGGCCAACGTCCGGGTCCACACGCCGACGGTGGAGGAGAACGGCTGGACCTGCAGCCACTCCGTCGTCGAGGTCGTCACCGACGACATGCCCTTCCTCGTGGACTCCGTGACCAACGAGCTCACCCGGCAGGGGCGGGGGATCCATGTGGTCATCCACCCCCAGGTCACCGTCCGCCGCGACCTGACCGGCAAGCTCATCGAGGTGCTGCCCTCGGCGCCCGCCGGAGACCTGCCGCACGACACCCACATCGAGTCCTGGATCCACGTCGAGATCGACCGGGAGACGGACCGCGGCGACCTCAAGCAGATCACCGCCGACCTGCTGCGCGTCCTGTCCGACGTCCGCGAGGCCGTCGAGGACTGGAGCAAGATGCGGGACGCGGCCCTGCGGATGGCCGACGAACTGCCCGGCGAGCCCCACTCCGACCTGCGCGAGCAGGAGATCGAGGAAGCCCGCGAGCTGCTGCGCTGGCTGGCCGACGACCACTTCACCTTCCTCGGCTACCGCGAGTACGAGCTGCGCGAGGACGACTCGCTGGCCGCCGTGCCGGGCACCGGGCTGGGCATACTGCGCTCGGACCCGCACCACTCCGAGAGCGACGACCACCCCGTCAGCCCCTCCTTCGAGCGGCTGCCCGCCGACGCCCGTGCCAAGGCGCGCGAGCACAAGCTGCTGATCCTCACCAAGGCGAACAGCCGGTCCACCGTCCACCGGCCGTCGTACCTGGACTACGTCGGCGTGAAGAAGTTCGACGAGAACGGCGAGGTCGTCGGCGAGCGCCGCTTCCTCGGCCTGTTCTCCTCGGCCGCCTACACCGAGTCCGTGCGCCGCGTCCCCGTCATCCGCCGCAAGGTCGACGAGGTGCTCAGCGGCGCCGGCTTCTCCCCGCACAGCCACGACGGGCGCGACCTGCTCCAGATCCTGGAGACCTACCCGCGCGACGAGCTGTTCCAGACCCCGGTCGACGAGCTGCGGACCATCGTCACCTCGGTCCTCTACCTCCAGGAGCGCCGCCGGCTGCGGCTGTACCTGCGCCAGGACGAGTACGGCCGCTACTACTCGGCCCTCGTCTACCTGCCCCGCGACCGCTACACCACCGGTGTGCGCCTGCGGATCATCGACATCCTGAAGGAGGAGCTCGGCGGCACCAGCGTCGACTTCACCGCCTGGAACACCGAGTCGATCCTTTCCCGGCTGCACTTCGTGGTCCGCGTCCCGCAGGGCACCGAGCTGCCGCAGCTGTCCGAGGCCGACAGGGAGCGCATCGAGGCCCGGCTGGTGGAGGCCGCGCGATCCTGGGCCGACGGCTTCGCCGACGCGCTCAACGCCGAGCTCGGCGAGGAGCACGCCGCCGAGCTGCTGCGCCGCTACGGCAACGCCTTCCCCGAGGGCTACAAGGCCGACCACTCCCCGCGGTCCGCGGTCTCCGACCTCGTCCACATCGAACAGCTCACCGAGGAGAAGGACTTCTCGCTGAGCCTGTACGAGCCGGTCGGCGCCGCCCCCGACGAGCGCCGCTTCAAGATCTACCGCAAGGGCTCCGCCGTCTCGCTGTCCGCCGTCCTGCCGGTGCTCAGCCGGCTCGGCGTCGAGGTCGTCGACGAGCGGCCCTACGAGCTGCGCTGCTCCGACCGCAGCGTCGCCTGGATCTACGACTTCGGCCTGCGGATGCCGAGCCAGGCCGCCGCCGGCGACTACGCGGGCGACGACGCGCGCGAACGGTTCTCCGAGGCGTTCGCCGCCACCTGGACCGGCAAGGCCGAGAACGACGGCTTCAACGCCCTCGTGCTGAGCGCCGGGCTGACCTGGCGGCAGGCGATGGTGCTGCGGGCCTACGCCAAGTACCTGCGGCAGGCCGGGTCGACGTTCTCGCAGGACTACATGGAGGACACCCTCCGGCACAACGTCCACACCACCCGCCTGCTCGTCTCCCTGTTCGAGGCACGGCTGTCGCCGGACCGCCAGCGCGCGGGCCGCGAGATCGTGGACGCGCTGCTGGAGGAGCTGGACGCGGCCCTGGACCAGGTGGCCAGCCTGGACGAGGACAGGATCCTGCGGTCCTTCCTCACCGTCATCAAGGCGACCCTGCGCACCAACTTCTTCCAGCGGTCGGCCGACGGCGAGCCGCACGACTACGTCTCGATGAAGTTCGACCCGCAGGCCATCCCGGACCTCCCGGCGCCGCGCCCGGCGTTCGAGATCTGGGTGTACTCGCCGCGCGTCGAGGGCGTGCACCTGCGCTTCGGCAAGGTCGCGCGCGGCGGTCTGCGCTGGTCCGACCGGCGTGAGGACTTCCGTACGGAGATCCTCGGCCTGGTCAAGGCGCAGATGGTCAAGAACACCGTGATCGTGCCGGTCGGCGCCAAGGGCGGCTTCGTCGCCAAGCAGCTGCCCGACCCGGCCGTGGACCGGGACGCCTGGATGGCGGAGGGCATCGCCAGCTACCGGACGTTCATCTCGGCGCTGCTCGACATCACCGACAACATGGTGGCGGGCGAGGTCGTGCCCCCGGCGGACGTCGTCCGGCACGACGAGGACGACACCTATCTCGTCGTCGCCGCCGACAAGGGCACCGCGAAGTTCTCCGACATCGCCAACGAGGTCGCCGAGTCGTACAACTTCTGGCTCGGGGACGCCTTCGCCTCCGGCGGCTCGGCCGGCTACGACCACAAGGGCATGGGCATCACCGCCCGCGGCGCCTGGGAGTCCGTCAAGCGGCACTTCCGCGAGCTGGGCGTGGACACGCAGAGCGAGGACTTCACCGTCGTCGGCATCGGCGACATGTCCGGTGACGTGTTCGGCAACGGCATGCTGCTCAGCGAGCACATCCGGCTGGTCGCCGCCTTCGACCACCGGCACATCTTCATCGACCCGAACCCGGACGCGGCGACCTCCTACGCCGAGCGCCGGCGCCTGTTCGAGCTGCCGCGCTCCAGCTGGGAGGACTACGACACCTCGCTGCTGTCGGCCGGTGGCGGCGTCTTCCCGCGCAGCGCCAAGGCCATCAGCGTCAACGCGCACATCCGCGAGGCCCTGGGCATCGAGGGCAAGGTCTCCAAGATGACCCCGGCCGAGCTGATGAAGGCCATCCTGCAGGCCCCGGTGGACCTGCTGTGGAACGGCGGCATCGGCACGTACGTCAAGGCCAGCACCGAGTCGAACGCCGACGTCGGCGACAAGGCCAACGACCCCATCCGCGTCGACGGCGCCGATCTGCGCGTCAAGGTCGTCGGCGAGGGCGGCAACCTGGGCCTGACCCAGCTCGGCCGGATCGAGTTCGCGCGCCAGGGCGGCCGGATCAACACCGACGCCATCGACAACAGCGCGGGCGTGGACACCTCCGACCACGAGGTGAACATCAAGATCCTGCTGAACGGCCTGGTCGCGGACGGCGACATGACGGTCAAGCAGCGCAACAAGCTGCTCGCCGAGATGACCGACGAGGTCGGCCGGCTGGTCCTGCGCAACAACTACGCGCAGAACACGGCGATCGCCAACGCCCTCGCCCAGTCCAGCGCCATGCTCCACGCCCAGCAGCGCTTCATGAAGCACCTGGTCAGGGAAGGCCACCTGGACCGTGCGCTGGAGTTCCTGCCCACGGACCGGCAGATCCGTGAGCGCCTGAACTCCGACCACGGTCTGACCGGCCCGGAGACGGCCGTGCTGATGGCGTACACGAAGATCACGGTCGCCGACGAGCTGCTGCACACCACGCTGCCGGACGACCCGTACCTCAGCACCCTGCTGCACGCCTACTTCCCGACGGCGCTGCGCGAGCGGTTCCCCGAGCACCTGGTCAGCCACCCGCTGCGGCGTGAGATCACCACGACCGTGCTGGTCAACGACACGGTCAACACGGGCGGTACGACGTATCTGCACCGGCTGCGGGAGGAGACCGGCGCCTCGCTGGAGGAGATCGTCCGGGCGCAGACCGTGGCCCGCGCGATCTTCCGCCAGGCGGAGGTGTGGGACGCGGTCGAGGCCCTCGACAACAAGGTCGAGGCGGCCGTCCAGACCCGGATCCGGCTGCACTCGCGGCGTCTGGTCGAGCGCGGCACGCGCTGGCTGCTGAACAACCGTCCGCAGCCGCTCGCGCTCGCCGACACCATCGACTTCTTCGCCGACCGGGTGGAGCAGGTGTGGTCGCAGCTGCCGAAGCTGCTGCGCGGCGCGGACCTGGACTGGTACCAGCAGATCCACGACGAGCTGACCGACGCCGGGGTGCCCGTCGAGCTGGCCCAGCGGGTCGCCGGGTTCTCCTCGGCCTTCCCGACGCTCGACATCGTCTCGGTGGCCGACCGCATGGGCAAGGACCCGATGGACGTCGCCGAGGTCTACTACGACCTCGGGGACCGGCTGCACATCAGCCAGCTGATGGACCGGATCATCGAGCTGCCGCGGTCCGACCGCTGGCAGTCCATGGCCCGTGCCTCCATCCGCGAGGACCTGTACGCCGCCCACGCGGCGCTGACCTCGGACGTCCTGGCCGTCGGCGACGGCACCGCGACGCCCGAGCAGCGCTTCGAGGCCTGGGAGCGCAAGAACGCCGCGATCCTGAGCCGGGCGCGCACCACGCTGGAGGAGATCCGCGGCTCGGACTCCTTCGACCTGGCGAACCTCTCGGTCGCGATGCGCACCATGCGCACGCTGCTGCGGTCGCACACCTGACCCGCCCCACCGCCTGAGGCGGACGCACACCGGAGCGCCCCGGACCCCACCGGTCCGGGGCGCTCCCGCATACGGCCTCCGGCATACCGGGCGAAACGGGAATTACAGTGCCGATGTGAGCACGATCCGGGCCATGCCGCCGAGGGCGGCGGTCGTCGTGGGGGCCGCCGGCGCGCTGGTCCTCGTCCTGCTGCTCCTGGTCATCGTCCGGCTGCCGTGGGCCGGGGACCTCGGCATGCACGCGGCCACCGTCGAACGTCTGCGCCACAGCCTGGCCGACCCCGGCAATCCGCTGGTCGACGCGGACACGCCCAGCCCCTACTACTCGCCGTGGATGCTGGTCCTCGGCTGTGTGGCCAGGCTGACCGGGTTCTCGGTCTTCGTGGTGCTGCGGATCGGCGCCCTGGTGGGGCTGGCGCTGCTGGTCACCGGCGTCTGGCGGTACGTGCGCACGCTGAGCGCCGACCGGGCGGCCCCCGCGCTCGCCCTGCTGTGCCTGGTGTTCCTGTGGGGGACGTCCCTGTTCGCGTGGAGCGGCTTCCTGGGGCTGAACTCGCTGGCGCTGACGGTGTCGTACCCGAGCGTGTTCGCCCTGGGGCTGGCCTTCCATCTGTGGGCGTGGCTGGCGCGAGCCGTGCGGGCCGGGGCCGGCTGGGGGGTGTGGCCGGCGCTCGGCGTGCTGTGGGCGGTGATCCTGCTCTGCCACCAGTTCTCCGGGGTGGTCGCCTCGCTGGGCGCGCTCGCCACGGTGGCCGCCGGACGGCCGGGGCGCGCCGTGTGGCCGCGGCTCGCGGGCGGGCTCGCCGTCGGCGTGGTGGTCCTGTGGGCCTGGCCGTACTACGACTTCTTCGCGCTGTTCGGGGCGGGCGCCGATCTGGAGTCGGTGCACCGGGGCCTGTACGAGGACCTGCTCGGGCGGTACTGGCTGGTGCTGCTCGGGGTCGCGGCGCTCGTGCCGCGGTGGCGGCGGGACCGGCTCGATCCGCTGGTGCTGTTCTTCGCGCTGGGCACGCTGGTCGTCGCGGCGGGCTGGCTGAGCGGGCACTACTCCTGGGGCCGCGCGCTCCCGGCCGCGCTGATCCCGGCGCAGCTCGCCGCCGCGCTCGCGGTGGCCGGTGCCCGGCCCGGCCGGCTGCGTACGGCCGGGGCGGTCCTGCTGACCGGGGCGCTGCTGACCGGCGCGTGGACGCAGACCGGCACCCTCGGATACGTCGTGCCCCGCACCGCCCTGCCGGACGCGGTCGCCGAGCGGTACCGGGAGCCGTGGACCGGGTACCACTGGCTGACCCCGTGGGTGCGGTACGGGGACGTCGTCATGGCCCGCACCCTGCCCGCCCGGCAGATCCCGGCGTACGGCCCGTACACGGTGGCGCCCGGCTATCCCGACTTCTTCCTGCCGGACGAGGACCGGCGGGCGGCGGCCGTCCGGACGTACTTCACGCCGGGCACTTCACCGGAGGTACGGCAGGGGATCGTGCGCGCGTACGGGGTGCGGTGGGTCGTGGACCGGGGGACGCCGGCCGCCGAGGGGCTGCGCAGGGTGGCCGACGGCCCGGACGGGCAGGTGCTGTACGAGGTGACGGCACCCCCGGCCCGCTGACCTACCGCAGCACGGTCCGCACGAGCCGGGCCGCCCGGCGGACCCTGGGCCGGTCGAGGCGCCGGACCACCGGGCGGACCAGCCGGGCCGTCACGCCCACCGGCTCCCAGCGGATCTGCAGCCGCCCCGGGCCGCGGTTCTCCGGCTCGACGGTCACCCGGTGCGGGGCCGTGCCCGAGTGGTGGGCGATCCGGGCCGTGAGGACGGGGAAGGACAGGGGCGCCAGCAGGACGGCGGAGTGGGCGAGGCCCTGGTGCTCGATACGGAGCAGCGGGTGCCGTACGCCCGCGAAGCCGTGGCGGGGGACCGGCGCCGCCGTCAGGTCCAGATGGACGCGGCCCTCGAAGACACCGGGGCGCACCGGGGTGAGCCGGAAGGGCACCTTCAGCCGGCGCCGGCCGGGTGCGACGACCAGGCTGGCCCGCAGTGGGCCCACGGGCAGCCGCAGACCGGGGTCGTAGGTCCGGACGGCCAGGTCGATCGAGGCGCCGGGGCCGCGGATCAGTTCGGTGATCTCGTGGCGGAAGAGGGCGCTGCGGAAAGGGCGGGTGTCCAGTTCCAGGTCGGTGACGTCCAGTTCGCGGCGGGCCCGCTCGTCGGTGGGGACGGTGTCGCCCCAGTACGTGCGCCCGTCGGCGTCCGGCACGACCTGGCGCGGCGCCACCCCGTGGCCCAGGCCGCGGGCCGCCAACCGGGCCTCGGGGAAGCGGCGCTCGCGGACCAGTTGCAGCACCACGCGTTCCGGCCGGGGCAGCCGGGCGTAGGCCGCCGGGGACAGGGTGTCGAGGTAGGGGTTCACGAGGTCGGCGAACGAGGTCAGCCAGGGGTCGTCGCGGTAGGGCAGATCGCCCGCGTACATCCGGAAGTCGTGCTTGAGGAACTTGTAGTCCTTGTCCTCGCGCAGGCCGCCGTGCCCGCTCTCGGTGAGGAAGCTGTCGATGAGCCGCTGGACGGCGACCCGGTCGCGGACGTTCTCCAGCCGGTCGCGCTGGTTGGAGATGGACGCGGTGTCGGCGGCCGCGAAGGGCGCGATGTGCCAGCGGTACACCGGCTCCGGGATGATCGTGAACTCCTTGGCCAGGCAGTACGCCTGGGTGGTGAACAGCTGGTCCTCGTAGTGGATGCCTTCCGGGAACCGCAGGTCGTGCCGGTCCAGGAAGGCGCGTGCGTACATCTTGCTGGTCGACAGGTGCTCGAAGAGCAGCCGGGGTTCGGACTCGATGCCGAGGACCGTGCGCCGCTCGGCGACGAGGTGGGGCATCCACCGGGTGCGGCGGCCGCTGTCCTCGCGGACCCGGACGACCGCGCCCATCGCGAAGTCGATCTCCCGTTCCCGGTGGGCCGCGAGCAGCAGCTCCACGGCGTCCTCGGTGAGTTCGTCGTCGCTGTCCAGGAACATCACGTACGGGGCGGTCGCGATGTCCAGGGCGCGGTTGCGCGGGACGCTGCACCCGCCGCTGTTCTCCGGCAGCCGCAGATGCCGGACCCGGGGGTCGCGGGCCGCGAACTCCCGGGCGACGAACGGTGTCCCGTCGGTCGAGTGGTCGTCGCTGATGATGATCTCGATATTGCCGTGGGTCTGCCGGCGCACCGACTCCACGGCCCGGGGGAGACGGTCGGCGTCGTTGTAGACGATGACCGTCACCGTGACGTCCGGAGTCATACGGCCTCCCGGGGGCTCGGCGCCGGCGTGCGGTCCTCCAGCGGGACCACGGGCGGCAGGGCGTCCTCGCTCTCGCCGAGGAAGACCCGGCGCACCACCCGCTCGGCGGCGTGCCCGTCGTCGTACTCGCAGAAGCGGCGGCGGAACGCGGCCCGCGCCTTCGCGGCGCCTTCGTCCTGCCAGGCCTCGGTGGTGAGGATCTCGGTGAGTTCCCGCTGGGTGCGGGCCACCTGGCCCGGGGGCTCGGCCATCAGGTCGAAGTAGACGCCGCGGGTGGAGCGGTACGTCTCCCAGTCGTCGGCGTACACGACGATCGGGCGGTCGAGGTTGGCGTAGTCGAACATGATCGACGAGTAGTCCGTGACCAGCGCGTCCGCGGCCAGCGCCAGATCCTCGACCGGGTCGTAGGAGGAGACGTCGATGATCCGGCCGGTGCGGCGCAGGGCGGTCAGCGGGGACGGCGTGCCGTCGTAGAAGTAGTGGCCGCGCACCAGCAGGACCGTGTCCTCGCCCAGTTGGTCGGCGAGCGTGGCGAGGTCGAGGCGGGGGGTCCAGCCGGCCTCGTAGTCGCGGTGGGTGGGGGCGTAGAGGATCGCCCGGCGCTCCGGCGCGATGCCCAGACGGTCGCGGATCGCCCGGATGTCGGCCGCGGTGGCCCGGTAGTAGACGTCGTTGCGCGGATAGCCGTGGTCGAGCGGGACGAACCGGGACGGGTAGGCGCGCTCCCACATCCGGGTGGAGTGGCTGTTCGCGGAGACGCTGAAGTCCCACTTGTCGATCCGGGACAGCAGGGCCTGGAAGTCGAGCCCCTTGGCCGCCGCCGGGAACTCCATCTGGTCGACGCCCATGCGCTTGAGCGGGGTGCCGTGGTGGGTCTGCAGATGGACGGCGTCCGGGCGCTTCACGATCGCGTTCGGGAAGTTGACGTTGTTGACCAGGTACTTGGCCGTCGCCAGCACCTCGCGGTAGCGGGGAGTGCCGGGGAGAACGTGGTCGGTGTGCGGGGGCAGCAGCGCCGCGTTCTCCGGGGTGACCACCCACACCGGGTGGATCTGCGGGGCGAGTTCGGTCAGCTTGGCCGCGATCGCCGCCGGGTTGCAGGCCACGCCCCGGTACCAGTACGCGGCGAACACTGCGAGACCCGGGTCGACGGGCCGGGACAGGGACGCCCGGTAGTGCCGGTCGCCGAGCGCGTCCGCGACCCGGCGCCGCGTGGTCCGGACGGCCGCCCGGGTGGTGCGGCGGGCCCGGTTCGCGGCCTGGAAGGCCCGGTACCTGCCGTACGCGTTCTCCTCCAGCAGGGTGCGGCGCATGCCCTCCGGGCCGGAGGGGCGGCGGTACTCGGGCGGCCGGTACCGCACGGTCGCGTCGGCGGCGCGGCGGAAGAACTCCCGGGCCACGGGGTCCGGCAGGGCGGTGCGGGCGAAGGTCCGCAGACAGGTGCGGACCATGGCGTCGTACAGCACGGCGTACGGCACCTGGGCCGCCGCTCCGGGCCGGGTGGCGGCGCGCTCGCGCGCGAGGTCCAGGAGTGCCGTGAACCGGTCGACGAGGGCGTAGTGGTCCTCGGGGGCGGCCGGGGGCAGGCTCTCGGGGCGCAGTGCGTGGTGCCGGTACGCCACCTGGTCCCAGGCCGCGATCCGGTCGGCGAGCAGCAGGGCGGCGCAGGCCGCGAACGGTTCGTCGGAGGCGGTGAGCCGCTGCTCGTGGGCCCGCCAGAAGGAGGCGCGCAGGACACGGTTGCCCAGCAGCGGGGTGACGCGCAGCGCGCTGCGGGCGACGTCGTCCAGGAGGCGGGGGGAGCGGCCCGTGCGGGCGAGCAGGCGCCCGTCGGGGGAGGGCAGTCCGGTGGTCTCCCATGTGGAGCGGATGTGGTCGAGGAGGAGGACGTCCACCTCGTCCGGCAGTTGCGCGACGCGTTCGGCGACCAGGCGGGGGGCGCCCGCGGGCAGGCCGTCCACGGAGTGCGTGAAGTGCAGCCAGCGGCCGGAGGCGCGGGCCGCCCCCGCCGCGCGGGCCGCCGCGTCGCCGGTGCCCTCCGGCAGCGGCACCACGAGCAGGTCGGGGGCGTGCCGCCCGGCCGTCTCCTGCGCCCAGGGGCCGACGGCGGCGACGACCACCTCCACGTCGCCGTGGGGGTGGCCCGCGAGGGAGTCGAGGAGCCCGGTCAGCCGGTCCTGTGTGTTCGGCCCGTGGACGACGACGCTGAGCTCGGGCATGCGACGACTCCTTCACCTTCGTCAGCGCTGTGGGGGACCCTGCTCGGCCATAGTGGCACTTATAGGACGAAAGGGTGAGCCCATGCTGCGCCTCACGAGGGAACCGGGGCCGCCGTCCGGGGCTTCGGCTTCGCCGTCTTGGCCGCCTTGTCGCTCTTGTCGCCGGTGAACGCCTCGTACTCCTTGAGCACCTCGCCGGTCGGCCCGTCCATGCGCAGCTCGCCCCGCTCCAGCCACAGCACACGCTCGCAGGTGTCGCGGATCGACTTGTTGTTGTGGCTGACCAGGAACACCGTGCCGGCGTGCCGGCGCAGCTCGCGGATACGGGCCTCGGAGCGCTTCTGGAAGGAGCGGTCGCCGGTCGCCAGCGCCTCGTCGATCAGCAGCACGTCGTGGTCCTTGGCGGCGGCGATGGAGAACCGCAGCCGGGCCGCCATGCCCGAGGAGTAGGTGCGCATGGGCAGCGTGATGAAGTCGCCCTTCTCGTTGATGCCGGAGAAGTCGACGATCTCCTGGTAGCGCTCCTTGATCTGCTCACGGGACATGCCCATCGCGAGCCCGCCGAGGTGGACGTTGCGCTCCCCGGTCAGGTCGTTCATCAGGGCGGCGTTGACGCCCAGGAGGGAGGGCTGGCCGTCGGTGTAGATACGGCCGTTCTCCACCGGGAGCAGCCCGGCGACGGCCTTGAGCAGGGTGGACTTGCCCGAGCCGTTGGTGCCGATGAGGCCGATGGCCTCGCCCCGGTACGCGGCGAAGGACACGTTCCGCACGGCGTGCACCGTACGCACGCCCGCCGCCTTCTCGGCCCGGCCGCGGCGCAGGATGCGGTTGAGCGCGGCGGTGGCCGAACCGCGGCCCGCGCCCGTGCCGTTGACCCGGTAGACGATGTCGACGCCGTCGGCGACGACGGTGGGGATCTTCTCGCTGTGCTCAGCCACGTCCGTACGTCTCCTCGGCCTTCCAGAAGTAGATGAAACCGCCGACGCCGGCGAGCAGGGCCCAGCCGGCCGCGATCGCCCAGACGTGCGGCGGGAGCTGGCTCCCCTGGAAGCTGTCGATCAGGGCGAAGCGCATCAGGTCGATGTAGACGGCGGCCGGGTTGGCCTGCAGGACGGCGGTCAGCCAGGAGGGCGCGTCCGTGTGCTTGCTCATGATGTGGCTGATGCTGAACATCACGCCGGACGCGTACATCCACGTCCGCAGCACGAACGGCATCAGCTGGGCCAGGTCCGGGGTCTTGGCGCCGAGCCGGGCGACGATCAGCGAGACGCCGGCGTTGAAGGCGAACTGCAGCACCAGCGCCGGGACGGCCAGCAGCCAGGACGCGGCGACCGGGACGCCGAAGCAGAGCAGGATCACGACCAGCGCCGCCATCGAGAACAGCAGCTGCTGCAGCTGCTGGAGGCAGAACGAGATCGGCAGCGCGGCCCGGGGGAAGTGCAGGGCGCGGACGAGGCCGAGGTTGCCGGAGATCGCGCGGGTGCCCGCCATGATCGAGCTCTGGGTGAACGTCCACACGAACACCCCCGTGACCAGGAAGGGCACGAAGTCCGGCACGCCCCGGCTGGTGCCCATCAGCTTGCCGAAGATGAGGTAGTACACCGCCGCGTTCAGCAGCGGCGTCAGCACCTGCCAGACCTGCCCCAGCTTCGCCTGGCTGTACTGGGCGGTGAGTTTGGCGGTGGAGAACGCCGCGATGAAGTGCCGGCGCGCCCACAACTGGCGGACGTATTGGGACAGCGAGGGGCGGGCGCCGCTCACGGACAGCCCGTGCCGGGCGGCCAGGGCCGCGAGGTCGGCCTCGGGCGGCGCCTCGGCCGTCCGGGGCGGTGTGTGCAGGGCTTGAGTCACATCCGCTGCTTTCACTGGGGTTCCTGGGGCGCATCGCATGAGAGTCACGTCGGGACGACAGCGTCGGGACGAGACGTCGGAACGAGACGTCGGGACGGGACCGTATCGTCGCAACGGGAGCGTACGGCGATCCGACGTCGGAACGCAACCGTCCCGTCGTGACGCCCTATGCTGGTCCGCATGAGCACCGACGCCGATCAGTCCTCGACGCCGCCGCGCCGCCGGACCCCCGCCGGGGCGGCCGTGCTCCGGGAGGACGTGACCGAGGCGATCCGGGCGGCCGTCTTCGAGGAGCTGGCGGCCGTCGGCTACGCCCGTATGTCGATCGAGGGCATCGCGCGCCGCGCCGGCGTCGGCAAGACGGCCGTCTACCGGCGCTGGCGTTCCAAGCTGCACCTGGTGCTCGACGTGGTGTCGGCGGTCGCGGTGATGGGTCTGCCGGTCCCCGACACCGGGACCCTGGAGGGCGATCTGCGGCTGCTCTACGAGGTGACCGCGCGGGCGCTGCGGCATCCGCTGGCCTCGCAGATCCTTCCCGATCTGCAGGCGGAGGCGGCCCGCAGCCCGGAGATCGCCGAGGCCGTGCAGAAGGCGCTGCGCGACGGCCAGGCGAGCGTCGCCAGCACGATCGTGCGCGCCGCCGAGCAGCGCGGGGAGGTCCGGGCGGGCCTCGACCAGGAGCTGGCCCTCGATCTGATCTCCGGGCCCCTGTACTGGCGCTCGGTGGTCGTGCGCGGCCCGAAGCTGCCGAAGGGCCACCTCGACGCCCTGTCACGGGCGACCGCGGCGGCCCTCAAGGCCCTCTGACCGTCCGACCGCGCGCGCTCAGTCGCGGGCTGCCCCGGGGTGGGTGCGCACCCAGCCGTCCCAGGCCGACGTGACCATGTCCCGGACGTCGTACTTCGCCTTCCAGCCCAGCTCGGTGGCGACGCGGTCGGCGGAGGCGACCACGCGGGCCGGGTCGCCGGGGCGGCGCGGGGTGACCGTCGGAGGCCGGTCGTAGCCGGTCACGGCGTTGATGAGGTCGATCATCTCGCGCACCGACACACCCTCGCCCCGGCCGATGTTGAGGGTGAGGGAGTGGCCGGGCGAGGACTGCAGCGCGCGGGCGGCGGCGACATGGGCCTCCGCGAGGTCGACCACATGGATGTAGTCGCGGACGCAGGTGCCGTCCGGGGTCGGGTAGTCGTCGCCGAAGATCCGCGGGGCCTCGCCCTGCGTCAGCTTCTCGAACACCATCGGGACGATGTTGAAGACGCCGGTGTCGGCGAGTTCCGGCGCGGCCGCGCCCGCCACGTTGAAGTACCGCAGCGACGCCGTGGACAGGCCCGTGGCCCGGCCCGTCGCCCGGACCAGCCACTCGCCCGCCAGCTTGGTCTCGCCGTACGGCGAGATCGGGGCGCACGGCGTCTCCTCGGTCACCAGGTCGACGTCCGGCATGCCGTAGACGGCCGCCGAGGAGGAGAGGACGAAGGAGCGCACATGGGAGGTGGCCGTGACCGCCTCCAGGAGGACGCGCAGGCCCTCGACGTTCTCCCGGTAGTACAGCAGCGGCCGGTCGACCGACTCGCCGACCTGCTTCTTCGCCGCCAGATGGACCACGCCGGTGATCCGGTGGGCGGCGAGGGCGCGGGCGACGCGCTCGCGGTCCAGGGTGGAGCCGACGACCAGCGGGACGCCGTCGGGCACCCGGTCGGCGATGCCGGTGGACAGGTCGTCGTACACCACGGCACGCTCGCCCGCCCGGGTCATCGCCCGAACCACGTGTGCTCCGATGTAACCGGCGCCGCCGGTGATCAGCCAGGTCATGTACGGCCGTCCCCTCATCAGTGGCCAGTGCTCGTGCTCGGTCGGTGTCACTGTCAGTGAAGCAGGCGCCGGAGCCTGCCGCGTACCACGCTCAGGACTCCGCGCAGACCGGGGGCGACGCGGACGGCGAGCGCCCCGGAGTGGGTGGCGTAGGGCTGGACGAGGACCAGGCCGTGCCCGGCGCCGAGGACCACGCGGCGGCGCAGCGCTCCCGTGCCGGTGACGGCGTGCGCGGTGACCTCGCGCTCGGCGCCCTCCCGGAAGCGGAGGCGCACCCGCAGGTCCCAGGTGCCGGCGCCGAACGCGCCCCAGCGCACCGGGACCGCCGCCCGCCAGGACTCCCCGTCCGGCTCCGGCGGTACCGCCGTGGGTGCTCCCGCCGTGCGCCCCGTCTCCCGGCACCGCCATTCCACCTCCAGCGACTCGGGTCCGGCCCGCGCTAGCCGCCCGTACATCTCGTGCAGACGCAGCCGCAGGACGGCGGTGCGGGCGTGGGTGCGCAGCTCCGCGTCCACGGCGAGCGGGAGGACGTGGACGGGCTGGGTCAGCAGCGGTTCCAGGGTGACCTGGGGGAGCCCGGCCGACCAGACGGGGGTGCCGTCGGCGGCCCGCGCGTACGGCGGCTGCAGCCGGGCGGGACGGGAGGCGAGGTCACGCAGGCGGGGCAGGTCGAGCGGCTCAGGGGAGGCCAGGACGATCCGCCCGATGAGGCGTCCGGGCGCGGTCGGGTTGTGCGCCCAGTCCGAGGCGTCGTACTCGGCGAGGTACGCCCGCGTGTGCGCCCACCAGTCGCGCCGGTAGCGGGCGTCGCGCAGGACCAGTTCACGGGCGTACATCCGCAGTTCGTGGTCGAGGAACTTGGCGCGGGCGGCCCGGGCCAGCTCCTTCTGCCCGGAGCCCAGCAGGATCTCGTGGGCGAGCCGGCTCGCCTCGGTGCGGGCCCGCCAGTTGGCGACGTCCGCGCGGTCCAGGGAGATCGACAGCCGGCCCGCCGCCCGGCGCACATGCCAGACGTAGACCCGGTCCGGGACGACGGCGACGCGGGGGCGGGCGGCGAGGACGCGCGCGGTGAAGACGAAGTCCTCGTAGGGGAAGCGGCCCTCGGGGAAGCGGATGCCGTGGGCGCGCAGGAAGTCGGTCCGGTAGAGCTTGTTCACGCAGAGGGTGTCGTGGACCAGACGGGGGCGCTGCGCGGGGCGCTCGAACACGGCGTGCGCGGCGTACAGCGACGGCTCCCAGGGCACCTCGCGCCCCTCGGGCAGCTCCCGCCGGACGCAGAGGCCGCCCGCGACCTGGGCATCGGCGCCGGTGGCCGCCGCGAGCAGGGCGTCGGCGGCACCCGGCGGAAGCACGTCGTCGCTGTCCAGGAACATCACATACGGCGCGGTCACCCGGTCCAGGCCGGTGTTGCGCGGGCTGCCGCAGCCGCCGCTGTTGACCCGGCGCCGCACCACCTTCAGCCGTGGCTCGGCCGCGGCGAGCGCGGCGAGCCGGGCCGGGCTGTCGTCGGTCGAGCAGTCGTCGACCGCGACGACCTCCCGCACGACGGGGCCCTGGGCCAGCGCCGAGCGGACGGCGGTCGTCACATGGGCGGCGTCGTCGTAGCCGATGACGACCACGGCGACCTGCGGGTCGGGCGCGGTGGGCGGGGGCGCTGGGTGCATGGGGCCACGGTCCGGGTCGGAGGGATGGTCGGCAGATCCCGTGGGGCGGGAGGTGCGGGCCCGTGGCGGAAGACGGTGACGACCGCGGGCCGGTTCACTGCTCGTCACCGCGGATCGTAGGACGGACAAAGGGAATGCCGACGGAGATACGCCGCATACCAATGATGAATGTCAGCTAATAGTACGAATACGGCCCACCGGGGGCGGGCGAGGGTTACGCCTCCCGTGCCGCCGTGTCCAGCGCGGTGGTGAGCTGGTCCAGGCGCTCCCGCAGATCGCGGATCTCCTCGACGTCGAACCCGGTGGCCGCGGCGATCCGGCGCGGCACCTCGAGCGCCCGCTCGCGCAGGGCCTCGCCCTCCTCCGTCAGTCGCACCTCCACCGAGCGCTCGTCGCGGGCGCTGCGCTCCCGGCGCACGAGGCCGGCCGCCTCCAGCCGCTTGAGCAGCGGCGACAGCGTGCCGGAGTCCAGGCGCAGATGCTCGCCGAGCCGCTTCACGGGCAGTTCGCCCTGCTCCCACAGCACCAGCATCACCAGGTACTGCGGATAGGTGAGGCCCAGATCCTTGAGCACCACGCGGTAGACGCCGCCGAAGGCGCGCGAGGCCGCGTTCAGGGAGAAGCAGATCTGCTGGTCGAGGCGGAGCCAGTCGGCCGTGGGCGTGGTCGTCATGCCTCCAGGGTAGCTCCCCTGTACGCCATTCAGTTGCACACAATTCAATTGCGTGCTCTACTGATGGACATGCGGCGGCCCCGGGACGGAACGGGGCGGACCGCTCAGTCACGGGCGCCCCGGCGTCCGTCACGACCTACGAGAGGGATGGTTCTCCATGGACGCGCTCTACACCGCAGTCGCCACCGCCACCCACGGCCGCGACGGTCGTGCCGTCTCCAACGACGGCCGTATCGACGTCAAGCTGGCCCCGCCGGTGGAGCTGGGCGGCAACGGCGAGGGCACCAACCCGGAGCAGCTGTTCGCCGCCGGGTACGCCGCCTGCTTCGGCAGCGCGCTCGGCCTCGTCGGCCGTCAGGCCAAGGTCGACGTCTCGGAGGCCGCCGTCACCGCCGAGGTCGGCATCGGCAAGCAGGGCGAGGGCTTCGGCCTCAAGGTCACCCTGCGCGTCGAGCTGCCCGACACCCTCGACGAGGCGACCGGCCGCAAGCTGGTCGACCAGGCCCACCAGGTCTGCCCCTACTCCAACGCCACCCGCGGCAACATCGACGTCGACCTCGTCATCGAGTAACACCCTCCCGGGCGCCGATCCGCGCCAGCACCTCCCCCGTCTCCCGGCTCCAGGCCACGACGACCGCCTCCTCCGGCACCTTCTTCCATCGCGTCAGCAGCAGCCAGCGCGCGTGGTACCGCCGGGCGATCGCCGTGCGCAGGGCGCCGGTCGAGTCGGGGGAGAGGTATGCGCGCACATCGGCGAGCCGGCGTTCCCGCTCCCGCTCGTCCAGCGCGGGGTCGGGCCAGACCGGTGCGGCGAGGTTCGCCCCGTACCCCGGGAGGGAACGCGGGGCGAAGTGCCCGTCGGAGATGACCACCTCGCCCTTCGCCACATGCCGCGCCACCCAGGCGTACGACGGCCAGCGCGACGGCTGCTCCAGGCCCAGCGGATCCAGGGCCGTGGGCAGCACCGCCCCGCCCTGCACGGTGAGGAATCCGGCGCAGGCACCGGCCGCCGCGGTCAGCCCCAGCGCCCGGCGCGCCCGGCCCCACGGCCGGGGTGCCGCCAGCTCCACCGCCAGCGCGAACTGCAGCGGCACCAGGGTGAGCCCGAGGATCCTGCCGTACGTGTAGCGCCCGCTCGTCCAGCCGTACGCCACGAGCAGGCAGTCCAGGGCGAACAGCAGCACCAGCGGATCCCGCCAGGACGTACGGCGTCCGCGCAGCCAGAGCGCGGGCAGGCCCAGCAGCGCCAGCCAGAACTGCCCGAAGAGATGCTCGTACAGCTGCCGGTGGATGACGTCCACGCTGCCGTCCCCGGCCAGCGCGAACACGTCGTAGTACGGCCAGGACCCGGCGACGAGCACCGCGACGCCCGCCGTCACGGCCCAGCGCGCGACGACCGCCCCGTGCCACGGGCGCTGCCATCCGGCGACGAACGCCACCGCCCCCAGGGCCGCGGCCACCGCCGTGATCGGATGGATCAGCAGGATCAGCCCGTACAGCGCGCCGAGCCCCGCGTACCCGGCCCATCCGGGCAGACCGCTCGGGCCGACGTACCGGACCGCCCGCCCGCCGCGGGCGCGCGCCCCGGTCAGCGCCCAGGCCCAGAAGGTGAGCCCGATGGCGAACGCCGAGGGGTACCCGAGGTTCCCCGTCATCGACATCAGGTTCAGATAGCCGCTCCACCAGGCCCGCTCCGTGCCCCACAGCAGCGTCATCGCGCCCAGCGCGAGCACCGGCGCCCACGGCCGCGGTGTCAGCACCCGGGTCAGCCGGCCGATGCCGGTCAGCAGGACCAGCAGGTTCAGCACCCCGGCCAGCCGCACCACCTCCCAGCCGCCCAGCCCGGTCAGCCGCGCGAACACCGCCTCGGCGACCGCGTACGGCGAGTAGTACGGGCTGCCCGCGCCCGGCAGGTCCGCCATCGGATGGCGGGGGTGGAACAGATCCGCCCGCAGCCGCTCGACGACCGCCGCGTGCTGCCCCGCGTCGCAGCACAGCGGCACCGCCCAGTACGCCAGCAGCATCACCAGGCAGAACAGGAACCCGACGGCCTGGTACGGCGTCGGACGAGGGCCGCGACCGCCGCGCAGCGCGCTCGCGCCGCGCACGGCCCTCCGGACGAGGGTGCCCGCGGGGGCGCCCGCGGCTCCGGTCGGGGAGGGGGTGGGGGTTCGGGGCATCTGCCGAGTCTCCCCGCCCGGATCAACGGCTTTGACGCTCGTCACCTCTTCGGGTGAGTCCCCTGCTGCGGATGCCGGTGCGGACGCCGGTGCCGGTGCCGATGCCGGTCAGCGCGCGACCGGCAGCGACCGGGGACCCGCCGGAGCCGGCACCCGGCCCGTCCCGGCCGCCCGTCCCGGCATCGGCTCGCCCAGCATCAGCGTCCGTACGACCCGCTCGGCGGCCAGCCCGTCGTCGAACTCGCAGAACCGCTCCCGGAAACGCCGCCGCAGCCGCGCCGACTCCCCGTCCCGCCAGGCCCCGGACGCGAACAGCTCCGCCAACTCCCCGTAGGAGCGCGTCACATGACCCGGCGCCTCGGCCATCAGGTCGAGGTAGGTGCCCCGGCTCGCCGTGAACGCCCCCCAGTCGTCCGCGTGGACGACCAGCGGCCGGTCCAGCAGGGCGTAGTCGAACATCAGGGACGAGTAGTCCGTGACCAGGGCGTCCGCCGCGAGCAGCACGTCCTCGGCCCGCGGCACGTCCGTCGCGTCGACCAGCACGCCCCGGCGGTGCAGCTCCGCCAGGCCCATGCCGCGCGCGACGCCCTGCGCGAGCGACGGGTGCAGCCGGACGACGAGCGTGCACCCGTCGCCGAGGTCGCGGGCGAACCGCGCCAGGTCGATCCGGTCGACATGCCCGCCCTTGCGGTAGTCCCGGCGGGTCGGCGCGTACAGCACGACGGTGTTCCCGGCCGGCACCGCGAGCCGCGCCCGGGCCGCCGCGACCGTCTCCGGGCCCGCCGTCACCAGCACGTCGTTGCGCGGGCTGCCCGTCCTGACCGAGGCGAAGTGGCACGGGTAGGCCCGCTCCCAGGCGAGCTCCGCGTGCCGGCTCGCCACCAGGCTGTAGTCCCAGCGGTCGGCCCGCCACAGCATCTTCGGCACGTCGACGCCGTACCGGGCACCGGGCTTCGCCAGCAGATCGGCGCCCATGTACTTCAGCGGGGTGCCCCGGTGGGTCTGGATGTGCACACTGCCGGGCCGTTTCGCGAGCGTGCCCGGCCAGTTGACGTTGTTCACCCAGTACGTGGCCCGCGCCATGACCTCGTGGAAGCGCCGCGAACCGGGCGTCACGAAGTCCGTGCCGGGCGGCAGCCCCGCCACCGCGTCCTCCCGGACCACCCACACACCCCGCAGCCGCGGGGCGAGCTCGCGGGCCTTGGCGTGGATCGCCGCCGGATCCCCGAGCACTCCCTGGTGGGAGAACGCCGAGTACACCGCGAGATCCGGGTCCAGCGGACGCCGGGAACAGGCCGCGTACCAGGCGCGATGCGCCCGTCGTGACACCTCCCGTGTCACCTTCCGGCCGCCGCCCCCGGTCACCCGGCGCAGCTCGCGCAGCCCACGGGCCGCCGCGTACGAGGCGTAGGGCGCCGCCGCCAGCAGCCGCATTTCCGTGCCCCGCCACCCCTCCGGCGGGACGAAGCCCTCGGGAAGGTGCCGGGCGTGGAAGGCGCGGATCTCCCGGTAGAAGTCGGGACGGTCCGCCGGGCGCACCCGGTCCTCCCGGGCGAGCACGAACAGCATGTGGTCCAGCGCGCGTTCGAACAGCGGGGGCCGCGCCCACGCCAGCTCCGGGCGCCCCTCAAGGAAGGCGAACAGCCCGTCGTACTGGGGGAAGATGTCGAAGTGCCGGCGCCCCGGCGTCCGGGTGATCGCGCCCTGCCGGCGCTGCCGGTACTCGACGCCGATCCGCTCCAGGCACACGATCCGGTCGGCCAGCACCATCGAGCGGTAGGTGACCGGCGCGTCCTCGTACAGGCCCGGCGCGTACCGCAGCCCGTGCTCCAGGAAGAAGTCCCTGCGGTACGCCTTGTTCCAGGCGACCAGGAACAGCCGCAGATACTGCGGGCTCTCGCGGACGTTCACGACGTCCGTCCCGGCCGCCGCCAGCAGGTCGGCCGCCTCGCTGCGGCCCCCGCGGCCCCACCAGTGGGTGCGCACATGGTCGAAGACCAGGATGTCCGGCTCGTCGCCCGCCGTCAGCCGGGCGTCGACCGCCTCCAGCAGACCGGGCGTGTAGCGGTCGTCGCTGTCCAGGAACAGCACATAGTCGCCGCTCGCCTCCGCCAGACCGGCGTTGCGGGCCCGGCCGAGCCCGACGTTCTCCGGCAGGTGCAGCACCCGCACCCGGGCGTCGCGTTCGGCGTAGCCGTCCAGGATCGCGGGGCAGCCGTCGGGGGAGCGGTCGTCGACCGCGATGACCTCCAGATCGGTGTACGACTGCCCGAGCACCGAGTCCAGGCACTCCCGCAGGAAGCCCTGCACCTTGAAGACGGGCACGATGACGCTGAAGCGGGGCACGTCAGCTCCTTGTGAGGGTCGTCGCGGCAGGCGCGGGGGCGGGGACGCGTTCGGCGAGCGGGACCACCGGGGGCAGCGCCTCGGGCGGCTCACCCAGCAGCACCCGGCGCACCACGCGCTCGGCGGCCCGCCCGTCGTCGAACTGGCAGAAGCGCTCACGGAACGCGGCCCGCAGCGCCCCGGACTCCGCGTCCGCGTACGAGCCGTCCCGCAGCAGCGCCGCCAGCTCGCCGGGGGTGCGCGCCACCCGGCCCGGCGGGCCCTGCATGAGGTCGAAGTAGACGCCCCGGACCTCCCGGTAGACGTCCCAGTCGTCGGCGTACACGACGATCGGGCGGTCCAGGTTGGCGTAGTCGAACATGATGGACGAGTAGTCGGTGATCAGCGCGTCCGCGGCGAGGCAGACCTCCTCCGAGGACAGATGCCCGGTGACGTCGACGATCCGGCCGGAGCCCCGCGCGTCCCCCCGGTCGTAGAAGTAGTGGGCGCGCAGCAGCACCACGTACTCGTCGCCGATCTCCTCGCACAGCGCCGCCAGGTCGAGCCCCGTCTCGAAGCCGGACGCGTGGTCGCGGTGCGTCGGCGCGTACAGCAGGGCCTTCTTCCCCTCGGGGACGCCGAGTTCGCGCCGGATCCGCGCCACGTCCTCGGCGGTCGCCGTGTAGTAGGCGTCGTTGCGCGGATAGCCGTACTCCAGCGTCTCGTGGGCGGCGGGGTAGGCGCTCTCCCACATCTCCGTGGAGTGCCGGTTGGAGGTGACGTTGTAGTCCCAGCGGTCCACGCGGGCCAGCAGCCGGGCGAAGCTGCCGGTCGCGGCGGCCACCACCGGGTACATCGCCTGGTCGGCGCCCATCTTCTTCAGCGGCGTGCCGTGCTGGGTGGAGAGGTGCACGCTGCCCGGGCGTTTGACGACCGCGTCCGCGAAGTTGGCGTTGTTGATCAGGTACTTGGCGCGGGCCAGCACGTCCCAGGAGCGGCGGCTGCCGATGACCGCGTACTCCACGCCCTCGGGCAAGGTCGTCTCCTGGCCGGGCTCCACCAGGAACACCGAGCGCAGATGCGGGGCCAGTTCGCGGGCCTTGGCGTGGATCGCGGCCGGATTGCAGAGGTAGCCGCGGCCCCAGTACGCGCAGTACACCGCCAGGTTCGGGTCCAGGGGGCGGCGCAGTCCCACCTTGTAGCGCAGCCGGGTGCGCAGCCCGCGGGGGCGGGGCAGCCGCGCGAGTACGCCGGTCAGCGCCCGGTTGGCCGCGCGCAGCGCACGGAACGCCGGGTACGCCCCGCTCGCCAGCAGCCGGTGCTGTACGCCCGGACTGCCGCCCGGCGGACGGAACCCGGCCGGGCGGTGCCGCCGGTACAGCACCCCGGCCCGTCGGAAGAACGCGGCCCGGCCGTGCGGCAGCCGCCGCGGATGGGCGGCCGTCTTCAGTACGGCGGCGAACAGCTGCTCGAACAGCGGTCCGTACCGGCGGGCCGGCAACCCCCGCTCGGCGGCCCGTGTCAGCACCAGCTCCACCTGGTCCAGCAGCTCGGTGTGGTGCGCGCCCGGCCGGTTGAGCCTGCTGCCCTGCCGCCGCACCCGATGCCGTACGACGACCCGGCGCAGCACCGCCATCCGCACGGCCGCGAGCGCCACCAGCCCGCCGAAGCTGACATCGGTGAAGTGGCCGGCCGGGAAGACCAGTTCGTGCTCGACCAGGAAATCCCGCCGGTAGGCCGCGCTCCACGCGGGCAGTCCCACCCCGGTCAGCCAGGGGGCCCGCTCGGGCGTGAACGCTTTGTCGGGGGCGCGGGCCAGCAGCGGCGCGGCCGGGGTGGTCGGCTCGCCCGTCCACCAGGGGACCCGCTCGTGCCCGGCGTACAGGACGTCCGGCTCACCGGTCTCCCGCAGCCGCGTGTCCAGGGCCGCCAGCGCGCCCGGCGCCAGCTCGTCGTCACCGTCCAGGAACAGCACCCAGTCACCGGTCGCGGAACGCAGCCCCGCGTTCCGCGCCCCGGCCACCCCCTCCGTCGGGGGCGCGTGCACCGGCACCACCCGGCGGTCCCGCCCCGCGTACCGTCCGGCGACGTCCGCCGCCGGGCAGTCGGGGGCGTCACAGACCGGGATCAGCTCGACGTCGCCGAAGGACTGGGTCAGCACCGAGTCCAGCGCCCGGGACAGCCGGCCCGCGACACCATGGGACGGAACGATCACGCTGAAGCGGGGCATACTGCTCTTTCTGTCGAGGGGCGGGGCGGCCGCGCCGACGGCGGCGGGACCGGGTCAGCGGGCCCGGCACCGGCCGGGCCGCCCGGCGGGGCGCCAGGCCGGCGGCCGGCTCGGCGTGGGCCGGGACGGACTGGAGGGCATACGGACTCCTCTCGGGACAACGCCGTTCAGCGGCGCTCGGTGACGGCCCGGGGCGAGGCCGGACGCGGCACCACCCCCAGCGGGGCGCGCGGACGCGACACGGCCGGGGACGGCACCGGGCGGCGCCCGCCGAACGGCGCCCCGGCCGGAGCGGCGGCCTCGCCCAGCACCACATGCCGTACGACCCGCTCGGCGGCCCGGCCGTCGTCGTGCGGACAGAAGCGGCGGCGGAAAGCGGTCCGCAGCTCCGCCGAGCGGGAGCCGCGCCAGTGCCCGGAGACGAAGATGTCGATCAGGTCGTCCTCGCCGCGCGCCACCGCGCCCGGCGGGAAGGCCCGCAGATCGACATAGGTGCCCCGGACCGCCTCGTGGGCCTCCCAGTCGTCGGTGAGGAGCACCACCGGCCGGTCCAGGCAGACGTAGTCGACCATGATCGAGGAGTAGTCGGTGACCAGCGCGTCCGAGGCCAGGCACAGCGCCTCGACGCTCGGGTGGCCGCTCACGTCGAGGACCCGGTCCGACACATTGGCGAGCGGGCCGTCGTGGCCGTGCGGGGCGCGGGCCAGCACGATGTGGCGCGGGCCGAGGCGGCGCACCACGCGCTCCAGGTCGACGGGGGTGCGGCGGTAGGCGCGGCGGGTCGGGGCGTAGAGGATCACGACCGCGTCCTCAGGGACGCCGAGCTCCCGGCGGATCCGGCTGGTGTCCGCCGGGGTGGCCCGCTGGAACACGTCCGCGCGCGGGCTGCCGTACTCCAGGACCGTGTAGGCGCCCGGGAAGGCCCGCTCCCAGGTGAGGGTCGCGTGCCGGCTGGGGGACACCAGGTAGTCCCACGTGTCGACGTCCGCCAGGAGTGCGTCGACGTCCGGGTCCGCGCCCGGGCGCCCGCGCAGGTCGAGACCCGTGCGCTTGAGCGGGGTGCCGCGCCGGGTCTGCACCAGCACCTGGCCGGGCCGCTTGACCAGCCGCCGGTCGAAGGCCGCGTTGTGCACCAGGTACCGGGAACGGGCCAGGGCCGTCCAGTAGGCCGCGGTGTCCGGGCGCAGCGGGCGCACCCCGGACGGCAGCGCGCCCCGCTCCCCGGCGCTGGTGACCCAGGCGGTGCGCACCTGCGGGGCGTGGGTGCGGAACGCCCGCTCCAAGGCGCCGGGGTGGCAGCCGTGGCCGGGCACGCCGTCGGCGGCGAACACGGCCCGGTCGGCGCGCACCGGCAGACAGCGCTGCACGCGGTAGTGCAGGCGGAGAGCACCCGCCCGCAGGGCCCGGCGCAGCCGTACGGCCGTCCGCGCGGTCCGGCGCAGCACGGCCGCCGTCCACCGCAGGGCGTGATAGGTGCGGTGCAGGCCCATCCGGACCAGGGCGTGGTGCAGCCGGACGCGCGGCGGCAGCGGGCCGACGGGGCAGTGGTAACGCCGGTAGTAGGCGCGGGCCTTGCGCAGGAAATCGGCGCGGCTGCGGCGCGGCAGACGGTCCCGGCGGGCGAACACCACGACCAGGTGGTCGACCATCCGCCGGAACAGCAGTGGGCGCCAGCGGGCGAGTTCGGGGTGCTTGTCGACGTACGCGAAGACCCGGTCGTACTGCTCGAAGACGTCGAAGTGCCGGGGGCTGACCGTGCCGAGGATGCCGCCGCGGCGGCGCTGCCGGTAGTGCACGCACACCCGGTCCAGCGTCGCGATCGACCCCGCCCGCATCAGGACCGGGTACGTCCAGGGCGTGTCCTCGTAGTAGCCGGTGGGGAACGCCAGCTCCTCGGCCTCGACGAACTCCCGGCGATACGCCTTGTTCCAGGCGACCATCAGCAGCCGCAGCAGACCGGGCCGGTCCGTCAGCCGGAACGGCGCCGGGCCGTCCTCGCGGAGGTGGGCCGCGGCCTGGTTGCGTACCGTCTCACCGGTCCAGAAGGCGCGCGCGTAGTCGTAGACCAGCACGTCGGGGTCGCCGGTCTCCTTCAGCCGGGCGGCGACGGCCTCCAGGGAGTCCGGGGTGAGGGTGTCGTCGCTGTCGAGAAAGACCAGGTAGTCGCCGGTGGCCTCGGCCATCCCGGCGTTGCGCGCGGGACCCAGACCGCGGTTGCGCGGCAGATGCACCGCCCGTACCCGCGGGTCGCGGGCCGCGAACTCGTCGATGATCTCGCCGCTCGCGTCCGGTGAGCAGTCGTCGACCGCGATCAGTTCGAGGTCCGGGTACGACTGGGTGAGCACCGATTCCAGGCACTCGTGCAGATACGCCTGCACCTTGTACACGGGGACGATGACACTGAACCTGGGCAAGGCACATCCACTCGGTCGGCCGGGGACGACGGGCGCTGTCGCCGTGCCGGGGAACGGCCGATGGAGTGACTTGGTTACGCGATCCGAGGCATACGAGGGACCCGCCCCGTGAACGACGGGGGGCGGGCCGGTGCCGGCCCGCCCCCGCCGAAACGCGGTCTGGCGGCGCCTACTTGACGGCGCCCGCCATCACACCGGACACGAACTGCCGCTGGAACGCGAAGAACACGACCAGCGGGATCACCATGGAGATGAACGCGCCGGGGGCCAGGACGTCGACATTGCTGCCGAACTGCCGTACCTGGGTCTGCAGCGCGACCGTGATCGGCTGGCTGTCGGCGTCCGTGAAGATCAGCGCGACCAGCATGTCGTTCCACACCCACAGGAACTGGAAGATGCCGAGCGCGGCGATCGCCGGACCGCCGAGCGGCATCACGACCCGGAAGAACAGGCGCAGTTCGCCCGCGCCGTCCAGCCGGGCCGCCTCCAGCAGCTCCCGGGGGATCTCCGCGAAGAAGTTCCGCAGCAGGAACACCGCGAACGGCAGCCCGAACCCGACATGGAAGAGGATCACGCCGATCAGCGAGCCGAAGATGCCGATGTTGCCGAAGAGTTCGGCGATCGGGATCAGCGCCACCTGCACGGGCACCACCAGCAGCCCGACCACGCCCAGGAACCACCAGTCGCGGCCCGGGAACTCCATCCACGCGAACGCGTAGCCCGCGAGCGCGCCGATGACGACGACCAGGACCGTCGCCGGGACCGTGATCAGCACGGTGTTGAGGATCGAGTCCGTGATGTCGCTGTTGCCGAGGAGCTTGTCGTAGCTGTCGAAGGTCAGCTGGGAGGGCTTGCTGAAGACCTCCCACCAGCCGCTCGCCGTCATCTCGTCGGGCGGCCGCAGCGACGACAGCAGCAGCCCGAGCGTCGGGACCAGCCAGAACAGGCCCACGAGGATCAGGAAGACCCGCACCATCCCGCCGCTGACGAAGGAGACGAGCCGGGCGCCGAGGGAACGCTCGCCCTCGACGGCGGTGAGCGGCTCGGGCGCCGCCTTGGTCAGCCTGCCGGCGTCCGCACTCATCGCCGCACCTCCCGCCTGAGCCGACGGACGTTGAACCACATCACCGGGATCACCAGCAGCAGCAGGAACACCGAGATGGCGCTCGCGACTCCGGGCTGGTCCTCGGAGAAGCCTTTGCGGTACAGCTCCAGCGCGAGGACGTTCGCGTCGTCCTGCGAGGAGCCGGGCGCGATGATGAAGACCAGGTCGAACACCTTGAGCACGTTGATCATCAGGGTGACGGTGACGACCGCGAGGACGGGCGCCAGCAGCGGCACCGTGATCCGGCGGAACACCTGCCACTCGTTGGCGCCGTCCACGCGGGCCGCCTCCAGCAGGTCACGGGGGATGCCCGCGAGCCCCGCCGCGATCAGCACCATCGCGAAACCGGCCCACATCCAGATGTACGAGCCGATGATGGCCGGGGTGACCAGGGACGGGCCGAGCCAGTCCACGCCGTTGTACGGCTCCTTGAAGTTGTCGGCCGGGAGCCGCAGCCGGGCCCCGTCCGCCGCGGCCGGCAGGCTGAACGTGCCGTCGTCGGCGGCCGTCGTGGACGCCACGACCTCGCCGCCCTTGACCGCCTCGATCTTCATCCCGGCGTAGCCGAGTTCGGCCGGGTCGATGCCGCCGAGGGTGCCGACGCCCTTGCCGCGGGTGAAGTCCTGCCAGGTGGTGCCGGTGACCTGGTCCGGGTCCGCCGTCGCCTGCCCGGCCTTCGCGGCGCTGTCCGGCATCTTGTCCGGGGCCACGCCGACGAGCGGCAGGGACACCGGGGTGCCGGCCCGGACGGGGTCCTTGGTGAGATAGCCGCCGCCCGGCGCCGCCCGGAGCGGCGACTCCCGGCCCGGGTGGGCCTTGGGGAACGCGGAGGACTGCGCGAACGTGTCGTGGACGCCCACCCACACCGCGTTCGCGACGCCCTTGTCCGGGTCCTGGTCGTACACCAGCCGGAAGATGATGCCCGCCGCCAGCATGGAGATCGCCATCGGCATGAAGACGACCAGCTTGAACGCCGTGCCCCAGCTGACCCGTTCGGTGAGCACCGCGAAGATCAGGCCCAGCGCGGTCGCCACGGTCGGGGCGAACACCACCCACAGGACGTTGTTCTTCAGGGCGGTGCGGATGCCGTCGTCCGTGAACAGCGCCTGGTAGTTGTCGAACCCGGCGAAGGAGTCGCCGGACTGGTCGTAGAAGCTGCGGAAGACCGAGTACCCGATCGGGTAGACCACGAGCGCGCCGAGCAGCACCAGGGCGGGCAGCAGGAACAGCACCGCCACGGTTCTGCGCGTACCGGTCACGCTCCTGCGCGACTTGGGCGCGGCGGGGGCCGGACCGGCCCCCGCCGCCTGCGCCGACGCCATCGCGTCAGTTTCCGTACGCCGCGGCCGCGTCGGCCTCCAGCTTCTGCTGGGTGCCCGCGACGTCCGACGGGTTCTTCAGGAAGTCCTGCAGCGCCTTCCACTCGCCCTTGCCGGGCGTGCCGCCGAACGCCTGGGGCGCCTGGTCGGACATGTCGAAGCGGAAGTCGTCGCCGGCGTCGATGAGCGCCTTCGCCATCCGGCGCTGCACCTCGTTGGGGTACGCCGCGTTGTCCACGCTCTTGTTCGGCGACAGATAGCCGCCGAGCTTCGCCTGGATCGTCGCCGCGTCCGGGGAGGCGAGGAAGGTGGCCAGCGCCTGCGCCGCCTTCGAGTCCTCCAGGATGACGGCCGCGTCGCCGCCGGAGACGACCGGCGCGGTGTCACCGACCGTCGGGAACGGGAACACCTTGGCGTCCGTGCCGACGTCCGCCTTCGCCTGGGTGATGTTGACCTGCGCGAAGTCGCCCTCGTAGACCATGGCGGCCTTCGGCTGGTCGCCGCCCGTGAAGGTCTGGGTGACCGAGGTCGGGAAGTCCGTCTGCAGCGCGCCCTTGGCGCCGCCCGCCACATAGTCCTTCTTGCCCCACACCTGGGCCAGCGCGGTCAGCGCGTCCTTGACGGACGGGTCCGTCCACTTGATCTCGTGCTTCGCCAGCTGGTCGTACTTCTCGGGACCGGCCTGGGAGAGATAGATGTTCTCGAACCAGTCCGTGAGCGTCCAGCCGTCCGCGCCGCCGACCGAGAACGGGGTGACACCGGAGTCGTACACCGTCTGGGCGGTCGTCAGCAGCTCGTCCCATGTCTTGGGCTCGGCGGCCCCCGCGTTCTCGAACGCCTGCGCGTTGTACCAGATCAGGGACTTGTTGGCGGCCTTGTAGTAGACGCCGTACTGCTTGCCGTCGACCTTGCCGATGTCCTGCCAGCCCTGCGAGTAGTTCTCCTGCAGCTCCTTGAGCGCCTCGGCGCCCAGCGGCTTCGCCCACTTCTTGTCCACGGCCTGCTTGATGGCGCCGGGCTGGGGCAGCATCGCGATGTCCGGCGGCTGGCCGCCCGCGACCTTGGAACCGAGGAAGTTGATGATGGGGTCCTGGGCGGGCACGAACTTCACCGTCGCGCCGGTGCGCTTCTCGAACTCCGCCAGGACCTTCTTGAAGTTGGCCTGCTCGGTGCCCGTCCAGACGGCCGCGACCTCCAGGGTCTCGCCGTCGAGCTTCGGCAGGGTGACGGTGGAGGCGGACTCCTTGCCGGATCCGCCGTCCTCCTTGCCGCCGTCCTTGTCGTCGCCGCCGCAGGCGGTGAGGGAGAGGGCGAGGGCGCCGGCGACGACGGCCGCCGCGGCCCTGGCGGCCCTGTGTGTCCGGTTCTTGCTGCTCGTGCTGTGCATCACTGCCCCGTTCTTCGTGCCTCGTCGAACGTTCGAGCGCTGTCCCGTGGGTCTGGTCTACGCCCTGCCCCAGGGGTCGGCAAGACCGCGTCCTCTGTCAACTCGGGGATCGTGACCGGCTCGTGACCGGGGATCAGACATCGGCACGAATCAGCCGCGTCACAGCAGCGAGGGCACCCCGGTGGCCGAGACCTCGCGGGCCGCCCGCTCCAGGGCGCTGGCCAGCAGGGCCAGGTCGGTCGGGCCGTTGCCGAGCTCGCGGACCGGGCGCCGGGCCGGGGGGTCGCCCATGCGGTGCCACTCCAGGGGGACGACCGTGGGCCGCAGGGTCGCGGTGCGGGGGATACGGCCGGTCACGCGGCCGCCCTGGAAGGGCACCGCCCGTCCGTCCGGCCTGAGCAGCCGGCCGCGGCCGGGCGCCGGGGCGTCCGGACCGGTCGTCACGGCGTCCAGGGTCACCCGCAGGGTCGCCCGGCGGGCCGGCTCCGACTCCGCCGCCCGGCCGCCGGGCCCGGTCGCGGCGACCAGATGCACGCCGAGCCGCTCGCCGTCCCGGGCGACCGCCTCCAGCGCCCTTATCACCGACCCGGCGGCGGGCCGGCCCGGCGATCCCAGGGCGGGAAGAAGCAGGGCGTCCAGATCGTCCACGACCACCACGAGCCGGGGCAGCGGCGGCACGGCGTCCGCCTGCCGGCGGGCGGCGCCGGGCCGCAGCCGGATCGTCGCGCTGGGCGGGGACTCCAGATCGCCGTCACCGGCCACGACCGCGCGCTGCGCGACCATCCGGCCCGACAGCTCCCGCCCGGTGTGCCACTCGGTGAAGTCGGAGCGCCCGAGCAGCTCGGCGCGCCGCTTCAGCTCGGCGCTCAGCGACTGGGCGAACTCCCGCATCCGGACCGGGTCGTTGGCGGTGAGATGGGTGGTGACATGCGGGACGTCCGTGCACACGCCGAGGCCCTCGCCGTGGCCGCCGCCCGCGCCGGTGGTGTCGCGGCCGTCGATCAGCACGATGCCCAGCCGGTCCGGCCGCTCGGCGGCGGCGAGCGACGCGACGACGGCCCGCAGCAGCTCGGTCCGCCCGGCGGCGGGCGGCCCCTCCACCAGCAGATGCGGCCCCTCCGCGCCCAGGTCCACGCCGACCGGCCCGTGCGGACCGGCGCCGAGCACCGCGCACACCCGGCCGCCCAGGGCCTGGGTGTCGTCGGCCGCGTCGGCCCAACGCGCCATCAGGGACGCCGGGGTGGCCCGCGCCAGCCCCAACTCGTCCAGCAGCCGGGCCGCCTGGGGCAGCGGCACGGACACCCGCACCCGCGCCTCACCGGACGCCCGGTCCGTGCGCAGGGGAGCCAGCGCCCGCGCGAAACGCTCCGCCCAGGCGGGGGACACGGCGTCCACGGTGGCCACCGTGCCGTGCCCGACGGGACCGCGCACCGCGCTCTCCTGGCCCGCGTCGGCCGCACCTCCGTCGGGCGCCACCCGCATCAGCCGCAGGGCCGTCGCCACATCTCCGCTGAGCAGCGCGACCGCGCCGCACGCGCGGAACGCCGGCGTCACCGCGCAGGCCGCCTCATAGGTGTCCGTGACCGGGGAGGCGGGCGAGGCCGCCGCCGTCTCGGCGAGGCACACCACATGGATGCCGGCCCGCGGCCCCTCCAGCGCGAGACGGGCCACCGCCTCGCGCAGATCCGCGCCGCCGGGGTCGCCGTCCACGACGAGCACCGAGTACGGGCCGGTGAAGTGCTTGTGGTCCCCGGTCCCGTCGGTGCCGCGCGCCGTCAGGTCCTCCAGGCGGCGCAGCAGCTCGTCCACGCGCGCGGCGGCCTGCTCACGGTCGTAGGCGAGCAGCAGCCGGCAGTCCTGGCCGTGGCCGGGGCGGACATGCGGCAGCCAGCCCAGCCAGGCCCACTCGGCGGTGCGCTCCGGCACCGGGCGGGCCCGGTCCGCGCTGACGAGCACGATCTCCAGGGTGTCCGGCGAGTGCAGCGCGGCGAGCTGGGCGAGCACCGCGCGGGTCAGCCCGGTGAGGCGCTCGCGCGGACCGGCCAGCCCCAGCGCCCCGGCCTCGCGCAGATCGGCGGTCACCGGCACGGCGGGCAGCAGCCCCGAGCCGTCGGGCGCCGAGCGGTCGGCGGTGCCGAGCCGCACGGTGAGGGCCTCGGGATGGCCGGGGGCGCGCTCCCAGAGCCGGGGGCCCGGGCCGAGGGCCGTCAGCAGCAGGGACGCCGGGTCCGGCCAGGTCTCCGGCAGCATCGAGCCGCGCCCCGCCGAGGTGGGGCCGGACGGCTCGGCCGGCTCGTCGTCGTACGCCCCGTCCGGGGCGGGGTCGGGCTCGCCGCGTCCGCCGGCCAGCCGCCGCGCCCAGGCCGACAGACCGCCGCGCCTGCGGGCCCCCGAAGGGGCGTCGGTGCCGCGGTCGGCGCCCGCCACGGGCCGGGGTCCGTCGAGCGGGCCGACCTCGAAGCCGGTGACGTGGGTGTCGCCGTCGCGCGGGTGCGGGACGGCGCCGTGCGGGCCGGTGCGCTCGGACCGGGGCGCCCCGCCCTGCGCGGGGACGACGGGCGAGGCCGGCTCGGGGTGGTCCGGGGCGTGGGCGGCCGGGCTGCCGTCCGTCACGCGCGCGTGGGCCGGTGGCGTGACGCCGGGGCCTTCGCCGCCCTGCGGGCACACGCGCACATGCCCCTCGCCGTCCGGCTCCGTGGGGACCCGCGCCCCCGGGCCGCCGGCCGGGGCCAGCCGCAGCGTGGACTCGCCGAGGCGCAGCAGGGCCCCGGGGACGAAACGCACCGGGCGGGTGGTCAGCCGGGTGCCGTCGAGCGTCGTGCCGTTCGTCGAGCCGAGGTCGGCGACCGCGACCCGGCCGTCCGCGCCGACCGTGACCGCGCAGTGCAGCCGGGAGACGTCGGGGTCGTCGAGCGGGACGTCGGCGTCGGCGGAGCGGCCGATGCGGATCTCGCCGCCGTGCAGAAGATGGACACCGCCCGCGTCCGGGCCCGCCACGACATGCAGCTGGGTCGGGGCCTCGTCCAGCTCGGGGTGGGGCTCCGGGGCCGCCGGGGCGCCGAGGGACAGCACCGCGCCGTCGGTCAGCGGGGGCTCGCCGAGGGTGCTGCGCCGGTCGTCCAGCCGCTCGGTGCCGGCGTAGAGCACGACCGGGCCGCCGCCGCGCTCGCCCTCGCCGCCGCGGGCGGAGCCGCCCTCCCCGGACACCGTGGAGGCCAGGGCCGACGCCACCGCCGACAGGGCCGTGCCCGCGGGCGCCGTGACCAGCACGTCGCGGCTCGCGGTGGCGCCGCGCGCCGCGGAGGGCGGGGCCGACGGGTCTACGACGGTCAGCCGGATCTGCATCGGCGTCAGCGGTCCCTTCTGCGCGCGGGCGCGGGCACGGAACCACCCCACCCCACACGAGCACATCGGCCAGTACTCCCCGCATCCTCGCACCTGCCACCGACAACCCGCCCCCCGCCCGAAGGCAAGTGATCTTGATTGGTCGGCTCTGCCCGTAAAAGTGCCGGACAACGGCCCAGGCGGTGATCACTTGAGATCGCTCACGTCCGTTCACGGCAACCACGGGACTGAGCCGAGCGTCTTTCCTTCGAACATGTACGGGAGGCCGTACGTAAGACGCACAGAATGACGACCGCCGGTGCCGAGGGGCACGGCACTACAGTGGGTCGGAACGTAGGCAAGCAGCAGGGAGCGCGACGTGCGGCCGGTAGGCAGCAAGTACATCCTCGAGGAGCCGCTGGGTCGCGGCGCCACGGGGACCGTCTGGCGAGCCCGCCAGCGGGAGACCGCGGGCGCCGAGGCGGCCGTGCCGGGACAGCCCGGCGAGACGGTCGCGATCAAGGTCCTCAAGGAGGAGCTCGCCGGCGACGCGGATATCGTCATGCGCTTCCTGCGCGAACGGTCCGTGCTGCTGCGCCTGACCCACCCCAATATCGTCCGGGTCCGCGACCTGGTCGTCGAGGGCGAGCTGCTGGCCCTCGTCATGGACCTCGTCGAAGGTCCCGACCTGCACCGCTACCTGCGCGAGAACGGCCCCTTCACCCCGGTCGCGGCATCCCTGCTCACCGCCCAGATCGCCGACGCGCTCGCCGCCAGCCACGCCGACGGTGTCGTCCACCGCGACCTCAAGCCCGCCAACGTGCTGCTGCGCCAGCAGGGCGGCGAGATGCACCCGCTGCTCACCGACTTCGGCATCGCCCGCCTCGCCGACTCCCCGGGCCTGACCCGCACCCACGAGTTCGTCGGGACGCCCGCCTACGTCGCGCCCGAGTCCGCCGAGGGCCGCCCGCAGACCTCCGCCGTCGACATCTACGGCGCCGGCATCCTCCTGTACGAGCTGGTCACCGGACGCCCGCCGTTCGGCGGCGGCTCCGCCCTGGAGGTCCTGCACCAGCACCTCAGTGCCGAGCCGCGCCGCCCCTCCACGGTCCCCGACCCGCTGTGGACCGTCATCGAGCGCTGCCTGCGCAAGAACCCCGACGACCGGCCCAGCGCCGAGAACCTCGCCCGTGGCCTGCGCGTGGTCGCCGCCGGCATCGGTGTGCACGCGAACTCCGCGCAGATCGCCGCCGCCGAGGGCGTCGGCGCCCTCCTCGCCCCGGACCCCGCCCCGGCCACCGTGCCGGGCTCGGCCGACCCCACCCAGGTGCTCCCGCACGGCGCGGGGTCCTTCGACCCGAACGCCGCGACCAGCGTCCTGCCGCACACCGGCGCCGCCGACCCCACCGCCGTCCTGCCGAACTCGGGCGGGCGCGGCGCGGCCGACCCGACGGCCGTGATGCCCCCGGTGCCGCAGGGACCGCCCGGCGGACCCGGCCCCGAGGACCCGCACCCCTGGCAGAACCAGCTGCGGGCCGCCCGGGACCGCAACGAACAGACGCAGGTCCAGTACCTCGACCCCAACCAGGACCCGCTGCGCCGGCGCCCGCAGCGCCAGGTGGCCCGTCCCCAGCAGCAGCCCCAGCAGCCCCCGGCGCCCCAGCAGCAGCGCCCGCCGCAGCGCGGCCGCCAGGGCGGCTACGCCCAGCCGCAGCAGCACCAGCCGCAGCCCTACGCCCCGCCGCGCCAGGCGCAGCAGCCTCCGCAGCGCTACGCGCCCGAGCCGCAGCGTCCGCAGCGCGAGCCGAGGGAGCCCCGCCGCCGTGGCGGCAACCCGATGCGCATCCCGGGCCTCGGCTGTCTGAAGGGGTGCCTGTTCTCGATCGTCATCCTCTTCGTCGCCGGCTGGCTGGTCTGGGAGCTGAGCCCGCTGCAGGAGTGGATCGGCACGGGCAAGGGCTACTGGGAGCAGCTCAGCAGCTGGTTCGGCACGGTCACCGGCTGGATCGGCGACCTCGGCGGAGACTCCGGCGGCGGCACCGGCACGGGCACCGGCACCGGCTGACCCGCCCCGCCCCCGCGCCCCTCACGGCCGTACGACCCCACCGGGGACCGTACGGCCGTGGTGCGTCCGGCGCGCTGTGTCTGGGGATTTGTCGACACCCGGCGGGTGATTTCCGCCTCCGCGGTGAAGGCGGGGCGCATGACCGCGTAGTTTTGTCGACCGGGGGTTCCCAGGTCTGTCGGCTGGGGGTCCGGGGGTCGTCCCCGGGAGGACGCAGCGGCGGCACAACGCGTCGGTAGGAGCAGTCTTGGCACGGAAGATCGGCAGCCGGTACACCGCCAACCAGATCCTGGGGCGGGGCAGCGCCGGCACGGTGTGGCTGGGCGAGGGGCCGGAGGGACCCGTCGCCGTCAAGCTGCTGCGCGAGGACCTCGCCTCCGACCAGGAGCTCGTCGGGCGCTTCGTGCAGGAGCGCACGGCCCTGCTGGGCCTGGAGCACCCCCATGTCGTCTCCGTCCGCGACCTGGTGGTCGACGGCAACGACCTCGCCCTCGTCATGGACCTGGTCCGCGGCACCGATCTGCGCACCCGGCTCGACCGGGACCGCAGGCTGGCGCCCGAGGCGGCCGTCGCGATCGTCGCGGACGTCGCCGACGGCCTCGCGGCGGCCCACGCGGCCGGGGTCGTGCACCGGGACGTGAAGCCGGAGAACATCCTGCTGGACATGCAGGGCCCGCTCGGCCCCGGCGGCGCCCACCCGGCCCTGCTGACCGACTTCGGTGTGGCCAAGCTCATCGACTCCCCGCGCCGCACCCGCGCCACGAAGATCATCGGCACCCCGGACTACCTCGCGCCGGAGATCGTCGAAGGCCTGCCGCCCCGCGCGGCGGTGGACATCTACGCCCTCGCCACCGTCCTCTACGAGCTGCTGGCCGGCTTCACCCCGTTCGGCGGCGGCCACCCCGGCGCGGTGCTGCGCCGGCACGTCACCGAGACGGTGGCGCCGCTGCCCGGCATCCCCGACGAGCTGTGGCAGCTGATCGTCCAGTGCCTGGCCAAGGCCCCCGCCTCCCGGCTGCGCGCCTCGGAGCTCGCGGCGCGGCTGCGCGAGCTGCTGCCGCTGGTCGCCGGGATGCCCCCGCTCGACGTGGACGAGCCCGACGGGGAGCCGGAGGAGGACGAGGCCCCGGCCGCCGAGGCGGCCGTCCCGGCGGGGGAGCGGGTACGGCGGCGCGGCGCGGTGCCGCTGGTGCCGGGCGCCCGGCCCACCGACTCCAACCGGGACACCCACACCTCGATGCGGGTCCCCGCCCCGGACGAGCTGGCCGGCGGCGCCCGCGGCACCGCCCGGGTGCCGCGCGCGGCGGGCGCCCCGCGCCCCGGCTCGGCCCGGCACCGCGCCGCGACCCGGCGGCGTCGGCTGGCGCTGGGCGGCGCCGCGGTGGTCCTGGTGGCCGCCGGCGTGGGCACCTGGCTGGCGGTCTCGGACGACGACGCCGGGGCGACCCCGAACGACACCCGCACGACGGCCCCCGCGACCCCCTGACGCGTCCCCGGGCGGGCGGGGCGCCCGGGAGGGGCGGCACCCGGAGCTCGCCGCCCTGCGGAGCCGTTACGCTGGAGGCGTGGCAGTCGTCGATGTATCCGAAGAGCTCAAGTCCCTCTCCTCGACCATGGAGTCGATCGAGGCCGTTCTGGACCTCGACAAGCTGAGGGCAGACATCGCCGTGCTCGAGGAGCAGGCGGCCGCGCCGTCCCTGTGGGACAACCCGGACGAAGCGCAGAAGATCACCAGCAAGCTCTCCCACCTCCAGGCGGAGGTGCGGAAGGCCGAGGCCCTGCGCGGGCGGATCGACGATCTCGCCGTGCTGTTCGAGATGGCCGAGGAGGAGGACGACCCGGACACCCGTGCCGAGGCCGAGTCCGAGCTCACCGCCGTCCGCAAGGCGCTGGACGAGATGGAGGTCCGCACGCTCCTGAGCGGTGAGTACGACGCCCGTGAGGCGCTCGTCAACATCCGCGCGGAGGCCGGGGGCGTGGACGCCGCCGACTTCGCGGAGCGGCTGCAGCGGATGTACCTGCGCTGGGCCGAGCAGCGCGGCTACAAGACCGAGATCTACGAGACGTCGTACGCGGAGGAGGCCGGCATCAAGTCGACCACCTTCGCCGTGCAGGTGCCGTACGCGTACGGCACCCTCTCGGTCGAGCAGGGCACGCACCGCCTGGTGCGCATCTCGCCGTTCGACAACCAGGGCCGTCGCCAGACGTCGTTCGCCGGTGTCGAGGTGCTGCCCGTGGTGGAGCAGACCGACCACATCGAGATCGACGAGTCCGAGCTGCGCGTCGACGTGTACCGCTCCTCGGGCCCCGGCGGACAGGGCGTCAACACCACCGACTCCGCCGTGCGGCTGACGCACATCCCGACGGGCATCGTCGTCTCCTGCCAGAACGAGCGGTCGCAGATCCAGAACAAGGCCACCGCGATGAACGTCCTCCAGGCCAAGCTGCTGGAGCGGCGCCGCCAGGAGGAGCAGGCCAGGATGGACGCCCTCAAGGGCGACGGCGGCAACTCCTGGGGCAACCAGATGCGGTCGTACGTGCTGCACCCGTACCAGATGGTCAAGGACCTGCGGACCGAGTACGAGGTCGGCAACCCCGAGGCCGTGTTCAACGGTGAGATCGACGGCTTCCTGGAGGCCGGGATTCGCTGGCGCAAGCAGCAGGAGAAGTAAGAGAAAACCATTTGTCGACAAGGCAACTGCCGCCCACCCGGCGGCAGTTGCCTTTTGTGTACCTGCATGTCTGGGTTTTACATCACACTCACAGCTTCCAACCCCCGTCAAAGCCCTCACAGTTGGACATCGCGCCCGCAACGGCCTTGACGTGCTCTTGAAAAATGGGAAGGGTGAAGCGTGGCATGCGTATTTCTGGGGCGCATGTGAACCGGGGGGCTCGAGTTGCGTTACCTCCGTCGATCACGGCCGGCCCCTGAACGCCGCCTCTCTGACGATTCAGCTACTGGGGGTAGCAACCAGATGACCAAGAAGACGCGGATCCGTATCGCGCGCCTCGCCGCCGGTGCCGTGATCGCGGCCGGCGCCTCGCTGACCGCAGCCGGCGCCGCCTCCGCCGCGGAGACCGAGGACTGCCTCCTCGGCATCCTGTGCGGTGACGAGGACCCGACCACCCCGCCCACCGAGGAGCCGACGGACCCGCCGACCGAAGTCCCGACGGAGCCGCCGACCGAAGAGCCGACGATCCCGACGGAGCCCACCGAGGAGCCGACGGAGCCGCAGGAGCCGACCGACCCGGCCGAGCCCACCGACGAGCCGTCCAACCCGGGCAACGGGAACGGCAACGGCGGCGGCAACGGCAATGGTGGCGGCAACGGCGGCGGCAACAACGCCGACCCCGACGGTGGCACGTCCACCCAGGAGGAGGGCTCCTCCTCCCTGACCGACACCGGTTCGTCCGCGACCGGCACCAGCACCTCCGCCCAGGGCGGCGGCGCCGAGCTGGCCGAGACGGGTGCCGCGCAGACCACGTTCCTGCTGGTCGGCGCGGCCACGATGATCGCCGGCGGCATCGGCTTCCGCGTCCTTCCGCGTCTCGCGGGCGGCCGCGGCGGCGCTGCTGCCTGACGGTAGCCGGCACGCTCACAGCGCGTGACCGACGCCTGGCAAAGGCGAGGGGCCCGGAGCGATTCGCTCCGGGCCCCTCGTCATGTCGGTTCGTGGGAGAGGCGGTGCCTCACACCGTCTGGTGGGCCAGCAGGGCCACCGCCGCGATCAGCACCACGAGCAGGGCGGCCAGCGCCATCGGGTTGAGGCCCGCGAACGGGTTCTCCTGCTGGAGCCGCTGGCGGTTCGCCCGGCAGACGGGGCAGCGGCCCTCGCTCACGGGTGCGGCGCAGTTCGCGCACACCAACCGGTCGTACGTCATGCGCCACCCTCCTCGCGCTGTCCTCGAAGGGTTCAACGGGTCCGGCACCGGATCCGTTCCCCTTCTCCTCTACTGTGCCAGGTTCCCCGGCAAAGGGCGCGGGCGCTCTCTCAGGGCGTAAGGGCTGTCCAGTCCTTGGTCGCCACCGGTACAAATGCGCACAACCCTTTACACAACCCCTACGGTGCCTGCGCTCCCCGGCCCGGTTCGCGTATGGTCACGCACACCTACCCCCGGCGACCCGTGGTGCATCCGTGATCCGATTCGACAATGTCTCCAAGGTCTACCCCAAGCAGACCCGCCCCGCACTCAGGGATGTGTCCCTGGAAGTGGAGAAGGGCGAGTTCGTCTTCCTCGTGGGGTCCTCCGGCTCCGGAAAGTCCACCTTCCTGCGGCTCATCCTCCGCGAGGAGCGGTGCAGCCACGGCCAGGTGCACGTCCTGGGCAAGGACCTCGCGCGCGTCTCCAACTGGAAGGTGCCGCAGATCCGCCGCCAGCTGGGGACCGTGTTCCAGGACTTCCGCCTGCTGCCCAACAAGACCGTCGGCGAGAACGTCGCCTTCGCGCAGGAGGTCATCGGCAAGTCCCGCGGCGAGATCCGCAAGTCCGTGCCGCAGGTGCTCGACCTCGTCGGGCTCGGCGGCAAGGAGGACCGGATGCCGGGCGAGCTCTCGGGTGGTGAGCAGCAGCGCGTGGCCATCGCCCGCGCCTTCGTGAACCGCCCCAAGCTGCTCATCTGCGACGAGCCCACCGGCAACCTCGACCCGCAGACCTCCGTCGGCATCATGAAGCTGCTGGACCGGATCAACCGGACCGGCACGACGGTCGTGATGGCCACGCACGATCAGAACATCGTGGACCAGATGCGCAAGCGCGTCATCGAGCTGGAGAAGGGCCGCCTCGTCCGCGACCAGGCACGCGGCGTCTACGGCTACCAGCACTGACCCGGACCAGTCCACGGAAAGGCCTGAAAGAGACGCCATGCGCGCCCAGTTCGTACTCTCCGAGATCGGTGTCGGTCTCCGCCGCAACCTGACGATGACCTTCGCCGTCATCGTCTCCGTCGCCCTGTCCCTCGCCCTGTTCGGCGGGTCGCTCCTGATGAGCGACCAGGTCAACACGATGAAGGGCTACTGGTACGACAAGGTCAACGTCTCCGTCTTCCTCTGCAACAAGAGCGACGCGGAGTCCGACCCCAACTGCGCCAAGGGCGCCGTCACCGAGGACCAGAAGAAGCAGATCGAGACCGATCTGAACGACATGACGGTCGTCGACAAGGTGACGTACGAGTCCCAGGACCAGGCGTACAAGCACTACAAGGAGCAGTTCGGCGACTCCCCGCTGGCCGCCTCGCTCACGCCGGACCAGATGCAGGAGTCGTACCGGATCAAGCTGAAGGACCCCGAGAAGTACGAGGTCGTCGCCACCGCCTTCGACGGGCGGGACGGCGTGCAGTCCGTGCAGGACCAGAAGGGCATCCTGGACAACCTCTTCGGGCTCCTCAACGGCATGAACTGGGCCGCGCGGGCGGTGATGGCGCTGATGCTCGTCGTCGCGCTCATGCTGATCGTCAACACGGTGCGGGTCTCCGCGTTCAGCCGGCGCCGCGAGACCGGCATCATGCGCCTGGTCGGCGCCTCCGGCTTCTACATCCAGGCGCCGTTCATCATGGAGGCCGCCGTCGCCGGGCTCATCGGCGGCGCGGTCGCCTGCGGCTTCCTGGTGATCGCGCGGTACTTCATCATCGACCACGGCCTGGCCCTGTCCGAGAAGCTGAACCTCATCAACTTCATCGGCTGGGACGCGGTGTTGACCAAGCTGCCGCTCATCCTCGCGACGAGCCTGCTGATGCCGGCGCTGGCGGCGTTCTTCGCGTTGCGCAAGTACCTCAAGGTGTGACCAACGCCAAGGGGGCCGTACGGGGATCGGACCGTGCGGCCCCTTCGCGTTGTCCTAGACTCACCGGCATGTCAGGCCGTGACCTGTTCTGTCAGCCCCGCCGCTTCGGCCGCGGGGCCGCCCTGACATTGGTGTTCGCGAGCGTGCTCGTCGCCGGTGCGGCGACCGGTTCCCTGCCCGGACCCGAGCGGAAGTCCCCGGCGGGCGCCGCCCGTTCGGCGGCCCCCGGGCCCCGGCACGAGGACGTCGCCGCGGCCGCCGCCGACGCCATGGCCGCCGGCACGTCCCCCGTGGAGGCCGCCGAACGGGCGGTCAGCCGCAGCGGGGACCGCTGGGGCGCCATCTACTCCGAGGGCGAGTACGAGGAGTTCGAGGAGGCCCTCGACGGCCGCTACACCGGCGTCGGGCTGTGGGCCGGGCGCCGGGGGGACGGCGTCGAGGTGACGAAGGTACGGCCGGGCTCGCCCGCCGCCGAGGCCGGCATCCGGGCCGGCGACCGGCTGCGCAGCGTCGACGGCGAGACCACCGACGACCGCCCGGTCAGCGAGGTCGTCGCGGCACTGCGGGGCGACGCCGAGGAGGCGGCCGCCGGCACCTCCGTCGTGGTCGGCCTGCAGCGCGGCGAGCACACCTGGGAGCTCACCCTGCGCCGGGCCAGGCTCTCCACCGACCCGGTCACCGTGCGGGAGGCCGGCGACGGCGTCACCGTCATCCGGATCGCCTCCTTCACCAAGGGCAGCGGCAAGGCCGTACGCGCCGCCCTGCGCCGGGCCTCCGCCGCCGGGGTCGTCCTCGACCTGCGCGGCAACCCCGGCGGTCTGGTCACCGAGGCCGTCACCGCCGCCTCCGCCTTCCTCGACGGCGGGCTGGTCGCCACCTACGACGTCGACGGCGACCAGCGCGCCCTGCACGCCGAGCCGGGCGGCGACACCGACCGGCCCCTCGTCGCCCTGGTCGACGGCGGCACGATGAGCGCCGCCGAGCTGCTCACCGGCGCCCTCCAGGACCGCGGCCGGGCCGTCGTCGTGGGCAGCCGCACCTTCGGCAAGGGCTCCGTGCAGATGCCGAGCCGGCTGCCCGACGGGTCCGTCGCCGAGCTGACCGTCGGCCACTACCGCACCCCGTCCGGGCGGACCGTCGACGGGCGGGGCATCGCCCCCGACCTGGAGGCGGACCAGCAGGTGCTGCGCCGGGCCGAGACGGTCCTCAGCGGCCTCGGCGACTCGTAAAACGGCTTCCCGGGGACCCCGTCCGTAGTGCGAAAATGGACGGCACTATGAGCAAGGGAATGTACGTACCGAAGGAGTCCCAGCCCAAGCAGGGCGGGGGGACCGCCGCGAAGGCCAGGGACGGCGAGAAGGGCGGCCGGAAGAAGATCGTCGCCCAGAACAAGAAGGCCCGGCACGACTACGCGATCATCGACACCTACGAGGCCGGTCTGGTGCTCATGGGCACCGAGGTCAAGTCGCTGCGCGAAGGCCGGACGTCGCTGGCCGACGGCTTCGTCCAGATCGACGGGGGCGAGGCGTGGCTGCACAACGCCCACATCCCGGAGTACCACCAGGGCAGCTGGACCAACCACTCCGCGCGCCGCAAGCGCAAGCTGCTGCTGCACCGGGAGGAGATCGACAAGCTGGAGGCGAAGGCCCAGGAGACGGGTCACACCATCGTGCCCCTCGCCCTGTACTTCAAGGACGGGCGGGCCAAGGCCGAGATCGCGCTCGCGCGCGGCAAGAAGGAGTACGACAAGCGCCAGACCCTGCGGGAGAAGCAGGACCGGCGGGAGTCGGACCGGGCGATCGCGGCGGCCAAGCGCCGGCAGCGGGGCCACTGACGGACGGCACCGGCGGACGGGAATGCACTGGCATCGCCCGGCGTTGGTCACGTACGATGGCATCGCACCTCGCTGAGGGTGCGGCTTTTGAAAACACCACATGGGGATGATCGGTTTCGACAGCGGATGTTGAGACAGGGGAAGCGTGTCGAGGAAGCGGCAATGATCTCGTAAACCATATGTCGCAAAAAATAATCGCCAACACCAAGCGCGATTCCTTCGCCCTCGCTGCCTAAGTAGCGACTTGCGAAGTGTCAGCCCGGGGCTGTTCCCGACCCGGATCCTGGCATCAGCTAGGGAACTAAACCTTGATCCCGGTCACGGGGTGAAAAGGGAAATCAAACAGTGACTGGGCCCGTCGGCGACTTGTTCGCGTGATCGCCGGGGCCGAGAAAATCGCAGCGAACTGCACACGGAGAAGCCCTGTTTTTGCACCGTTGGACGCGGGTTCGATTCCCGCCATCTCCACGATCGAGAAGGCTCCGGCCCTCTCAGCCCATGTCGGCACAGGCCCCGTCGCTTCCGAGCGGCGGGGCCCGCGTCGTTTGTGACACTGCTGTGACGGCTGATGTGGGGTGCGTCACAGATCAAGAAAGCGGTTCCTGGTGGGGTGGGCGGATGCCGAGATTCCCGCGTGCGGTACCCCCTGTCCTGGCCGGTTTCCTGCTGCTGACCGCGTGCGGCTCGCACGACGGCCCACCGGGTGCCGGCGGTGACGGGCGGGTCCGCGCCCAGGCGCTGTGCCCCTCGGACTACACGCAGTACGGAGCCACACCGTCGCCGCGCAGGCCGACGGCCACCGCCTCCGGCACCCCCACCTCGCTGCCCCTGCCGTCCCCCGCGCCGGAGGAGAACGGCGTGCGGATCACGAAGCTGTACGCCTGGGGTCCGGGGAGCGGATGCGCGGGCGTCGAGTACAGCGCGGAGTTCGAGGTCGCCAACACGACCGACGCGGCCGCCACCTACACGGTGACCCTCGCGTTCAGCTCGTCGTCCGGGGGCGCGGCCGGCACCGCGGACCATGTCGTCGAGGCGGTCGGGCCCGGCCGGACCGGCAAGGGCGCCGCCGCCATGCACACGACGCAGCTCGGCGATGCCGAGGTGACGGGCGTGAAGGTGCTCAAGGTGCGCAGCGTCCCCGTCGCCGAGGCGTCGTCGGCGTCGGGACCGTGCCCGAAGGCGGGGGTGCGGGTGTACGCCGACCGGGGGGACGCGGCCATGGGGCTGCGGGTCGTGGGCCTGCACCTGGTCAACTGCGGGACCCGGCCGTACGAGCTCGACGGCTATCCGCGCCTGGAGCTCCAGGACGAGGAGCACGCCCGGGTGGACGGTGTCGAGATCCTGCGGGGGACCCAGGGGATCGGCAGCGGGATCGGTGGGCAGGACGCCCCGCAGCCGCTGACCTTGCAGCCGGGGGAGGCCGCGGCGACCACGCTGGCCTGGCGCAACACCACCCAGGCCGGGACCCCGGTGAACGCGCCGTACGCGCGCGTCTGGGCGAAACCCGGGGCCGGCCCGGTGACGGTCGTCCCCGAACTCGACCTCGGCACGACGGGCCGGCTCGGCGTCGGGCCGTGGCGGCGGGACGAGGCCTACCGGGACCCGGGCGCCGGCGCCCGCCCGTGAGCCTCTTTCTCGTCGTCCTCGCCGGGGCGGCCGCGCTGTTCCTGTTCGGCCTGTCGCGGGTGCCGCCCGGGATCAAGGTGACCGTCCTGACCGCGCCCCCGGTGGTGGCGGTGATGTGGCTGCTGGACGTGGTGTTCGGGCGGCGGGCCGTCGCGGTCGCCGTGGGCGCGGTGTTCCTCGTCGTCCTGGTCGCGCTGAACGGGCTCCTGGCGCATCCCCGGCTGCCGCCGTGGGCGAAGCCCGTCGTGTTCGGGACCGTGCCGGGGGCCGCGCTGGCCTGGCTGCTGGTCGTCACCGCGGACGACACCCTCAAGGACCCCGGCGAGGACCCGTGTTCGATGTACCACGGCGGCACCGGTGTCTCCGAGGTCTTCCCGCCGCGCGCGTACTGCCGCTTCGGGGACGGCGGGACCCTCGACCTCGCGCCGGGCACCCAGGTCGTGTTCTGGGTCTGCTTCACCGTCAGCGTGGTGCTGCTCGCGCTCGGGCTGGCGTGGGCCGTACGGGATCCGCGAGCCGTGGTCCGCCGGTTCCACCGGGCCGGCCGCGGCTGAACCCCCATGCCAGAAGCGTCCGTTGTGGTGTCCGGCCCCATATCGGGGTCCGGGCGGCGCTTCTACGGTCCCTCCGCATGACACCGACCAGAGCCGCACGTCCTCGACTCGCCGTCCTGGTGACCCTGCTGGTCGCCCTGACCGCCGCCGTCCTCACACCCGGCCGGGCCGCCGCCGCCTCGCTCCAGGAGGTCACCGGGTTCGGGTCCAACCCCGGTGCGCTGCGCATGTTCCGGTACGTCCCCGACGGGCTGCCCGCCGGGCGGCCGGTGGTCGTCGCGCTGCACGGGTGCACCCAGAACGCCGCCGGCTACGGCACCGGCAGCGGATGGCTCCAGCTCGCCGACCGCTGGAAGTTCTCCGTCGTGCTCCCGCAGCAGCAGAGCGCCAACAACCTCTCGTCCTGCTTCAACTGGTTCCAGACCGGGGACATCGCGCGCGGCCAGGGCGAGGCCGCCTCGATCGCGCAGATGGTGGACCGCCAGCTCGCCGACACCTCCGGCGACGCGTCCCGGGTCCAGGTGACCGGGCTGTCAGCCGGGGGCGGTATGACGGCCGTGATGATGGCGGCCTACCCGGAGAAGTTCGCGGCCGGCGGGATCGTGGCCGGGCTGCCGTACGGGTGCGCGCAGGCCGCCGGGTCGCCGTACGTCTGCATGTACGTGGGCGCCACCCAGAGCGCCCGGCAGTGGGGTGACCGGGTGCGGGCCGCGCGGCCCGGGTACACCGGGCCGTGGCCGACGCTGGTCGCCTTCCAGGGCACGGCCGACTACACGGTGAAGCCGGTCAACATGACCGATCTGACGCGGCAGTGGACCGACGCGCACGGCACCGACCAGACCGCCGACGTCAGCGACACGGTCGCCGGGTTCCCGCACCAGGTGTACCGGGACTCCTCCGGGCGCGGGGTCGTGGAGACGTACAGCCTCACCGGGATGGGTCACGGGCAGCCCGTCGACCCCGGCACCGGAGCCGAGCAGTGCGGGACCGCCGGGGCGTATCTGCTCGACGTGAACCTGTGCGCCGCCCACCGGATGGGGCGGGCCTGGGGACTCGGCTAGTCGTGTCCGACCTGGGCGAGGCGGTCTGTCGTCGGGGGCCGTCGTCCGGGATGCTGCTGAGGCATGAGCAGACCCGTGAACCGTCGTGGGACAGACAGTGCCTCCCGTGCCCGCGGGTGGCGATGGCCGGTGGCGCTGGCCCTGGTCGCCGCCTTCCTCGGGCCCGGGGCGCAGGCCGGCGCGGACTCCGACCGCTCCGGTCTGCCCGAGGCCGTCGACGCCGTGCTCGGGGACCCGCGGATGGAGGGCGGGACGGCGAGCGTGGTCGTCGCGGACGCGGCCACCGGCGAACTCCTGTACCAGCACCTCCCGTCGTCCCGTCTGATGCCCGCCTCCAACACCAAGCTCGCCACGTCGGCCGCCGCGATGGACGTCCTCAGCCCCGATCACCGGTTCACCACCGAGGTGCTGGCCACCGGGCGGCGCCATGGTCCCGTGCTCAAGGGGGATCTGTATCTGCGGGGCACCGGCGACCCGACCCTCCTCGCCGGGGACCTCGACGCCCTCGCCGCCCGGCTGGCCGCGTCCGGGGTGCGGCGCGTCGAGGGACGGCTCGTCGCCGACGACACCCGGTTCGACGACCAGCGGCTCGGCCGCTCCTGGGCCGCCGACGACGAGTCCGCCTACTACTCGGCGCAGATCAGCGCCCTGAGCCTGGCCCCGGACACCGACTACGACACGGGCACGGTGATCGTCGCCGTGCGGCCGGGGGCGGCGGCGGGCGACGCGCCCGTCGTCACCGTCACCCCGGACACCGGGTACGTCGACGTCGAGGTGGAGGCCCGGACGGTCGCCGCCGGCGGGGCGCAGTCGCTGACCGTCGAGCGGGAGCACGGCACCAACACCCTCGTGGTCACCGGCACCACCCCGGTCGGGGGCTCCGGCGCCAAGGAGTGGATCAGCGTCTGGGAGCCCACCGGCTATGCCGCCGCCGTCTTCCGGGAGGCGCTGGCGGACCACGGGATCACGGTCGGCGGGCCCACCCGGCTCGGCCGGCCGACCCCGGAGGGCGCCCGGCGGCTGGCCGCGCACGACTCCATGCCGCTGAGGGACCTGCTGGTGCCCTTCATGAAGCTGTCCAACAACATGCACGCCGAGATCCTGACCAAGGCCATGGGGTACGCGGTGTCGGAGAAGGGCACCTGGGACGCCGGGCTCGCGGCGATCGGCGGCTATCTGCGGAAGGCCGGCGTCGACACCGGCCGGCTCCGGCAGGCCGACGGCTCCGGGCTGTCACGGATGGACAACTTCCCGGCCGACCAGTTCGTACGGCTGCTGCGGGGCGTGCGCGCCGAGCCCTGGTACGCCGACTGGGTCCGCTCGTTGCCCGTCGCCTGCCATCCCGACCGGTTCACGGGCGGCACGCTGCGCTCGCGGATGTGCGGGACGCCTGCCGCGCTCAACGCCCGCGCCAAGACCGGGTCGTTGACGGGGGCGTCGGCGCTGTCGGGTTATGTCACCGACGCCGGGGGACGGGAGCTGGTCTTCGCCGTGATCCTCAACAACTACCTCGCCTCGTCGGTGAAGGCGCTGGAGGACGCGATCGTGGTGACCCTGGCCGGTTCGCGGGAGGAGGCCGCGGTGCCGGCTCCCGCGCTGAGAAGCGGCGGGAGCGGCGGCGGCCTCGAGTGCGCGTGGCGCAAGCCCGCCCTGTGCTGAGCGGGTGATGGCCCGCCCCGGACCCGTACGGGGGATTTCCGGATCCGGGGCGGTGCCGGTGCCGCGGCCGTCATGGGGGTGGGGCCGCGGCTGATCGGGGCGCCGGCGCCGGGGGAGGACGCCGGCGCGGCCCTCAGGGGACAGAGGTCAGGCGAAGGCGGGCGCGTTGCGCCGCGCCCAGCCCGCGAACGAGCCCGCGGGACGGCCCAGGAGACGCTCGACGTCAGGGCTGACGCGCTGCTCGGCGGGCACCGGCTCACCGAGGATGTCGAGGGTGCCGTCGATGACCGGCTCCGGCATGAACCGGGCCATGTGCTCGCGGGCCTGCTCGCGGGTCAGCTCCACGAAGCCCACCTCCTCGCCGAGGGCCTCGGCGAGCGCGGCGGCCTGCTCGCGGGGGGTGACGGCGGCCGGGCCGGTCAGCTCGTACGTCCGCCCGGCGTGGCCGTCCTCGCGCAGCACCACGGCCGCGACCGCGGAGATGTCCGCCGGGTCCACGACGGGCAGGGCCACGTCGGCGAACGGGGCGATCACCGCGCGCTGGGTGCGGACGCTCTCGATCCAGGCGTAGGCGTTGGAGGCGAAGCCGCCCGGGCGCAGGATCGTCCAGTCCAGGCCCGAGCCGCGCACGGCCTCCTCGTACTCGCGCAACCGGCCGTGCGAGAGGGCGTCCGGGCGGGTGGCGTTGATCTGCGAGGAGAGCAGGACGACGCGCCGCACCCCGGCCTCGCGGGCCGCGGCCAGCACCTCGACGGCGGGGGCGCCGCCGCCCAGCAGATCACCGGCGAGCAGCAGGAACAGCGCCTCGGCGCCCTCCAGGGCGGGGCCGAGCGTCGAGGGATCGGCGAGGTCGGCGCGGACATGCCGCGCTCCCTCCGGCAGGTCGTGGGAGAGGGGATTGCGGGAGACGGCCGTGACCTTCTCGCCCGCGGCGGCGAGCGCCTCGACGAGCGGACGGCCGACGTTCCCGGAGGCTCCGGTGACAACGATCATGAGAACTCCCAAATACGGGTGAACAAGGGTGAGTTGGTGCCAAGTGGTGCGATGTCTTCGACAGTAGCATCCTCGGTATAGTAGGTACCTAGAGGAAAGTGACTAGGGAGTCGTCGCGTCCTCCCGTTCCTCGTAGCGGGACCGCAGGGCGCGCCCCAGCCGGGCCAGATGGGCGCGGGCCGCGGGCGGCCCCACCACCTCCACCCGGTCGGCGAGCCCCGCCAGCTGTGCCGCGAGCACCTCCAGGGACGGGCCGGCCGCCTCGATCTCCCGGCGGCCGTCGCCGAGCAGCCGCCCGATCCGCAGCCGCCCGCCGAACAGCCGCTGCAGCACGGGCAGGGCGTCCGGGTCGGCGTGGGCCGTCACGGCCGCCGCGAGCAGCCGGTCCTCCAGCCGCCCGGCCAGCGAGCGCCAGGCCGCCGCCAGATCGAAACCGGCGGGCCGCCGCACCGGCTCCCCGGTCGGCTCCACCGAGGCGATCCGGCCCAGCCGGTAGGAGCGCAGGCCGTCCCCGGTGCCGGCCACCAGATACCAGTGGCCCGCCTTGTGGACGAGGCCGAGCGGGTCCACGGTCCGTTCGGCCGGCTCCTCGCCGGGGCGGGCGTACCCGAGCCGGACCCGTACGCCGTCCAGCACCGCCCGCTCCAGCTCCGCCAGATGCGGGTCGGCCGCCGTCACGGCGGTGCCCGACCAGTCCAGCTCGTCGACGATCCGCGCGCGGGACGCCGCCTCCGCGTCCGGCCGCAGCGGCTCCGGCACCGCGCGCAGCAGCTTCCGTAACGCGGCCCGCAGTTCCGGGGAGGCGCCCGACGATCCGGCCGCCAGGAACAGCGCCCGCACCTCGGGCGAGGTCAGCCCGGTCAGGTCCGTGCGCGCCCCGCCGACCAGCCGCCAGCCGCCGCCCCGGCCGCGCTGGGCGTACACGGGGACACCGGACGCGGTCAGCGCCTCCAGGTCGCGGCGCGCGGTCCGCTCGGACACCTCCAGCTCGGCGGCGAGCTCCGCCGCCGTGACCAGGCCGCGCGCCTGGAGGAACAGCAGGGCCGCCACCAGCCGGTCAGCGCGCATCGCCGCTCACCCTTTCGGGAAAAGAGGCCGGAGGGTGGCCCATTTCGCCGGAAGACTCGACGGCATGACGAATCCCGCGAACACCTCCGCCACCCCGCCGCTCGCCGACCCCCGCGACGGCCTGTTCAAGGCCGTCGACCTGGCCGGTGACGTGCTCGCGTCCGTGCGGCCCGAGGACTACGACGGCACCACGCCCTGTCCGGACTACTCGGTGCGCCAACTGTCCCTTCACCTCGTCTCCGTGCTCCGCCGTGTCGCCGTGATCGGCGCCGGTGGTCAGTTCTTCGCCGTTCCGCACTTCGCCGAGGACGTCGCCGACGGTGCCTGGGCCGAGGCCTGGGCCGCCGGGACGAAGGAGCTGCGGTCGGTCTGGTCGGATCCGGCGGTCCTGGGCCGGGAGATCGGGCTGCCCTGGGGGCCCGTCCCCGGCGCCGCCGCCGCGGTCATCTACACCAATGAGTTCGTGCTGCACACCTGGGACCTGGCCCAGGCGACCGGCCAGACGCCCGCCTGGGACGACGCCGTCCTGGCCGCGCCGCTGGCCGTGATGCACCGGGCGGTGCCCCGTGAACCGCGCGGCGGCCAGGTGCCGTTCGGGCCCGTCGTGGACGTCCCGGAGGACGCCCCCGCCATCGACCGCCTCGTCGGCTGGTACGGCCGCCGGCCCTGACCCCGTCCGGTCCCCGCGGGTGCCCGGAGGGGAGGGCACCCGCGGGGCGGACGGCGATAGCGCGCTCAGGCGCCTATGGACTGCGGGAAGCGGAAGAACCGGTGCGGGTCGTACGTGCTCTTGATCCGGGCCAGCCGCGTGTAGTTCTCCGCGTAGTACGACTGTCTCCAGTCGGTCAGTGACGGGTCCATCCAGTTCTGGTAGCTCTCCCCGTTGGACAGCGGGTCGACCGTGGCGAACCCCCGGTCCACCCAGGTGTTCGCGACCGCCTTCGCCTCGTCGGTCACCTGGGCCGGATCGTTGATCAGGACCCGGTAGTTCACCGAGAAGAGCGAGTCGCGGTGCACATACGCGGTCGCCGTGCGCGACAGCTCGTTGGCCGCGCCGCCGAAGAAGTGGAAGTCCAGGTAGCGGGCCTGGCCGGCCCGGCGGTCCGCGTCGAACGCCGTCATCACGTCCGCCCAGCCGCTCGCCGCGTACGGCGTGCTGCCCAGCCGCGTGCGCTCCAGGCCGTAGGCGGGCCGGGACAGCGTGCCGGAGGGCGTCTTCTCGGAGCGCTGGCACTGGTCCTCGGTGAGCGTGGCGCAACCGAAGATCATCATCATGAGCTGCTGGTACGTCATCACGCCGTCCTGGCGCTGCACCGGCGCACCGGTCAGCGCGAGCAACCGGGCCGTCTCGGCGGTGAGTTCGGCCGGGGTGCCGCGTGAGGCGAGGAAGACGTTGGCCTGCGGCACCGAACCCGGGGCCGCGTCGGGCTGCACCACATAGGCGCCGCCGCCGATCGAGTGCGGGGCGTCCACCAGCCAGCGGGCCACCCCGTCGAGGACGTCGGCCATCCGGTCGTACGGGAAGATCAGGTTGCTGATCGCCATCTGGTCGCCGGTGTGCGGGGTCACCGTGAAGCGGGTGACGACACCGAAGTTGCCGCCGCCGCCCCCGCGGATCGCCCAGAACAGGTCCGGGTTCTGCTTCGCCGAGGTGGTCACCACCCGCCCGTCGGCCAGCACCACCTGCGCGGCTGTCACCGCGTCGCAGGCCATGCCGGTCGGCCGGGTCAGGAAGCCGAAGCCGCCGCCCTGAAGGAAGCCGCCCGCGCACACGGTCGGGCAGCCGCCCTCGCTGACCACCAGGTGATGCGGGGCCAGCGCGTTGAGGATGGTGACGTTCTGCGCGCCCGGCCCGATGTCCACCGACGAGGCGCTGTTCACCGTCACGGCGTTCAGCTGCGACACGTCGATGATCAGGCCCGGTGTCGTGGACCAGCCGCCGTAGTTGTGACCGCCGCTGCGGACGGCCGTGCGCACGCCGTGGTCCTGGGCGAAGCGCACACAGACCGAGACGTCCGCCGCGCTGCGGCAGTAGGCGACGGCCTGCGGGTTCACCGCGTCGAACTGCCCGAGCTCCAGCTGCCGGGCGACGGTGTAGTAGGGGTCGGAGGGCAGCACGAGCCGGCCCGACAGGCGGCTCGCGAGCCGGGCGTACGGCACACCGCCGCCTTCGGCGGCCACCGGAACGGCGGGTACGAGAGCGAGACCGGCGGCTGCCGAGCCGGCGCCGAGCAGGGTTCTACGACTGATCACACGGTGTCCCAGAGTCGATACGGGTGACGGACGGTCGGGGAGCGGCCCGCACAGGGCCTCGCGCTCGGGGGTGACGCCACGCCCTGTGCGGACCGGATCGGGGGGCGGCGGTCAGGAGACCTTCTTGCCGCGCACGGCGGACTTCGCGACGCCCTTGAGCATCGAGCGGCCCAGGTCGCGCATCTCCTTGGGGCCGTTGGTGCTGGCCCACCACATGAACTTGATCATCGTGGGGGTGGTGGCCCGGTAGAAGCGGTGGTCCTCGCCGTCCTTCCAGCCGAACGGCGTGTTGACCGACTCGCAGTCGTTGATGGCCTGGAAGACGATGTCGGCGGCCTTGTCGCCGTCGATCTCGCCGGCCTCGTACTTCATGCAGGTCTCGTGGGTGACGTCCAGGAGGTGCTTGAAGGCGTGGCTGTCCGGCCACCACAGGCCCGGGTAGGGCGCCTTCTCCATGTTCCGGAAGTGCTGGTCGTCGCCGGTGAGTTCGTACTCCTGACGGGCCTGGATCTGCCGCATGGTGGCGGGTGTGGTGAAGCAGGCCCAGACCCGGAAGACCGCGTTCCAGAGCCGGAAGTGGGAGAAGGCGATGTAGGAGCTGTCGACGATCATGTCGTTGTACGTCAGCAGCCCCTGCTCCAGGCGCTCCACGTACGCGAAGCGCTCGGCGGAGAAGTCGCCGTCGCGCAGCGCGTCCAGGACGCGGTAGCACAGCGCGTCCACCACTTCGAAGGTGTTGGACAGGCCCCGCGAGTACAGCGGGTCCACGAAGCCGGCCGCGTGCGACATCAGGCACCAGCGGTCGCCCACGGTCTGCTTCGAGGAGTACTGGATGCGGTCCGGTGTGGAGATCCACTCGCGCACCCGGCGCGCGCCCTCGAACTGCCGCTTCACCGCCGGGTACATGTCGAGGTAGTGCTGGAACTCCTCGTCCGGCGTCTTGTCCTTGGGCTGCGGGTACAGCCGCTCGTCGAAGGTCAGCCCGACGCTGCACACCGGGTTGCGGGAGTCCTTGTAGTTGTCGAACGGGATGATCCAGAACCAGCCGCGCTCGATCAGATGGTGCAGGGTGCCGCCGTGGAAGGGGGACTCGGCGGGCGGGCGCAGCGCGTCGGGGTAGCCGCACACGTCGTCGTAGGGCTTGATGCCGACGTAGTGCGTGAACATGGAGCGGGCGTGGTGCCGGATCCGTGTCGGCTTGTCGCGCAGGTCGAACTTCTGGGCGAGCGGGGAGCGGAAGCCGCTGGCGTCGATGAGGTACTTCGCGCGGAAGACCTCGCCGTTCTGGCCGGTGACCGTGACGCCCTCGTCGTCGAAGTCCAGGTCGGTGGCGCGCCAGTTCTGGCGCAGGGTGCAGCCGTACTTGGCGGCGACGTTGAAGTAGTAGGTGTCGGTGTCCTGGCGGAACATGTGCGACGCCTCGGTGAGCATCTTCGGGATGACGAACATCGTCGCCTCGCCCGGGTCCGGCTCCCGATTGGGGACGTGCCGCACGAAACCGAAGCTCTGCTTCCTGCCGTGGTGGGCGCCGATGTGCTTGGTGACGGCCTTGATGTCGAGCAGGTGCTTGAGCTCGGGCACGTCGTAGCGCACGGCGAGGATGTGCAGCCACTCCACGAGCTGCGGGTTCTGCGACTCGCCGACGGCGAACCGCGGGTGCTGGCCGGCGTCGACGAGCACCACGTCGGCGCCCTGCCGGGCCAGGATCGCGCCGGTGATCGATCCGCCGATCCCGGCGCCCAGGATGATGACGTCGCACTCGGTCCACTCGCCGGGCTGCGGTGGCGTCTTCTGCGTCTCGGCCTTGCCGGTCAACTCGGGACTCCTCTTCTGACGGGTGGGGGCTCAGCCGGCGGCGGGGGCGCCGAACCAGCGCTGCAGGGCGGTGGCCAGACCGTCGGCGGTGCCGTCCGTCCCCACCCAGGCGATGTAGCCGTCGGGGCGCACCAGCAGGTCGGCGGAGGGCGCCTTGGGGTCGGGCCGGGAGGCGGTGACGACGTCCACGCGGTCGGCCCAGCCGGCGGCGGCCTTCGTCAGGGCCTCGCCGCCGCGCAGGTTCAGCAGCAGCGGGCGGCCACGCGTGAGCAGCGCGTACGTGGTGGTCTTCTCGTCGCCGACCAGCAGGTCCTGGTCGGGCAGCCGGCGGCCGAGCAGCGGGTGGCCGCCCTCGCCCATGTCGTAGGCGATGTCCAGGCCGGTGACCAGGCCGACCAGATGCCTGCGGACCGCCTCGATGCCGACCAGCTCGCCGAACAGCTCGCGCAGCGGCTGCATCTCGGGGCCGCCGAGGTACAGGGAGCGCTGCACCAGGGTGTTGGCGACGATCCGGCCGCCGACCGGGTGGCGCTCGGAGTGGTAGGTGTCCAGCAGGCCCTCGGGGGCGTGGCCCTTGAGCGCGGCGGCGAGCTTCCAGCCGAGGTTCACCACGTCGCCGACGCCGGCGCTGATGCCCTGCGCGCCGATCGGGAGGTGGATGTGGGCGGCGTCGCCGGCCAGGAAGACCCGGCCCTCGCGGTACTCGGCGGCCTGCCGGCTTGCGTCGGTGAAGTAGCTGGTCCACAGCGGCCGGTGGCCGGTGATGTCCTCGCCGGTGACGCGCTGGAAGGCGGCGGCGACCTCGGGGAAGGTGGGCGGTTCCGTCGTCGGGCGGACCCCGGCGCCGCGCTCGAAGACGACCACACGGGTGGCCTTCGGGCCGAGGGGCAGCACCACGACCATGCCGGACTCGCCGACCTCGCCGGTCGGGCGGATGCGCAGCTCGTTGGTGGCGACGTCGGCCATCAGCATCTCGATGGTGGCGCTGGTGCCGGGGAAGTCGATGCCGGCCAGGCGCCGCACGGTGGAGCGGGCGCCGTCACAGCCGACCAGATAGGCGGCGCGCAGCGTCTCGGTGCCGTCGGGGCCCGTGACCTCGACGGTGACGCCGTCGTCGTCCTGCGTCATGCCGACGACCTCGTGCCCGCGGCGGACCTCGGCGCCCAGGCCGGTCGCCCAGGTGTGCAGGATCGCCTCGGTCTTCGACTGCGGAACTCCCCGGACGCCGAAATTGCCCCCCTCGACGATGCGATAGTCGATGGGCAGTCCGCCGAAATGGCCGAAAGGTATCGTCTCGAGTTCGCCGAATTCTTCGAGAAGTCCGCGCTGCCCGAACTCCTCGATGGTGCGTGCGGAAAATCCGAGGGCGCGGGACTGCTGCATGGGCGCGGCCAGCCGGTCGAGCACCAGCACCTCATGCCCGGCCAGGCGGAGTTCACCGGCGAGCATGAGTCCGGACGGGCCGGCCCCGGCGACGATGACGTCGGCATGAAAACGGTTCATGTTTCCTCTCCCAGTGGATTTTTCACCAGTATTCCGGGGGAGCCGGGGAAGCTGAACGGCCGTAAGTACAGGTCTCTGACAAGTTTCGTCAGAGAATTCTCAGCAGGGTCAGGCGGTGGAAATACACCGAGGGCGCCGGCGGTTTCGCGCCCGGCGCCCTCGGCTGGTGTGATGCCCGCTCACAGCAGGCCCAGCACCCGGTCCACGTCGATCTCGATCACGACCAGGCCCGGCGGCTCCGGCGGCGACGACCAGTAGCGCTTGGCGTACCGCCGGACGCCCTCCTGGACCCGGGCCGGGTCGTCGTGCACGGTGGCCGTGCCCTCCAGGGTGATCCAGCGGGGCCCGGCCGTCTGGCACAGGGAGACCCGGCCGCCGGGCGCGGCCAGCACGTTGCGGGCCTTGCGCCGGGTCACCGCGGTCATCACCCGGGCCAGTCCCGCCTCACCGTCCCAGGTGAAACGCACGGGCGTCACATGGGGCGAGCCGTCGGGGCGGAGCGTGGTGAAGGTGCACAGCTGGTTCTCGGCGAGGAAGTCCTCGGCCGCGGAGGACAGACGCGGTGACGTCGGCATGGCGGGGCTTCCGTTCTCAGGCGTGGGGGGCGGCGGCCGGCTGGTCCGCGGCCCGGGTGAAGGGCAGCAGGAGCAGCGTGAGGACCAGGCCGGCCGCGGCGAAGCAGGCACCGGCGAGGAACGCGTCGTGGAAGACCTCGGTGCGCGCCTGGATCACCCGCTCGGGCACCCCGTCCGCCCACTCGGTCAGCTGCTCGACCTGGCGGAAGGCGTAGGTGGCGGCCACGGCGAGGCCGAGGGCGCCGCCGACCTCCTGCGCGGTGTTGATGAGACCGGCGGACAGACCGGACTCGTCCTCCTCGGTGCCCGTGAACGCGGCCACCTGCACCGGCACGAACGACAGGCCGAGACCCAGGCCGGAGATCAGGAAGGCGGGCAGCAGGTCGACCACGTAGGAGGCGTCGGACGGGGCCCGCCACAGCAGGAACATGCCCACGCTGGTCAGCGTCAGACCGGCCATCAGCACCGGCTTGGGGGCGACCTTCGTGACCAGCTGGGAGGCGATGCCCGCGCCGACCGCGACGATCACGGCGAGCGGGACGTAGGCCAGACCGGTCTTCAGCGCCGACCAGTTCAGGACCTGCTGCATGAACAGGCTGGCGAAGAAGAACAGGGTGACGCAGGTGCCGAGCAGCAGGACCGCGACGACGTTGGAGGCGCGCAGCGACTTGCGCTTGAAGATGCCGAGCGGGATCAGCGGCGCCTGGGCGCGGCGCTCGATCAGCAGGAACGTGATGAGCAGGACCGCGGAGAGGGCGAAGCCGCCGTAGACGCGGGCCATCGGGACGTCGGAGTCGTCGACGGTCTGGCCCAGGCTGAAGATGAGCAGCACCAGACCGGCGGTCAGGGTGACGGCGCCGGCGACGTCGAAGGAACTGCTGCGCTCGGCGGCCCGGCTCTCGGCGACGACCCGCGGGGCGAGCAGGGCGAGGACGAGGCCGATCGGCACGTTGATGAAGAAGATCCAGCGCCAGCCCGGGCCGTCCGTCAGCAGACCGCCGAGGGTGACACCGGCGACGGCGGCGATACCGCTGAGCGCGCCCCAGGCGCCGAGCGCCTTGTTGCGCTCCGCGCCCTCCTCGAAGTTGTTGGCGAGCAGGGACAGCGCGGCGGTCGCGATGAACGCGGCGCCGAGGCCCTGGGCGCCGCGCGCCACGATCAGCATGGCCGCGCTCTGGCCGAACCCGGCGAGCAGCGAGGACGCGGCGAACAGGAGCAGGCCGGTCTGGAGCATCCGGCGGCGGCCGAAGGCGTCGGCGAGCCGGCCGGTCAGCAGCAGGAAGCCGCCGAGCAGCATCCCGTAGGTGGTGACGATGTACTGCAACGACGTCTGGGAGATGTGCAGCTCGTCCTCGATCGTCGGCAGGGCCACGTTGACGATCGACACGTCGAGGAAGGTCATGAACCCGGCCAGGCAGAGGAACGCCAGGATGAGGCCCGGGCGCTTCGGCGGGGCCGACGCGTCGGTGGAGTGGGGAAGGCGCAGCGACTCTTGGGTCGACATGTCGCTCCTAGTGGGAGGTGAACGGAAGGGTTCCGTAGGGACGGGACAAGGAGGGCAAGGACATGGCGCGGGGCCGGGAGCGGGAACGCTCACCGCCTTCCGGGAAGCTAGCATCCTGGGTAAAGTAGGTACCTAGAGGAAAGTGGCTTCCTGGGAGGATCCGCATGGACGGCACGGGCACCATGGGCGGCGCCGCGAAGCACGGCGCAGGGGTCGACTCGGAGCTGGCGTGCCCGGTCTCCCCGGTGGTCGACATCGTCTTCAGCCGCTGGACGACACCGATCCTGTGGACGCTGAACGAGTTCGGCCGGCAGCGCTTCGTCGAGCTGCAGCGCAACATCCGCACCATCACGCCGAAGGTGCTCACCCAGCGGCTGCGCCAGATGGAGCGCGACGGTCTGGTGATGCGCACGTACCACCCGGAGGTGCCGCCCCGGGTCGAGTACGAGATCAGCGAGCTCGGCCGCAGCCTGGCGCCGATCTTCGCCCACCTCGCCGACTGGTCCGCGGAGAACCTGCGCAAGGTCGAGCGGGCCAGGCGGGAGTACGACGAGGCCGACCTGCCGGCCGGGGTGGCCCGCTGACGGGTCAACCCCGCGCCTGGGCCGTGGTGCTGAGCACGCGCATCGCGCCCTTGTAGAAGACCAGCGGATCGGCCTCCTCCTCGGACGTGCCGAGCGCGGTGACCTCGCCGACCAGGATGGCGTGGTCGCCGCCGTCGTACTCCTCGGCGAGACGGCACTCCAGGAACGCCAGCGCCTCGGTGAGGACCGGCAGCCCGCCGGCCGAGCGGTGGTGCGGGACCTCCGCCAGCCGCGCCGACTCACGGCCCGCGAACTTCCACGCGAGCCCTTCCTGACTACGGGTCAGGAAGTTGACCACGAAGCCCCGGGAGCGCTGGAGCACCGGCCGCAGCCGGGACTGCCGGTGCAGGCAGAACAGCACCAGCGGTGGCTCCAGCGACACGGACGTGAACGAGTTCACCGTGGTCGCGGCGCCGTCCTCCGGTCCGCCGGTGGTGATCACGGTGACGCCGGTGGCGAAGCTGCCGCACACCGAGCGCAGCGCGCGGCCGTCGACCGGTGGCCGCGGCTGCCGGTCGTGCGGGGACAACGACTGGACGGGTATCACGGGAAACCCCCTCGTCAGGTGCGCGGCGCGGTCGCGTCCGCGACGGGTGTGCGGGTGGTGGGGAGGTCGCCGACCGTGAGGTGCTCGCGCCGGGACAGCAGCGGGGCCGCCATCGCCGTCGTCACGAGGGCCATGATCACCAGCATGGTGAACATCCGCCCGTCGAGCACACCGAGGCTCACGGCGGCGTTGAGGATGATGAGTTCGGTCAGGCCCCGGGTGTTCATCAGCACGCCCAGGTCCTTCGCCTCGCGCCAGGACAGCCCGGACAGCCGGGCCGGGGCGATCGCGCCCAGCAGCTTTCCCGCGCAGGCCACGGCGACCACCAGGGCAAGCGCCAGGCAGTCGGCCGCCGTCAGCGCGCCGAGGTCGACACCGAGTCCGGTGACGATGAAGAAGACCGGCAGCAGGATCACGCTGACGTCGTCCAGCGGCCGGCGCAGATGCGCCGCGAGGACCCGCCGGGGCTCGCGCGGCATCACGAAGCCGAACAGGAACGCGCCGAAGATCTGGTGGATGCCGATCCACGACGTCACCCACGACGAGGCGAACACGCCCGCGCACAGCACCGCGAGCAGCGCCGGCCAGCGCTCCATCGCCGCCCACCGCCACACCAGCCGCGAGATCAGCGGCCGTACGACGACGAGCATCACGGCGACGTACACCACGCTCAGCGCGCCGATCCGGGCCAGGTCCGCGTAGTCGCCGTCCGAGCTGACCAGCGCCGAGACATACGCCAGCAGACACCAGGCGAGGACGTCGTCGATCGCGGCGCTCGCCAGTGACAGGGCGCCCACCCGGGTGTCCATCAGCTTGTTCTCGGCCAGGATCCGGGCCAGCACGGGGAACGCGGTGACGGACATCGCGGTGCCCATGAAGGTGGCGAACGCCAGGAACGAGATGTGCTTCCCGGCAACCGTGTCGTGGTGCGGGTACAGCACGACGGCCGCGGCCACACCGAGCCCGAAGGCCAGCACGATCGACGACAGCGAGACGCCGGCCGCGAGCCGGGCGTGCGGCCGGATCAGCCGCCGTTCGAACTCCCAGCCCACCACGAACATGAACAGCACCAGGCCGACCTGCGACACCGCCGACAGCAACGGCCGTACGTCGGACGGGAAAAGCCGCTCCGTGAGGTTGCCGGGGAAGAGGCCCAGCAGGCTCGGGCCGAGCACGATGCCGGCCGTGATCTCCCCGATCACCTTCGGCTGGCCCACCTTGCGGGCGAGCGCGCCCAGACCGGCCCCGACCAGCAGGATCACCCCGATGCCCAGCAGCATCGCGGCGATCTGGTCCTCCTGCACACCGGCCGCCAGGGCCCTCATCGGGCGCCCGCAGGACGGGGCGGACTGCCTGTCGACCACACCAGCTGGAACGACAGCTCCGTCAGCCGCCAGCCCGCGCCGGTGCGCCGGGCCGCGCCCCGCACCAGCGTGCCGGAGACGAACAGCGGATCGCCGGGGGTGTCCGGGTGGTGCACGTGTGTCGAGACCAGGTTGGCCCGCAGCACCGCCCGCTCGTCACCGGTGAGGTCCACGACCGCCGGCGAGTTGAGGTGCTGGGTGCGGGCGAAGGCGTCCAGCGCCCGCCGGTGCCAGTCGGCCAGTCCGCCGACGCCCTCGTGCCGGGCCATCGGGAACTCCACACGGGCGTCGTCGGTGAACAGCGCGCGCGCCCAGTCGTCGTCGAGCTTTTCGTCGTCGAGGCCTAGGAGATATCGGTCGAGCAGCCCGCCGATTTCGGCTTTCGCAGTGACGGAATTCATCACCCGAGCATCGCGCGAGGGCCGGCGGGCACCCAAAGCACTTGTCGAAGACCTGACGTAGCCGCAGAAGATCTGACCCTGCTGGGAAAGACCTGACAAACCGCGCGGAGTCCTGAACAGCACGCCCTTCACCGGGAGATGACGCCTTGTCATGCTGATCGGGAAGCACCGATCACCATTCGAGTTCCGCTTCCTTTCACCCACTGCCGACCGGAAGAGAAGAGAGAATGCCGAAGATCGCCGCCGATGGTAAGAACCTGACCGTCCTCAACCTGTTCTCCACCGACTCCGCGGAGAAGCAGGACAGCCTGCTCGCCGCGATGCGGGAAATCGTCGACTCCGCCACCTACGAGGGCTGGCGCTCCAGCACCGTGCACAGCGGCCAGACCAAGTTCGGCACCGCCAACTTCATCCAGTGGCGCTCCACCGAGGACCTGGAGGCCCGGTACGCCGGCGAGGAGTTCAAGCACCGCACGCTCCCGCTGTTCGGCGAGATCACCACCGCCATCCGGCTGCTGCAGAACGAGGTGGTCTTCACGCAGCAGAAGCCCGGCGCCGGCGAGACCGAGATCTCCCCGGACCGCGACGACTACACGGTCATCGACCTGTACGGCGTCACCGAGAAGCACCAGGACGACCTGGTCGAGGCCCTCGGCGCGTCCCAGGACTGGCTGCAGAAGGTCCCCGGGTACCGCAGCCACACCGTGCTGCGCGGACTGCGCGGCCGCAACATCGAGGGCAAGTGGGTCGTCGTCTACTCCCAGTGGGACAGCAAGGAGGCGTACGACGCCTTCCGCGAGCAGCCGGCCGCACAGCGCTCGGCGGAGCGGCAGAAGGTCGACGCCGCGGTGGACGCGCTGGCCACCTGGCGCGACTCCAACACCTACCGCGTGGTGCACACCCGGTCGGCCGGCGAGTGAGGGCAGGGGGTCCCGGCCGGGCGGGGCGACCCGCCCGGGCGTGACGGACCCCCGGTGGAGTCCAGATGCGCGTACTCGTGATCGACCCGGACGACGGGTCCGCCGAACCCCTGGTCTGCCGCCTGGTGCGCAACGGGCACCAGGTCCGGCGGGCCCGCACCGGCCGGGCGGGACTGCGGGCGTGGGAGCAGGCCGAGGTCGTCCTGCTCGACCTCGACCTGCCGGACCTCGACGGTCTGCAGGTGTGCGCCGAGATCAGGGCGCGCGGCAGCACACCGCTGATCACCTTCACCGGCCGGGACTCCGAGCTGGACCGGGTGCTCAGCCTGCGCTCCGGCGCCGACGACTGCCTCGTCAAGCCCTACGGCTTCCGGGAGCTGGCCGCCCGGATGGACGCCGTCACCCGCCGCGTCGTCACCGGCGGCGGACCGGCCGGGGTGTCCTTCGGGGCGCTGCGGCTGGATCCCGGCACCCGCGAGGCCTGGCTGGGGGAGCGGACGCTGGAGCTGACCCGCAAGGAGTTCGACATCCTGCTGCTGCTCGCCTCCGCGCCGGAGACCGTGATCTCCCGCCGGAATCTGATCGCGGGGGTCTGGGCGGACGAGTGGGCCATCTCCACCCGCACCGTGGACACCCATGTCAGCGCGTTGCGCGCCAAGCTCGGCGAGGGCTGGATCACCACGGTGCGCGGCGTCGGCTACCGGCTGGAGGACGCCGCCCGCACCGGCCGCCAGGCCCTGTCGGACATCCCCTAGGCGGCGTCGCCCTCGCCGTCCTCGGCCTCCTCCGCCTCCAGCGCGGCGTCGCGCGAGGCGAGGAGGGCGACGGCCCGCTCCGGGGTGAGCTCCAGCGTCGGCAGGATCTGCGGCATCGCCACGCTCGGCAGCAGATGCCGGAACATCGCGATGACCCGGCGCGTCAGATCCCGGCGCTGGCACAGCACCTGCGACGTCCACTGGATGCCGGTGAAGGCCCCGGACAGCAGCTCCGCCGTCTCCGCCGGATCCACGTGCGGCAGCAGCTCCCCGCGCTTCCGCGCCTCGTCGAGCAGCTCGGTCAGCCGGTCCGCCCACTCCTGGAACGGGCGGCCGTGGAACGGGTTGCCGCCCTCCCCGTTCTCCCCGCTCTCGCTCCACTGGTCCATGGCGAGCCCGACACTGGCCCGGGTGAGCGGATCGTGCTGCAGCTGATGGGCGAACAGCAGCCCCTGGTCGGTGAGTTCCTGCAGCTTCGTGCGCTGCGCGGGCAGCGGCCCCAGCTCCAGCTGCGCCGCTATCACCCCGAGGGCCAGATCCTCCTTGGACGAGAAGTGGAAGTACAGCGCCCCCTTCGTCACGCCGGCCCGCGCGATGATCTCCGTGATGGTGGCCGTGCTGTAGCCACGCTCGTCGAACACCTCCGCCGCCGCCAGCAGGATCGACGTGCGGGTCTGGATCGCTCGCGCTTGACGTGCCATGCCCCCGTGCCTGTTTCTATGTCAGAGCTTGGTCAGGTTCCCCCGCAAAGAGAACCGGACTGCCAGTCTTTTGTCGAGAGGGGAACTATTCCCGCATCACTCGACTCAGGGGGCACTCCATGGCTGATCCCGCTATATCCGTAGTCGACAGGTTCATAGGGTCCCGTCCGCATCTGACCACGGCGCAGGAACGATCCGACACCGCCTCGGTGGCCCCGACGGCCCGTCCGGGCCGTCCGCACGCCGAGCACACCCCGGCGAACCGCCCCGAACAGACCCTCGTTCGCCTCGCATACCAGACCGACTCCCCGGTTCTGATTCCCGATGGACGGGCCACCGGGGAGCTCTGCCACCGCCCCGACCCCGCCGACCGCTTCCCGGTCGACTGGCTGCGGCTGTCCGAACACCGCTACCTCGTCAGCGTGGACTGGCCCGCCGCGCACCGCTTCTTCGCGCCGCTGCCCGGCGGACGGCAGGACCCGATGCTGGTCGCCGAGACCACCCGGCAGGCCACGATGATGCTGGCGCACGCCGAGTACGGCGTCCCCGTCGGCGACCAGTTCCTGATGCAGGAGCTCGGCTACCGCCTGCTGACCGACGAGTTCACCGTGCTCGCCGCCTCCGGCCCGATCGACGTGGTCGTCGAGTGCTCCGACGTCCAGTTGCGCGCCGGGCGCCTCGTCGGGATGCGGGTCGACCTGCGCTTCCAGCGGCTCGGCCGGGTGCTCGCCACCAGCATGGGCGTCCTGTACTGCACCTCCGCCCGCGTCTACCGCAGGCTGCGCGGCTCGAGCATGGGCGCCGCCGGCCGCTCGGTGCCGCTGCTGCCCGCCGTCCCCGCCCACGAGACCGGCCGCACCGATCCCGCCGACGTCGTCCTCGCCCGTTCCAAGCACCGTCCCGGCTGGCGGCTGCGGGTGAACGTCGCCCACCCGACGCTCTTCGCCCGCCCCAACGACCACGTCCCCGGCATGGTGCTCCTGGAGGCGGGCCGGCAGGCGGCCGCCGCGCTCACCCCCGGGCACGACTTCCACCCGGCCTCGATGCGGGTCGCCTTCCACAAGTACTGCGAACTGGCCGACCCCTGCTGGATCCTGGCCGGCTACGAGACCGACCCCGAGCTGGGCGTGGTGGTGCGGGTGCGGGGATTGCAGGGGGAGGAGCCCGTGTTCACCGCGACGCTCTCCGCCGCCGTACGGGACGACGGGTGACCCGGCACCTCCTGGTGACCGGGTCCGGTGGGTTCGTCGGCGGCCATGTGGTCGCCGCGGCCGGCGCCGCGGGGGGCGTACGGCTGCGGCTGCTGGTCCGCACGGTCCCACCGCCCCGTCCCGGCCCGGCGGCGGGCGTCCCGGTCACCTATGTACGCGGCGACCTCACCGAACCCGCCTCGCTCACCGGTGTCTGCGACGGCGTCGACGCCGTGGTGCACTGCGCGTCCCGCGTCGGCGGCGACCCCGAGGCGCTGCGGCGCACCAACGCCCTCGGCACCCGGGCCCTGGTCGAGGAGGCACGGCGGGCCGGCGTCGGGCGGTTCGTGTATCTGAGCACCGCGGCGGTGCACGGCCGAGGGCCGTTCCGCCGGGCCCGGCCGGACGGACTCCCGGTCGCGCCCGGGTCGGACACCAGCCGGACGCGGGCGGCGGCCGAGGCCCATGTGCGCGCGGCCGGCGGCACGGTCCTGCGGCCCCACCTCGTGTACGGGGCGGGCGACCGCTGGGTGGTGCCCGGTGTGCTGACGCTGCTGCGGACGCTCGGCGCCCTGCCCGAAGGACCGCTCGGACGGCAGTCGGCGGTCGACGCCGCGGCCCTGGGGAGGGCACTGCTTTCGGCCGCGCTCACCCCGTCGGAACGTGCGGGCGGTGTCCGGTTCGTGGCCCATCCCCGGCCGGTACGCGGCGAGGAGCTGATCGCCGCGGTCGCCGAAACGTACGGTCTAATTCCGGGGGCCCTCCCCACGCTGCCCCTCGACGAGGCACGCGCCCGGCTGCGCGGGCATCCGGTGGCCCGGCACCATCTCGACCTGCTCGCCGTGGACCACTGGTTCGACGGCACGCCGGTCTGGGACGCCCTCGGCCGTTCCCCCGGACCGGAGTTCGCCGAGGGCCTCGCCCGGTACGCGGACCGGTACCGGAACGCGGAGCCCGCCCCGGAGCGGGGGCCCGGCCGGGCTCAGCCCACGCCGGACGCCGTCCGTTCCGGGCCGACGGTCTCGTCCGGGGCGAAGGGCAGGTAGCGGGAGACGGCCACCGCGTACTCCACCACCTCGTCGGTCCCGCCGGGGTTCAGCCGGCCGAGCAGCTCCGGTACGGCGAGCCCCGGCAGGAAGCCCTGCCAGAACCCGGTGAAGGCGAGCCGTGTCCGCTCCGCCTCACCCCCCTTGATCAGCACCCCTATCCCCGTCGTCGCGGCGACGATCGCGCAGGTCACCGCCTGGAGGTGGACCTGCTTCGCCAGGCTGCCCTCCTGCCGCGCCCGTTCCAGCAGCCGCCGCACGCTCGCGTGCCAGCCGTGCAGGAACCGCTCCCGCCCGCGCCGGGACCGGTCGTTGTCCAGCCGCAGCCCGGACCGCGACACGACGTCCCAGCACAGCAGTTGGCTGAGGGTGTGGGAGACGTCGGTGAGCGCCTGGAGCGGCTCAGGGGTGCGCTCGTACGCGCTGCGGGCCGCGAGCCAGAGGGTGCCGCGGGCCTCGCTCACGACGGCCTGTGCCAGCTCCTCCTTGTTCGCGAAGTGGAAGTGCAGCGCGCCGGTGCTCATGTTGGCCCGCGCGCTGATGTCGGAGAGTCTGGCCGAGGCGTAGTCCTCACGGTCGAAGACCTCGGCCGCCGACTTGAGCATCAGCCGCCGGGTGCGGATCGCCCTCTCCTGTTGTAGTCCCACCTGCGTGCATCCTCTCATCCCGCCCGTCCCGAAACGGACTTGAAGGTCTGTTTAGCGGGCGCGAGTGCCCACCCGAGGGGAGCGTCGGTGTGGTCGGCGGCCCTCAACGTTATCGACACTCCGTCAGTACTGCCCAGAAGATCACACTTTCCCACCTCAGGACCAGGCTGAGGGTGAAGTGGAAGCAGGGAATCAGCCGACCGAGAACGTTCTGGACGGTATACCACCGCGTTCCCGGGAGCGGAACACGTCCGGCGCGACCGTTTCAGGTCCCTACCTGCGCACCTTTGGTTCTTCAGGGGGAGGTCAAGAACATACCGCGTTCGCCGTCAGTGGCTGTTCGCATCTGGTTCACGGTCGAAAATTACTCGCGAGGCGAAGTGGAGATCGTGAGAGCGATGACGCTGTGCAGCGGAATTGATCCTTCACTTTGCATCAACTCCGGCGAAAGCCGCAGTTGTTGTGACTGATAGTAAGTTTACCTAGTCTTTTTTTGACAAACCGAGAGGTAGGTTTTTAGGCTCGTCCAGCGAAGTGCTCGAGCGGGAACTACGTGTTCAGGGGGAGAGCAGTGAGTCAACGCGCCACGAGCAGCACTCTGGAGATCCGACAGCCCGTCCCGGCCCAGATCCGCAAGTCCACGACCAACTGGCGGGTCCTGGTCGTCGAGAACAACACCGGCGACAGGGAGGCGCTGGCCGCCGGACTCCGGCGGCACGGTCACCATGTCGAAGGGGTCGCCACGGGGAACGCGGCCCTGCAGTCGTACCAACTCTCGGACATCGTCCTGCTCGACCTGGAACTGCCCGACGTGGACGGCCTGGAGGTGTGCCGCTCCATCCGCGCGCTCAGCGACGTACCGCTCATCGCCGTGACCGGGTGGGGCACGGAACTGGACCGCGTCCTCGGCCTCCAGGCCGGCGCCGACGACTACCTCGTCAAGCCGTACGGCTTCCGGGAGCTGATGGCCCGGATGGACGCGGTCATGCGCCGCTCCCGACCGCAGATCCAGGCCGAACAGGTCGTGCTGCGCGGGCCGTTACGCATCGACGCCGCCTCCCGCGAGGTCAGCCTGCACGGCCGGGTCGTCGAACTGACCCGCAAGGAGTTCGACCTGCTGCATCTGCTGGCCTCCCACCCGGAGACCGTGATCTCGCGCAAGCGGATCATGCAGCAGGTCTGGGGCGGTTCCTGGTCACGGCGCACCGTCGACACCCATGTCAGCAGCCTGCGCGGCAAGTTGGGCGGCAGCGACTGGATCGTCACCGTGCGCGGGGTCGGTTTCCGCTTCGGCAGCGGCTGACGGCACATCCGGCGGGAGGCGACACACACGCCACCCGCCGGCCGGACACAGGGCGGGCTCCGCACGACGGAGCCCGCCCTTTCCGCTGCCCGGACGCCTTTTCCGGACTCCGTGAATCCGTATGTACGGATGGGGATTCGGAAAGCCGCGCCCCACGCCCCGACGGTCCGCCTGACGCTTTTCTGACATTCGCCTTGCCCTGTGCCAACAAAGCGGTAGCGGGCCTGTCGATCTGGTCCGAAGGCTTAATGGGCGACGGTTGAACAGCGCCCTCTCCCGCGCCGACGATGGACAGGTATTCGGGCGCCGCCCAGGAAGTCGAAATACCCGGGGCGCGCTCGGTCATCCCAGAATTCTGCCGAGCGAGGAGAGGGCCGTCGTGCGCAAGGTGCTCATCGCCAACCGTGGCGAAATCGCTGTCCGCGTGGCCCGGGCCTGCCGGGATGCCGGTATCGCCAGCGTGGCCGTCTACGCGGAACCGGACCGGGACGCTCTGCATGTCCG